>CBCSOX010000153.1:0-6543 GCA_965141735.1 uncultured Oscillospiraceae bacterium | reverse complement strand
GAATTCTGGCAACCACGTCCATTTTCTCTGTCGCCCGCCACAATATATAGTGGTCATTTGCGTAATCAATAGTATATACGGTATTGTGTGCTTTGTCAAGCGGTGAAAACCGGTTTGGACTGCTCAGGCCCTGTAAAATCAGCAAATAAAAATTTTTCCGCGCAATTCGACCAAATTTTGGCGGTGAATTTTTTATGAATGAATTTCAAAGAATCTATTGCAAAAAGATTGTAGATACTATACAATAAAAGCAACATTATTTTATTGGAGAGATTTTATGGACAAAATCAGCAGCAAACACATGCAGCCCCGACACCGGGGCGAGTGGGGCTCCAAGCTGGGTCTCATCCTGGCCATGGCGGGCAACGCCGTCGGGCTGGGCAACTTCTGGCGTTTTCCCCGTATGGCGGCCCAATACGGCGGCGGCGCCTTCATGATCCCCTATTTCCTCGCGCTCATCATCGTCGGCCTGCCCATCATGATCACCGAGTGGCACCTGGGGCGGTTCGGCGGCCAGCACGGCCACGGGACCATCGGCCCGATGATCTACCTGCAGGCCAAGGAACGAGTCAAGCCCCGCACAGCCCTTGTGCTCGGCTCGATCTGCGGCGGCCTCGCCTTTGCAATCCCGGTACTTATCAACTCGTATTACAACCACATCGTCGGCTGGTCGCTCAACTACGCGTTCCAGTCCCTCATCGGCAGAATGGGGCCAGACGTTGACAAGACAGCCGCCTACGTCGACGCGATTTCCAGCCCTCTGCCCGCAATTCTCTTTTGGATCATCGTCATGGTGCTGCTCGCAATCGCCGCGAGCAAAGGCATCAAAAAGGGCATCGAAGCGTGGTCCAAGGTCATGATGCCGACTCTCTATGTGTTCGGCATCCTGCTCGCAATCTTCGCCCTGTGCACACCAGCGCGCCCCGATACCCCCAACCTCACGGCGCTCGCCGGACTTGAATTCCTCTGGAAACCCGATTTTTCCAAAATCAACTGGGAGGTCGTTCTCGCCGCCTGCGGCCAGATCTTCTTCACCCTCTCGCTCGGCATGGGCCTGATTGCAAACTACGCCTCCTTCCTCAAAAAGGACGACGACATCGTGGTTTCTTCTATTGCAACGGTCTCGCTCAACGAGTTTGCGGAGGTTGTTCTCGCCTCGACTGCGGTTGTTCCGCTCGCCTTTGTGTTCATGGGCAAGGACCTCATCGACCCGAGCATGGGCAGCATCGGCTTCTCATTCATGGCGATGCCAAACGCTTTCAACTCCCTTCCCGGCGTGCTGAGCAACATTGTCGGCGCCTGCTGGTTCTTCCTGCTCTTCTTCGCGGGATTCACCTCGGCGCTCGCGCTGTTCAACTACCTGGTCACCTTCATTGAGGAGGGAACCAAGTTCTCCCGCGGCGCGGCATCCTGGACAGCGTTCCTCGTGCTCATCGTGCTCGGTCTTCCCGTTGTCATCGAACCGATCCTCAACGCGGGCAGCCAGATCTACTTTGACACGGTTGACTCGTGGGTGGGCAGCTACCTCGTCCTCATCCTCGGCCTGATCGAACTCATTGTCGTGGGCTGGATGGTCAAGCCCAAAAAGACCCTTGAGGGGATCAACTCGGGTGCCAAAGCGAAGATGCCGCTGTGGATTGTCACCTGCTTTATCAAAGTCATCACCCCGGTCATCCTCCTCGTCGTCATTGTCAACGCGACAATTTCCAAGGTGCAGACCGGCTACTTCTCCCTCACCGGCGGAGAAAACGGCCACATCCTCTGGACCAACGTCGGACGCGGCATGATTATCGCGGTCTTCCTCTTCGGCCTGATCGTTTCGGTCAAACTGCTCAGACGGGAATACAGCAAGGATCTTGTCAAGAACAAATAAGGAGGTTATGGCATGGACATATCTGCAATCATTTTTATGATCATTTTCTGCGGGGCGATCCTGGGTGTTATGGGCTGGTCCATCCCCAAGGTCATCTCGGACGATAAAAAGAAAAAGGATAAGAAATAACCATGGAGCAACTCGAACTGATTCCAATTCTCGACACCCTGGAGCACAACATCCGAAACTTCCGCGGTCTTGAGAGCAAAAGCGGCCGACTCTGTCAGCACCTGATGGAAATCCGCGCCAAGTACGCAGCGGTGGATGCCATCGGGGAGCCGTTCCGGGAGACCTATGACTCACTGGTGGACAAGGGTTCCCAGCTCAACGACAATTATTTCCGCACCGGTATGGACGCAAAGCAGCTCTTCGAAACAATCAGCCGCTATCTGCGCTATCTCGACGCCGCTTACGGCGATCTGTCAGGCCGCACCGCATCCCTCACAATTTACTACAGGCTATTCCTCTTTTGTTCTATCTTCGTGCTGCTGCTCGCACCGTTTATGGTTTCCCCATTCCTCGCCCTGATCTTTTTAGTCCCAATCTTTTTTGCGATGAAGGGGATCAAACAGCGCAGCAAGCTTGGGCACACCTTGTCGCTTGCAATTGGGATTGGAGGGTTGATCACCTCGGCGCTTACGCTGAAATACGCCTGGTTCGTTGTCACCGACTACGCAGCAACCCTCAGCGATTTTGTCACAAAGAACGGTATGGGAGAGCAAATCTCTCAATTCCTTATGATTTTAATCTGTGTTCTTGGCGCAATTTTGTTGCTTCTCACGATTCTTTTTCTCTATCATGCATACAAAGTGAAAAATTTATTTATTTAAAACCCAAAAACTGCAAAAAAGGCCGCTGAAAAAGCGGCCTTTTTTCCTGCCTATTTTTTCGTTTTACTTGACTTTCATGCAAAATATTGTAGAATAGTCATGTATGCATACGCATATGTATGGGTACAACCAAGCGCCAGGCCCGGAAACACCTCCGGGTGACGAGGTGGAGAGTGATCGAACGGAATCGGCGGATGCTCTCCCGGTCCCGGCTGGAGGATCGTCAGATGGTTCACAAAAGCGCGCTGCGCACAAAAGAGCCACCCCATCCCGCCAAACTACACTAAGGGCCGCCAACTATACTGTGGACGGCCCAGGAAAGAAGGGTTATCATATGTGCGGAATTGTCGGTTATATCGGCTCCAAAAACTCGACCGATGTGCTGGTGGACGGGCTGCGCAAGCTCGAGTACCGCGGCTATGACTCGGCTGGCATCGCTGTCTTTGAGGACGGCAGAATTAAAATTGAAAAATCCAAGGGACGTCTGGATGACCTTGAGAACAAGATGGGGCTGTACAACCGTCCCAACGGACACTGCGGCATTGGGCACACCCGCTGGGCTACTCACGGGGAACCGTCCGATGTCAATTCCCATCCCCACGGAAACGAACGGATTTCCATCGTGCACAACGGCATCATTGAAAACTACCTCCAGATTAAGGAGAAGCTGGAAAGCAAGGGGTATGTATTCGAATCGGAAACCGATACCGAAAGCATTGCAAAACTGCTCGACTATTACTACCACGGCGATCCGATCGAGACGATCCGCCGTGTCCTCGGGACAATTGAGGGCTCCTACGCGCTCGGCATCCTCTTCCGCGATTTTCCCGACCGCATCTTTGCGGTCCGCAAAGAGAGCCCGCTGATCGTCGGCGTCGGCAAGGACGAAAACTTCATTGCCTCAGATGTGCCGGCAATCATCAAATACACCAAAGACTATTACCTGCTTGAGGAAAATGAAATCGCCCTGCTCACCGAACAGGAGGTCAAAATCCTCGATATTGACGGCGAGCCGATCCAAAAGGAGCTGCACACCGCCAACTGGGACATCGAAGCGGCGGAAAAAGGCGGCTATCCCCATTTTATGATCAAAGAGATTCACGAGCAGCCCACTGCGATCAAAAACACCGTCTCCCCCCGCATTCAGAATGGACTGCCCAACCTGGGGCTCGAAAATCTGACGGACGAACGCCTCGCCTCGTTTGACCGGATCCACATTGTCGCGTGCGGAACGGCAATGCACGCCGGCATGGTTGGAAAATACGTCATTGAACGCCTCGCCCGGGTCCCGGTTGAGGTAGAAGTCGCCTCAGAATTCCGCTACCGTGACCCGATTCTCGGAAAAAATGACCTCGCGGTGATCATTTCCCAGTCGGGTGAAACTGCGGACACCCTCGCGGCGCTCCGTCTTGCCAAAGAACGGGGCGTGCACACACTCGCTGTGGTCAACGTGGTCGGCTCCTCCATCGCGCGGGAGGCGGACAGCGTCTGCTACACCTGGGCCGGACCGGAAATTGCCGTCGCAAGCACCAAGGCCTATTCAGTTCAGCTGTCTGTCATGTATCTGCTCGCCTTTCAGCTCGCGCTGGTGCGCCAGACGGTGGAGCCTGCCCAAATTCAGACGCTGTGTTCCCAACTGCTCGACATCCCGGCGCAGCTCGAAACGCTGCTGCACGAGGTAGAGGACGAGTGCCAGTATTATGCAAGCAAGTTCCAAAATGCCAAGGATCTCTTTTTTATCGGCCGTGGGGTGGACTATGCGCTCTCCCTCGAGGGGTCGCTCAAGCTCAAGGAGATCTCCTATATCCACAGCGAAGCCTATGCGGCGGGTGAGCTCAAACACGGCACCATCTCGCTGATCACCGATGACATTCCGGTCATCGCGCTCGCAACCCAAAAAGCACTGTATGAAAAAACTATCAGCAACATCAAAGAAGTGAAGGCTCGGGGTGCAAAGGTGCTTCTCGTCTGCCGCGAGGATGCAAACCTCGCCGGGGAGCTCAGCGAATACCTCATCAAAATTCCGCTGATCCCCGATATTCTGATGCCGATGCTCAGCATCGCTCCGTTGCAGCTCTTTGCCTATTACACCTCCGTTCTGCGCGGATGTGATGTCGACAAGCCGAGAAACCTTGCAAAATCGGTCACAGTGGAATAAGGCACGTTGCCGGAATCCAGTCAATTACTCGAAATAAAAAACAGCACGCACGCCAGAATTTGTTTTCTGACATGCGTGCTGTTTTTTATGCTTTTCGGACTGGTCTTTGGTTTTCAGCAGTGCTCCCTCGCTATTGATTCAATTTTGGGCGGGACAGGAGCCATCCCTCACCCGGGATGCCTCTGGACTATGGGAAACCTGTAGAAAAGTGGGATACACTGCCGCGACACATCCCCTGCTTTTTAGCTGTGGCCTGTCATCCATCCTCCCCCACTTCTCCCGGCCAATAGGTGCGCTCAGTGCCGTCCTCCAAACGGGCAATGAATTCACCCCGGCTAGAAAACCCGGAACAGGTGGCAGCAACTCCATTCACCAAAACCCTTTTCCCCACGGTCAGGCAGTTCCTCTGATAGGACGCAACAAGGGGGAATTCATTGGCCAGATAGGCGCAGTAATACTGATCCAACCGGTTGAGTAAAGCCGGAACAAGCTGCTTGCGGTCACACCAGTGGGAGGTGAGCAGCTTGAGAGAGGTAGCTGATCCCACAGCCCCCTGTTCAAAATCCTCCTGATCAAAGTTGACGTTGATGCCGATCCCAGCCACACAGTAGTCAAGCCTTTCAAGCTCCCCCGCAGATTCGATGAGGATCCCGCACACCTTTCTTCCCGCGCAGCAGATGTCACCCGGCCAGCGGGTTTCAAACGGAAGCGCTGTGATCTCCTCCAAGGTATCCCGGACAGCACAGGACACGAGCAGCGAGACCGCAGCAGCCCGAGCCAATGGCCCCTGCGGGCGCAGGACAGCCGAGAGGTAGATTCCCCGGCTGATCGCTGACAGCCAGCTCCCTCCCCCTCTCCCTCTTCCGTGGAGCTGATTTTCCGAAAGGACGACATATCCTTCCTCACCGCCCTCTTCTGCGTACTGCCGCGCGAGGTCATTGGTGGAGGAAACTGCCTGCAAATGCCGAATTTTTACGCCAATCCGGTTCGTATGAAGGGCGTCGGCAAACTCCGGCTCAAAAAGAATATCAGGTGCTGCAACCAAACGGTATCCACGTTTGGTTTTGGACTCAATTGTATAACCCATTTCTTGGAGCTGCCTGACCGCTTTCCACACTGCTGAGCGAGAGACGCCGAGCATCCCGCTCATCTCCTCGCCCGACAAATAGTCTTCCGACTGCTTGAGCAGGGCCAGTACCTTTTCTTTCATTACAATTCCCCTTTTCCAGGTTAGTTCTCCCTCTATTGTACCACGGTTTTCGGGCGGAGAAAACAGGGTTTTGGCGCTTTTCAAAAAATCTCCAAATTTTTTTCAAAAAAGTGTTGACACAGGGCGATTCATTTGATATAATAATACTCGTCGCTGATGAGCAATAACAAAAACCAGCAAAATGCGGGTGTAGTTCAATGGTAGAATCCCAGCCTTCCAAGCTGGTTGTGTGGGTTCGATTCCCATCACCCGCTCCACTTATTCCTCATTTACCGCGCGGTGTTTCAATCACGCGCCCATAGCTCAGCTGGATAGAGCAACTGCCTTCTAAGCAGTAGGCCGCAGGTTCGAGTCCTGCTGGGCGCACCAGATATGGTGGGTATAGCGCAGTTGGTTAGCGCGCCAGATTGTGGCTCTGGAGGCCGTGGGTTCGACTCCCACTATCCACCCCATTAATCATAAAGCAATTTAT
>CBCSOX010000152.1:0-6579 GCA_965141735.1 uncultured Oscillospiraceae bacterium | reverse complement strand
TTTAGGAGTATGAGAACTGTTCTGACTTTTCCTGGGATGCTGTCGAGAAGTATGCATCAAAGGTGTTTGGCTGCGTGAGAATCATGTACGGCGCAGAATAAACTGCTTGAATCACATAGAAGGTAAAACGGATAGCAGTGTTGTGATGAAGAGGATGCCTTTTGGTCAGGCATTCAAGTGGGATGCTCTGCCGATTACTCAGCAGAACTGAGGGTATTCTAGACAGGCAGAACAAAGCACCCCCCGCTGTAGATTTTTCTACAGCGGGGGTGTTTGCTGGAACAATATTTTTTGTATCGTAACATTGTATTTCGAGGGAAAAACGCCGTTTCATTCTTCCGTGAGAAAAACGAAATTTTAACAGGAAAGACTTTGAAAAATGCCGTGTGACCGGGCGGATTAAACCCTGTGAAGCAGGTCGGTGTAGGTTGGGATCGGCCAATATTCCGCCGAGGTGATCGTCTCGAGGTTGTCGACGCAGTCGCGCAGGTTGTTCATCTGCGGGATGATCTTGTCCCGGCAGTTCTGCGCTGTGACAAGGAAATCCTCGGATCCCGAAGCCTCGAGCTCCGCCTCGAGCATCTCGGTCATCTGGCTGATGCAGTCGATCATGGAAGAGAGCTTTTCAAGATGCTTTTTCATCGCGGCGTTCTGAATGCCTGACGCGGCCAGCTCGTTGTAGGAGGCCGCAATGTCCCCAGTGTATCGCATGGCGGCGGGGAGGATCTGGCGCTTGGCCATTTCGAGCATGGTGTTTGCCTCGATGGTGATCGTTTTGGCGTAGTTTTCGAGCAGGATTTCATACCGTGAATGACACTCGATATCTGAGAGGATGCCAAACCGGGAGAGCACCTCGACGTTTTTGTCCTGTATCATCGCATCGGCGGCGTCGACTGAGTTGTTGATGTTGGGAAGGCCTAGCTTTTCCGCGTGCTCAACCCATTCTTCGGTGTAACCGTTGCCGTTGAAGATGATTTTGCCGTGATTGTGCATCGTGTCGGCGACAATCGACTTGATCTCTGCGTCAAAATTCTTGGCGTTTTCGAGGCGGTCTGCAAATTCCTCCAACGAGTCGGCGACAATGGTATTGAGCACCCAGTTGGGGGCGGCGATGGATGCGGAGGATCCGACCATACGGAACTCGAATTTATTGCCGGTGAACGCAAACGGAGAGGTGCGGTTGCGATCACTGTCGTCCTTGGGCAGGTTGGGAAGGGTGGCGACGCTTGTCTCGAACATCCCGATCATCTCTTCGGTGTGGGCGCTGCCCTCCGCAATGTCCTGGAGGATGCTTGTGAGATGCTCCCCGAGGAAAATAGAGATAATAGCCGGCGGCGCCTCATTTGCGCCGAGCCGGTGGTCGTTGCCCGCGCTCGAGGCGGTGACCCGCAGCAGCTCTGGGTATTTGTCGAGCGCCTGGATAACCGCGCAGAGGAAGATAAGGAACTGCACGTTGTCGTAAGGGGTTTTTCCGGGGTTAAAGAGGTTCATCCCGTCGTTGGTTGAGAGCGACCAGTTGTTGTGCTTGCCCGAGCCGTTGATGTGGTCAAACGGCTTTTCGTGCAGCAGGCAGGCGAGGCCGTTCTGCTTGGCGACGATGCGCATCATCTCCATGGTGAGCTGGTTGTGGTCGGTCGCGATGTTTGCCGATTCAAACACCGGCGCGAGCTCGTGTTGCGCAGGCGCTACCTCGTTGTGCTTGGTCTTGGAGGTGACGCCGAGTTCCCACAGCCGGGTGTCGAGCTGGCGCATGTATTCGCCGACACGCAGACGAATTCTGCCGCAGTAGTGGTCGTCCATCTCCTGACCCTTGGGCGGCTTCGCGCCGAACAGGGTGCGGCCGCAGATCTTGAGGTCGAGTCTGTCCTCATAGTTCTTGCGGTCGACGAGGAAGTACTCCTGCTCTGCCCCGACAGTCGAAATGACCCGGGTGGAGGTGGTGTTGCCGAACAGCCGCAGAATGCGCAGGGCCTGTTTGGAGATGACCTCCATTGAGCGCAGGAGAGGGGTCTTTGCGTCGAGCGCCTCACCGGTGTAGGCGCAGAATGCGGTCGGGATGTAGAGGGTGCCCTCCTTGATAAAGGCGGGCGAGGTGCAGTCCCACATGGTGTAGCCGCGCGCCTCAAAGGTGTTGCGCAATCCCCCGTTGGGGAAGGAGGAGGCGTCCGGCTCCCCCTTGATGAGTTCTTTTCCGGAAAATTCGAGAATGACCTTGCCGTCCCCCTGGGGGGAGATAAAGCTGTCGTGTTTGCCGGCGGTGATTCCGGTCATCGGCTGGAACCAGTGGGTGAAATGAGTCGCCCCGTTTTCCACAGCCCAGTCCTTCATCGCCGTTGCAACAACATTGGCTACATCCGGTTCGAGGGGACAGCCGTCGTCGACCGAATGCTTAAGGCTTTTGTAGATCGGGCGGGGAAGCCGCTCCACCATCACCTCGTCACTGAACACCTTACAGCCAAATCGGGCAGAAAATTCGCACATATGCAACCTCCATCAACATCATTCATTACTTACAGCAGGGTGATTCCGTTTTTCGCACACAGGTCGATCATATCCTCCGACCAGACGGACGCCTGCACTTCTCCGATATGCGCTTTTTGCAGCAGCAGCATACAGATGCGGGACTGGCCAATGCCGCCCCCCATCGTCAGGGGCAGTTCGCCGTCGAGCAGCATCTTGTGGAAGGGGAGCGCTTTGCGTTCCTCACAGCCGGCGAGTTTCAGCTGGCGCTCAAGCGCCGCGCTGTCGACCCGGATGCCCATCGAGGAGATCTCGAGCGCGTGGCCGAGAACCGGATACCACACAAGCAGGTCCCCGTTGAGGGTCCAGTCGTCATAGTCGGGCGCGCGGCCGTCGTGCGGCGCGCCGCTTTTGAGCCTGTCGCCGATCTGCATGAGAAACACCGTCTGGTGCTCTTTGCAAACTGCGTCCTCCCTCTCCTTGGGAGTCAAATCGGGATAGAGGTCTTCGAGCTCCTGAGTGGTGATGAAAAAGACATCTTCCTTTAAAAACGACTCGATCTGGGAATACTGCCGGTGCAGTTCGTTCTGGGTGTCCTTGAGCGCCTTCATGATCTGTGTGACGGTTTCTTTGAGGGTGTCCAGGTTGCGGGTTTTTTCTTCGATGATTTTTTCCCAGTCCCACTGGTCGACATACACCGAGTGGTGGTTGTCGAGATCCTCATCGCGGCGGATGGCGTTCATATCGGTGTAAAGCCCTTCGCCCGGCGCAATGCCGTAGCGCTTGAGGGCGAGGCGTTTCCATTTCGCGAGGGAGTGGACAATCTGGACGTCGGCGCCGAGCTCCTTGATGTCGAACTGGACGGCGCGCTCGACCCCGTTGAGATCGTCGTTGAGGCCGGTTTCGGGGCGGACAAACAGCGGCGCGGACACTCTGGTCAGGTGCAGGTTCTCCGCGAGCTTTGTCTGAAAGGTGTCTTTGACGAGCTTAATGGCTTTTTCGGTCTCCAGAATGTTGAGCTTAGACCAGTAACCCTCCGGGAGGATGAGCAGTTCGGTTCCCAATAATACCGCTCCTTTCAATTAGTTCAATTACATTTCATTTATTTTACCATTATCTGAGCGGATTTGCAATAAACATTTTGTGAAGCAGGGGATTCGCCAAGATTTTGTTTGATTTTTCTGGGAAAGAGAGGTATAATTATTTAGTTCATTATCAATTCGTACTGGAGGCTTTACAATGCCATCAAAAGTGGACCGTTTTTTTGAAGAAATGCAGGGCAGGCGCATTGCGTTTATCGGCATGGGTGTCACCAATTTCAATATTATCAAGCTGTTTGTGCGCAAGGGGCTGGCCGTCACGGTGTGCGACCGCAGCACCGCGGAAAAGCTGGGCGCTGCCTACGACGAGCTCGCCGGTCTCGGGGTGCAGTTCGTGCTCGGCGACGGGTATCTTGACACCCTCACCGACTACGATGTGATTTTCCGCTCCCCCGGCGTGTATTTTAACCGACCGGCGCTCACCCGTGCGCGGGAGCAGGGATGCGTCGTCACTTCCGAGATGGAGGTATTTTTCGAGCTCTGTCCCTGCAAGATCTACGCGGTGACCGGCTCGGACGGCAAGACCACCACCACTACCCTCATCAGCGAGATGCTCAAGGCCCAGGGCTACA
This sequence comes from uncultured Oscillospiraceae bacterium, assembly GCA_965141735.1. GTDB lineage: Bacteria > Bacillota > Clostridia > Oscillospirales > Ruminococcaceae > Massilioclostridium. The sequence goes on along the minus strand of CBCSOX010000152.1, from coordinate 2,447 downwards.
CCGTCCACCTCGGCGGCAACATCGGCAAGGCGCTGCTGCCCAGCATCGAGGAGATCGGGCCGAACGACATCGCGGTGGTCGAGCTCTCGAGCTTCCAGCTGCTGTCGATGCGGCAGTCGCCCGACGTGGCGGTCATCACCAACATTGCCCCCAACCATCTCGACGTGCTCGGGACGATGGAGGAATACATCCAGTGCAAATGCCACCTGCTGTGGCATCAGAACGCCTTTTCCAAGGCAGTGCTCAACGCGGACAACGAGATCACCGAAGGACTGAGCGGCTACGTGCGCGGCAGGCTGTGCAAATTCAGCCGCAGGGCAGCTCCCCACACTGGGGCGTGGGCAGATGACAACGGGGATATCTATCTGGTGGACAACGGCAAACAGACGCTGCTCTTCAATCAAAACCAGATTCGCCTCCCCGGCATCCACAATGTGGAGAACTACCTCGCCGCCATCGCCGCGGTGAGCGGGGTGGTCGAGCCCGCGAACATCCTTCAGGTTGCCCGGGAGTTCGGCGGGGTACAGCACCGCATTGAGTTTGTGCGGGAGCTCGACGGGGTGAAGTGGTACAACGATTCGATTGCCACCAGCCCCACCCGGACAATCGCCGGCCTCAACGCGTTTGACCAAAAGCTCATCATCATCGCGGGCGGGTATGACAAAAAATTGTCCTATGAGCCGCTCGCCCCGGTGCTTGTCGCTAAATCCAAGGCGCTCATTCTGATGGGCACCACTGCCCCGAAAATTCAGCAGGCGGTGGTCGACTGCTCCGGCTATGACCCCGAGCTTCTCCCCATCTACCACGTCGCCTCGATGGAGGAGGCGGTTTCCCTTGCCCGCAGAATTGCGGGCGCTGGGGATATCATCTCCCTTTCCCCCGCTTCTGCAAGCTTTGACCTGTATAAAAACTTCGAGGTGCGGGGAAACCATTATAAAGATCTGGTCAACAGCCTGTAAGGAGAATATCAAATGGAAACGATAGAAATGCTGCGCACCCTGTCCGAAGCGGTCGGGGTAGCGGGGCTGGAAGGCGGCGCGGTCGAGTGCGCCAAGCGTCTGGCCGAGCCATACGTGCGCAAACTGACGACCGACCCGAACGGCAACCTCATCGCCGAGGTGTGGCCGGTTCAAGAGGGGCGGCCGCACATCCTGCTTGACGCCCACATTGACGAAATCGGGATGATTGTCACCTCGATGGAGGAAAACGGGTTTCTGCACGTCTCAAACTGCGGGGGAGTGGACCGCAAGGTGCTGCTCGCGCAGGAGGTGGTCATCCACGGCAAAGAGGAGCTTATCGGCGTCATCGCGAGCAAACCTCCCCACCTCGCCACTGCGGACGACGCGAAAAAGACCCCTGAGATGGACGAAATCCTCATTGACACCGGACTTTCGACCGAGCGGGCCAAACAGCTGATTTCGCCCGGCGACCGCGTGACGGTGCAGGGGTGCTTTCGCGAGCTACTCGGCGACCGGATGAGCGGCAAAGCGCTCGACGACCGCGCGGGCGTCGTCTCGCTGCTCAAGGCGGCGGAGCTGCTGCAGGGCGAGTCGTGCTGCTGCGGCCTGACGCTGCTGCTGAGCACCCAGGAAGAGACCGGGACCCGCGGTGCATTCACCGGCGGTTTTGCCATCCAACCGGACATCGCCCTGTCAGTCGACGTGAGCTTTGCGCTCACCAGCGATGCGCCGGAGCACAAATGCGGCAAAATGGGGGAGGGTGCAATGATCGGCGTCTCCCCGACGCTCGACGCCGGGATCACCAATCAGCTCATCGAAATCGCCAAGCGGTGTGAAATCCCTCACCAGCTCGAGGTGATGGGGGGCGAGACCTCGACCAATGCCGACGCGATCTCCCTCGCGGGCAGCGGGGTCAAGACCGGCCTCTGCTCCATCCCGCTGCGGTATATGCACACCCCGATTGAGACCATCGCGGTGGCGGACGTCGACGCGGTGGCACGGCTGCTCGCCGAATTTGTACGGGAAGCGGGGAAACAAAATGTTTGAGAATTTAAAAAAGCTGTGCAGCTTGGACGGGATTTCGGGGCGGGAGGACGCTGTGCGGGAGGAAATCCTCCGCCAGATCGCGCCGCACTGTGACTGTCAGGTGGACAACCTCGGCAATGTCATCGCCTTCAAGTGCGGCAAACAGCGCCCGAAAAACAAGCTGCTCGTGTCCGCCCACATGGACGAGGTCGGGATGCTTGTCACCGGAATCACCCCGGACGGGATGCTGCGCATCACCACGGTGGGCGGTATTGATCCCCGGGTGATCATCGGCCGCTGCGTCACCGTTGCGGGGAAATATCCCGGCGTGATCGGCACCAAGGCGGTGCATATGCAGGAGGCGGAGGAGCGCGCCAAGGCACCCCCTGTGGACAGCCTGTTTGTCGATATTGGCGCAAAGGACAAGGAGCAAGCCGAGCAGCTCGTCCGCCTGGGTGAGAC
>CBCSOX010000151.1:0-6683 GCA_965141735.1 uncultured Oscillospiraceae bacterium | reverse complement strand
CAAGCCGGTCGGGAGCGACAAGCAGCAGCAAAAAACCAGCTTTATCACCCTGTTTGGGCTGGAGGAATCCCGCAGCAACGCAGAGATGATGACCACTCTTGCCAAGGAGAGCCTCGCTCCATTTGAGCACAACAGTTTCCTGCTCGCGCTCACCGATCTGCTGCTCGACCGCAAAAAATAGGCTCCATACCAGATCGAAAAACCTCACTGGAAGACGTCCGTTTCGGCGGACAGACATCTGGAAAAACGAACAAAGGAGTTCCGCATGGGTAAATTTGTCGGATTGTTTCACAATTATGTGCTCATTGCCGCACTGGTGGCCTGGCTGGTTGCGCAGGTGTGCAAAACACTGCTCGTCTTGGTGACCAAAAAAAAATTTGACGCTGAGCGCCTCGTCGGTTCAGGGGGAATGCCCAGCGCCCACTCGGCCACCGTGTGCGCCCTGTCGATTGCCATGGCGCGCCAGGTTGGGGTCAACTCGCCTGAGTTTGCAATTTGCATCGTGTTCGCGGCGGTCGTCATGTACGACGCGATGGGGGTGCGGCGGTCGTCGGGCGAGCAGGCAAAGCTGCTCAACAAGATAGTCGCGGAACTCCATCTCGACCACAACGCCGAAAAAACGATTCAGAAAAAGCTCACCATGTTTAGCAAGGACAGCGACTGTTTTGAAGAGGATGGGGAAGAGGATGACGAGGAGATCAAACAGCTCAAAGAAAAACTCGGGCACACGCCGCTCGAAGTTTTGGCAGGCGCGCTGCTCGGCATTCTGATTGCCCTGATCGTGCCGATGTGACCGTTGTGTCCGACTGGTGCGCAAAGGGACCGCCGGTTTTGTGCAATTCAAATGGAGAGGGCTGTGCATGAATCAATTACCTTTACTTAAATCGATCAATTCACCGCGTGATCTGAAAGCGCTTCCAGCAGAGGATCTTGAAGAGCTCTGCGCTGAGATACGCTCCTATATTATCCAGACGATATCCCAGACGGGCGGGCACCTCGCCTCCAATCTCGGGGTCGTCGAGCTTACAGTGGCAATTCACCGCGCGTTCGATTCCCCAAACGACAAGCTGGTGTGGGATGTAGGGCACCAGTGTTACACCCACAAACTGCTCACTGGGCGGCGGGACGAGTTCCCCACCATCCGTCAGGAAAACGGCATTTCTGGATTCCCCAAGTCTAAGGAAAGCATTCATGATGCCTTTCTTTCGGGCCACAGCACCAATTCCCTGTCCGCGGCAAGCGGAATCGCCCGCGCTGAGATGATCAAAGGCACCGGCAATCGGGTGGTCGCAGTGATCGGGGACGGCGCCTTTACCGGCGGAATGGCCTACGAGGCGCTCAACAACGCTGGATCTCTCAACAATCTCATCGTCATTCTCAATTACAACGAGATGTCGATTTCCAAGACGGTCGGGAGTTTTGCACGGTATCTTGCGACAGTGCGCGCAAAACCGAAATACCTCGAGACCAAGCACTCGGTCGAGTCGCTGCTCAACCGCACCCCGATTGTCGGCCCCGGCCTCAAGCGGGGGGTAAAAAAGGTGAAGCTAAGACTCAAAAATATGCTGTACAACAGCAATTTTTTCACTGATCTCGGCTTTTCCTATCTCGGTCCAGTGGACGGCCACGACCTGCACGAGCTTGCGGATGCGATGGAGTGGGCGAAAAAAACGGATAAGCCCGCTCTGATTCAGGTTTACACCACCAAGGGCAAGGGATACCCCCGCGCCGAGAAGAATCCCGGCGCCTACCACGGCATCTCTAAATTTGACGTTGAGACGGGAAACCCTGACATTTCGGAGGAAAACAGCTTTTCCGCCGAGTTTGGACGCGAACTCAAACGGCTCGGCGACAGGGACGATACCATCTGCGCCATCACCGCAGCGATGAAATACGGCACAGGTCTCCAGTACTTTGCTTCCGCCCATCGAGACCGCTTTTTTGACGTGGGGATTGCGGAGGAGCACGCGGTCACCTTTGCCGCGGGGCTTGCTTCCAACGGGATGAAACCGGTGTTTGCAGTGTACTCCACCTTTTTGCAGCGGGGCTACGACCAGATCATTCACGATGCCTCGATTGAGCAGCAGCATGTGGTGTTTGCAATCGACCGAGCGGGTATCGTCGGCAACGACGGGGAGACCCATCAGGGACTGTTTGACACGGCATTTCTCAGCTCGGTTCCAAACATGACGCTCTTTGCCCCAGCTACCTATGCCGAACTCAAGACGATGCTGCGCCGCTCCCTCTACGAAGTGCCCGGGGTGGCGGCCCTTCGATATCCGCGCGGTCAGCAGCAAGACTGCCCTGCTTTTGGAGACCCCAATGCGGATTACCATCTGGACGGGGAGGGGGACACTCTGATCATTTCCTACGGGCGGATCTTTTTCAATGCGTTGCATGCCTCCCATCAGCTGCGGGAGCAGGGAGTGCAAACCGCCCTGTGCAAGCTCAACCGAATCTGTCCCATTCCGCAGGAGGCTGTGGAACAGATGCTGCGGTTTGAACGCATTTTCTTTTTTGAGGAGGGCATCCGCTCGGGCGGCATTGCCGAGCACCTGCTCGACCTGCTCAACCAGGCGGGTTACCGGGGGCTGTATCACATCGCGGCAGTGGACCGGTTTGTCCCGCAGGCCTCGGTCGACAGCTCACTCAAACAGCTGGGCTTGGATGCTGGTTCCATGGCAGAAACGATTCTGCAACACCGTTAAAAGGGGTTTTTAGATTGTCAAAAATCAGATTAGACGTCCTGCTCACCGAGCGCGGCCTCGCGCCGAGCAGGGAAAAAGCCAAGGCGTTTATCATGGCGGGCGATGTACTCGTTGACGGGGAGCGCTGTGACAAGGCGGGGCAGCTGGTTCAGCAAGACGCTGAGATTACCGTCAAGGCTGGGCTCAAATACGTCAGCCGGGGCGGCCTCAAGCTCGAGAAAGCGATGCAAAAGCACCACTTTGACCTCGGTGGAAAGGTGTGCATGGACATCGGCGCCTCGACAGGAGGGTTCACCGACTGCATGCTGCAAAATGGGGCGAGCCGGGTCTACGCAGTGGATGTCGGCTACGGTCAGCTCGCCTGGAAACTGCGCACTGACGAGCGGGTGGTCAACCTCGAGCGGACCAATGCCCGCCATCTCACCCAGGAGCAGATTCCCGAGCCGGTGGATTTTTCATCGGTGGACGTCTCGTTTATCTCCCTCACCCTCATCCTCCCCGTGCTGCACCGCCTCCTGCGGGAGGACGGCGAGGCAGTGGTTCTCGTCAAACCGCAGTTTGAGGCCGGCAGGGAGAATGTGGGCAAAAAAGGGGTGGTGCGAGAGCCTGAGGTACACAAGATGGTGCTGCATAAGATTGCCGATTTTTGCAGCGAACATGGTTTTTGCCTGCTCGATGCGGACTATTCCCCGGTCAAGGGGCCTGAGGGCAACATTGAATATCTGTACACCCTCCGGAAAAGTGCGGAACAATCCGAGATCACTGACGAACAGCTTGACAAAGTTGTAACAAACTCGCACGCCGAACTGGGCTGATGCGGAAACGAGGCTGCTATGAAGATACTCTTTACCGTCAATCTCAACAAACCTGATGCGAAGGCGATCACCGAACAGGCGGTTAAAATCCTGCGGGAACACGGCGCAGTTTGCCTGTTGGACAGCAAAAACCAGAGCGCCTTTGACTGGCCGAGCTGTGACTGTGTGAATTTTTCTCAGCTCTGTGGGGACTTTGATATGATCGTCACAGTCGGCGGTGACGGCACCATTATGAATGCGGCAAAATACTCGGTGTTTTACGACAAACCGCTGCTCGGTATCAATGCGGGGCGTCTCGGTTTTCTGGCGGGCCTTGAAAACACCGACCTCGACAAACTTCCTCTTCTGCTTGAGGGGAATTACGTCGAGCACCCTCGGATGATGCTCAAGGTCATTCACGTGTTTAAAAACGGCGAGCTTCACTATACCGCTCTCAACGATGCGGTGCTTGCCAAGGCTGCACTCTCGAGTGTAATCGACGTACAGGTGCAGTATGGGCAGCGTGGGAAGATGGATTACCGCTGCGACAGCATCATCTTTTCCACCCCGACTGGTTCGACGGCCTACGCCCTCTCCAATGGAGGGCCGATTGCCGATCCCGATCTGTCTTTTATCGCCCTTGCGCCGATCTGCCCGCACTCCCTCGTTTCCCGCACTCTGCTCTTCAGCGAGCGTTCAGTGATTCAGGTCCAGCTCGGCGAGGACAATCGAACCGATGCATTTTTGCTCATCGACGGCAAAAATGTCGGGCAGGTGATGCCAGACGATCACATCCGCATCCAGCAATGCGAAAACCGGCTCCGGCTGATCTCACTCGATCACCGTGAATTCTACGAGGTTGTCAGCAAAAAATTCTTTCACTAAAAGCTCAGGGAGGTAGTTATGAAAGCAAAGCGTCATGATAAGATTCTTGAACTTGTCTTAACAAGAAATATCTATACACAGGAAGACCTGCTCCAGGAGCTGCGCAAGGAGGGGTTCGTTGTCACCCAGGCGACGGTGTCCCGCGATATCAAGGAGCTCAAGCTCGTCAAGGAAATGAATGCCGAGGGGAACTACCGTTATGTCACCGGTGCAAAAAAAGCGGTTGAAGCAGTAACTGGGCGGTTTGGCGCGATTTTTTACGAGTCGGTTCTCTCGATCGATTACGCCAAGAACATTGTGGCAATTAAATGCCGCCATGGAATGGCAAACGCAGCCTGCGCGACGCTCGACGGAATGGATTGGAACGGCGTAGTCGGAACCCTCGCCGGAGACGACACCATCTTTGTTCTCATGCGAAACGACGACGACGCGGCGACGTTTACCAAGGAAATCTATAAATTTCTTTCCAACGGATAAGGGGGCAGGGCAATGCTGTCAGGGCTGTTTATTCAAAATCTCGCGGTGATCGAGAAGGTGTACATCGAGTTTGACAACGGGATGAATGTTTTTACCGGGGAGACTGGCGCGGGCAAGTCGATTGTCATCGATGCGATCAACGCCATTTTGGGGGGACGATGTTCCAAGGAACTCGTGCGCACCGGAGCAGGCAAGGCGGTGATTGTGGGTTCATTCCGCGGCCTTCCGCGCCCGGTTCGCTCGATCGCAGAGCAGAATGGAATTGAACCTGAAGAGGACGAACTGGTCATTCAGCGGGAGATCAGCGCGGATGGCAGGACGTCGGCACGGGTGTGCGGCCGCCCGGTGACCGTTTCGATGCTGCGGGAGCTGGGGGCACGGCTGATCAACATCCATGGACAGCACGACAACCAGATCCTGCTCTCCCCTGAAAAGCACATTGATATTCTGGACAGCTTCGGCGAGCTGGGCACCCTGCGCAGCGAGTACCGGCAGACCTACCAGTCCTGGAAACAGGTGCGTTCTGAGCTCGAAGAAATGAGCCAGGACGAAGCGCACAAGGCGCAGAAGCTTGACATGCTCGCCTATCAGATCAATGAGATCGAACAGGCGGAGCTTGAGCCGGGGGAGGATGACGAGCTTGAGGCTGAAGCGCGCGCCATCCGCAACTCCGCCCGTATCATCGAAAGTCTGAATGAAGCGCACCAGCTGCTCGACGGGGGAGATGAGATGACAGGGGCCTCTGAGCTGCTCTCCAACGCAGCTTCGTCCCTCTCGTTTGCGAGTGAATATTATTCCGACCTCTCTGAAACAGCAGAGAGGCTTCAGGGGATTTCCTATGAGGTAGCTGACCTGCTGACTGAGGTCGGGTCGTACGTCAACAATCTGGAATTTGATCCGGCCCGGTTGGAACTCATCGAAGAGCGGCTGAATGAAATTTATAAACTAAAGCAGAAATATGGCGGCACGATTGAGGAGATTTTACAGTATTTGGAGAACAACCGTTCTGAGTTGGAGCGGCTTGAACTCTCCGATGTGCGCCAGTCCGAGTTGTATGCACAGCAGGAACAACTTCACAAACAGTGTGCCAGACTCGCGAAACAGTTGCGCAGCGGGCGGAAACAGGCGGCGGTTGCGTTTGTCCGGACTGTTTCCTCAGAGCTGCAATTTTTGGATATGGGCGGAGTGACGCTCGAGGTCCGATTTACCCCCTGCGAGCTCTCTTCCAAGGGAAGTGAACAGGTGGAGTTTCTCATCTCGACCAATGTCGGCGAGCCGCCAAAGCCAATTGCAAAGATCGCTTCGGGGGGCGAGCTTTCCCGCATCATGTTGGCGATTAAAAATGCGCTTGCGGAGAAAGATGAGATCCCCACTTTGATTTTTGACGAGGTAGATACTGGAGTGAGCGGTTCTGCGGCACAAAAGATCGGGCTCAAACTCAAGCAGGCCGCGAGGTGCAGGCAGATTCTCTGCGTTACCCATCTCGCCCAGATTGCAGCGCTTGCAGGCACCCATTTTAGAATTCAGAAATCTGTATTGGAAAGCCGGACCTTCACCGAGGTGCGCAAGCTGGACGGAGAGGGCAGAAGCAGGGAAGTGGCGCGCATCATGTCGACTGGAGAGGTCACCCCGCTGATGCTTGAAAACGCAAGGGACCTCATCGAACGAGGAAAGTCAGTTTAAAGGCTGAAAGAGCAGTTTTTGAAATGGTTAGGGCAGCTGGCACCGAGAATAGTGAAAAGCATCAGATGAACATAGCTGCAAAAAGGTGCGGCAGCAACTGCTTATGGTTAGACGGGAACAAGTTGCGATTGCTTTT
>CBCSOX010000150.1:0-6726 GCA_965141735.1 uncultured Oscillospiraceae bacterium | reverse complement strand
ATCAGGATTCGGAACACCTGCTGATAGACCGCCTCGTTGACCTCCACGTCGGGCAGTTTAAAACGGCAGGAACCGAGATAGGAGGCCGGGGTGGATTTGAGGATTTCCAAATCCCTGTCCGTCTGGATGCAGTCGAGCAGGTTTACCAGACGCTCGTTCAAAAGCCCCTGGACACCGTTGCGCATGCCGTAAATTTTATCCGCGCCCATGTCCTTTGCAGCTTTAAAGACGCCGGCAAGGCTTGCGTTGATGACCGCTGTCGGTCCACCGGATTGTCCGACCAATATGTTGCCTACTGTCAAAAAAAACACTCCCTAACCTTATTGTATTCTAGAGATAGTATAGCATATTTTCCCGTTTTGCACAATACAAAAATCAAAAGTTCAAAATCATTCAGGAAAAATATACAACTTTATCGAAATTGCATCAAATTTGCTCTACGAATGGAACACCGCTGCAATTGCCTGGCGGATGTTGCTGACCGGAATGATTTCGATCTCGTAGCTCTCAAGGCCCTGCAGGCTCTTGAGGGAATGCCGGGGCAGGATGCATTTTGTGAAGCCGAGGCGCTGGGCCTCAATCACCCGTTTCTGCACCCCGCTCACACTGCGGATCTCCCCCGCGAGCCCGAGTTCCCCGAACGCAATGAGGGTGTCTTCGACCGGAATGTCCCGCAGGCTGGAAATCAGCGCGACCGCAATCGAGAGGTCGGCCGCCGGCTCGTCCAGCTTGAGGCCGCCGATGATGTTGATGTAGGTATCGAGAGTGCCAAAGAAATACCCCGCCCGCTTTTCAAGCACAGCTATGATCAGCGACATTCGGTTGTAATCAAACCCGGTACACATCCGGCGGGGAGTGCCGAAGCCCGTCTTGGTCACAAGCGCCTGCACCTCCGCCATGATCGGGCGGCTCCCCTCCATCACAGAGGAGACACAGGTGCCCGAGACCCCCTGAGGCCGCTCTGACAGCAGCATGGCGGAGGGGTTCTCCACCTGGCACAGCCCGGCGTCCTGCATGTCGAACACCGCAATTTCGTTGGTGGAGCCGTAGCGGTTTTTGACTGCCCGCAGGATGCGGTAGGAGAGGTTGCGGTCCCCTTCAAAGTAAAGAACCGCGTCGACGATGTGCTCGAGCACCTTTGGCCCGGCAATGTTGCCGTCCTTGTTGACGTGGCCGACGAGCAGGATGGGGATATCCTCGCTCTTTGCCAAATGCATGAATGCGTTGGTGCACTCCCGCACCTGGGTCACACTGCCCGAGGAGGACTGCACCGCCTCGAGGTTCATTGTTTGAATGGAATCGACCATCACCAGGCTTGGCTTGTGCACCAGGATGGTGCTGAGGATGGTGTCGACGTTGGTTTCGGAGATCATATAGAGGTTTTCGCTGTTGACCCCGAGCCGGTTGGCGCGCAGCTTGATCTGGCGCACGCTCTCCTCCCCCGAGACATAGAGAATGTCCGACTGCTCTCCGAGCACCCCGCAGATTTGCAGCAGCAGGGTGGATTTTCCGATGCCCGGGTCACCGCTGAGCAGCACGAGGGACCCCTTGACGATGCCGCCGCCGAGCACCCGGTCGAGCTCGGCAATGCCGGTGGTGTAGCGCACCTCGTCCTCCACGTCGATCTGGGTAATGCTTTTCGGCTGCACCGCTGAGGCATGAGAGATGTTGGGCGCGCGTTTTCCTGCAGCGGGCGGAGCCGCGGTCACCTGCTGCTCAAAGCTGTTCCACTCCCCGCAGTTGGGGCACCGCCCCTGCCATTTGGGTGTTTCATATCCGCAGGCAGTGCAGACATATACTTCCTTTGCCTTTGCCAAACTGGTCCTCCTATCCGATACTCTGATCGTAAAATTCGACGATGCCGCAGTAGAGGGTAAACGCCACCTGGTTCTGGTACTCCTCCTGCGAAAGTTTTTTGGCTTCATCCGGGTTGGACAAAAATCCGCACTCGGCGAGCACTGCCGGGATTTTTGCCTTGTGAATGAGATAGACGCTCGAGGTGATCGGCTTGATCTCCCGGGCGTTGTCCGGCTGGATATTGACGACAAACCGTTTCTGCAAACACTCGGCCAGCGGCTGGCTAAGCTCATTTTGAAGCCCGTAAAACATCTGGGCGCCCGAATACTTCGACTGCTCAAATTTGTTTTGGTGGATGCTCACCATAATGGCATTCGGGTTTCCGTTGGCGATTTCAAGCCGTTTCTTGATGTCCGAGCGCTTTTTCTCCCGCGTCGTGTTCGCCGAGTCATCGTAAATTGAGACGTCCTCAGAGCGGGTCATGATCACGTCAAACCCGCTCAGCGCGAGCATATCCCGCAGCTTGAGCGCAATGCTCAGATTGATGTTTTTCTCAACAAGGTTGTACAGCCCTTCGGCGCCCCCGTCTTCCCCGCCGTGCCCGGCGTCGATCACAATCTGACGCTCGATCTCAGGCTTGGTGCCCACCTGGGCTGTCCGGTCGATATAGCCGACCACACCGCACACCACGGCCGCCGTCAGCACCACGGCAATTGCCGCCCGGTACCTGATTCTCATCTTCATACACCGCCACCCGCCTTCTTGTTGTTGTGTTACAGTGTATGATGTGAAACAAGCCGATATTCGAGAGCGCGCCTACAAAGTCGGCAGTTTAAGAAAAGGGGGCTCCTCCCACAGCCTGTTTCCAGCGAATGCCCAACCCGCATCGTTTGCCGCCTCTGCATCTGGCGTATAAGCCGGAGGATTTCTCATTTTTTCCTTCAAGCATAGCTTTCTGACAGCCTGATTCTATTGCCTGTCTAAATATATCTGCATCAGGCCTTCGAGGGTGAGCGTTTTGTCAATGACATCGAACATCTGGGTGCTCTGGTTGAGCAGGGTGGAGAGACCACCTGTGGCGACAACCGTGGTTTTCTGTCCGAGTTCATCGCTGATCTTGTCGATCATGTGCAGCACAGCCCCCACGTAGCCATAAATCACGCCGGCCTGCATGCTGGTGACGGTGTCCCGGCCGATCGCGGTTCCTGGGTCGTTGAGCTCAACAGTGGGAAGCTTGGCCGCGTTGCGGGTGAGCGCCTCCATGGAAACCTTGATACCTGGGTAGATCGTCCCGCCCTCGTAAGCGCCGTCCGCCCCCACTAGGTCAAAAGTCGTCGCTGTGCCAAAATCCACCACAATCAGAGGGCCGCCGTACTTGCGGTAAGCGGCGTAGGCGTTCACAAGCCGGTCCGCCCCAACCTCCTTGGGGTTGTGGTAGTTGTTTTTGAGCTGGATCGGAAGGTTTTCCCCCGCGACGAGCGGTTCCTTGCCGATGTATTTGCGCATTGCGTTGGAGACGGAGAACATCACCTGCGGCACGACCGATGCGATGACAACCGCTTCAATTGATGTGACGTCAATTTTTTGAATTGTAAAAAACTGGGTCATCAGTAAACCGACCTCGTCCGATGTTACATTTCGGTTGGTGACCAGCCGGAAGTTTGCCCGCAGCTTCTCCCCTTCAAAAATGCCAAATTCCATGTTTGTATTTCCGATATCCACTGTCAGGACCATCTGCAACCACATCCTTTTTGTTACTCCTACAAATTATACAGACATCCCGCTCCTCTGTCAATAACAACCAGCAATCCCCAGCACATATTCACAGCGCAAACGAAAACAATAACAAGGAAAGGCAGGGATATCTATGAACGATACTGAAAAATTACTCAGCGCGGTACACAAAACCGCAAACATGGGAATTGAGTCGCTCAACGCACTCATCCCCGAGACACAGGACAGCTCAATCAAACGCACGCTTCGCTCCCAGCTCGACAGCTACAGCAGCTTTCTCGACGAGGCGGGCAGCGGGCTGCTGCTGCGCGGCCAGGAACCCAAGCAGCAGGGCGTGGTGAACAAGCTGATGCTCGACATGAACGTCAAGATGAACGCAAAAATCAACCAGTCGCCCAGCCATATCGCAGAAATGATGATTCAGGGAAGCAACATGGGGATTATTGACGTGCAAAAGGCGCTCAACCACGCACCCGAAGCGGCAAAGGAAGCGAAATCGCTCGCAAAGGATCTGCTTGAATTTGAGCAGAACAGCGTGGACGCCTACAAAAAATTCCTTTAGGAGGATTTTGAGATGGAACACAAAAAACGAGTACTGCGCGGCAACCACACCCGGATCGACCCCGACATGGAGCGGATGATTCCAGAACATGCCGACGACTACTTTCCCCTCACCGACTTTCAAATGAACGCAACACGCAGAATTGACCCCACAACCAATGCGCAAAATGCATCAGACGCCCGTGACTTTTGCATTGAAAACAAAAAATAACCGCTCTGCCGCCCTTTCTGAAAGGAATCGGCGGCAATTTTGCGGTTCTATTTCCGCTGGATCGCCCAAACAGTTGGTTTTTCTTTTAAATTATGCTATGATTAGACACAAGGATTCCCTGATCAATGGAGGTACATATGAAAAAGATTTGGCAGATTCTCACCAAGCGGGTTACGGTCATCGCGCTTCTGCTCGCCGCCCAATTCACCCTGCTGATCCTCTCTCTTTATTTTATCAGCAGCCACTACTATTATTACGCATTTCTTCTGCATGCAATCAGTATTGTCATTGTCCTGTGGCTTGTCAACCGCAAGGACAACCCGCAGTACAAGATTTCTTGGATTCTCGTGATCTTCACGATCCCACTGGCTGGAGGAATCCTCTATCTGATGTTCGGCAAGAGCCGGACAAGCAAAACGATGGGCAAAAAAATCAACGAGCTGCTCGAGGAAAACCGGATTCACCTGCCGAACAACCAAAAGTATATCGACGAGCTCTCCCGCGCCGACCTCCATGCGGCTAAACAGGCAATCTATATGCTCGGGTGCACCCATCAACCGGTTTGGAAACACACACAGACCCACTACCTCACACCGGGCGAAGCTAAATTTGAAGCCCTGATCCGGGAACTCAAAAAGGCAAAGCGGTTTATCCTGCTCGAGTACTTCATCATCCAGGAAGGGGTGATGTGGAATACCATCCTCGACATCCTCCGTCAAAAGCTCAAGGAGGGGGTGGAGATCAAGCTGATTTTTGATGATCTTGGGACAATCAATACCCTGCCCACCGGCTATGACAAGATCATGCGCCAGCTCGGCATTGAGGCCTATGTCTTTAACCAGTTTAAACCCACCCTCAATGCGTTTATGAACAACCGGGACCACCGTAAAATCGCGGTGATCGACGGGAACGTCGGATTTACAGGGGGAATCAACCTTGCGGACGAGTATATCAACGAGTATGAAAAGCACGGCTACTGGAAGGACGCCTCCATTATGATCCAGGGGGAGGCGGTGTGGAACCTCACCGTGATGTTCCTTGAGATGTGGCAGTATATCACCGGCATCCACCCCAATTTTGAGAAGTACAGGGGCGACCAGGTGTTTTACAGCGACGGCTACGTCCTCCCCTATGATGACAACCCGATTGACGACGACCTCGTTGGGGAAATGGCATATATGAATGTCATCAACTCGGCCCACCGGTATCTCTACATCACAACCCCCTACCTCATTCTCGATCACGAGATGATCACTGCCCTCAGCCTTGCCTCGCACAACGGGGTGGATGTGCGCATCATCACCCCCCATGTCCCGGATAAGTTTTACGTGCACGCGGTGACCCGTTCCTATTACCAGGAGCTGATTCAGGAGGGAATTCGTATTTACGAGTTCACTCCCGGCTTTATCCACTCTAAAACCATTGTTGCGGATGACGAACAGGCAATTGTCGGTACAACCAATTTTGATTTCCGCAGCTTTTACCTCCACTTTGAGTGCGGCATCTGGATGTATCGCTCCCGGGCGGTGGGCCAGGTGCGGGACGATTTTATCAGCACCCTGGAGAGCTGTGAGGAAGTTACCCTCGAGGCCTGCAGGCAGACCAAGTGGTACATCCGGATCTTTCGGGCTGTCCTGCGCCTTTTCGCCCCCTTGATGTAACCAGGTGGGCTATCACAGCTTGTCGTGTCGGCGGCACTGAAGCCGCTTGCATTTTTTGCAGAACCATATGGCGCGGCATAGTCACAAGCGACACAGCCCTGCAGTTCCCACTGGGGAAGATCAGCGGAACCCCCTGCTGGCTGGACCACCCGCCCGCTCAACTTTCACAAGCAGGTTTTAGCAGAATACGCACCCAAATCCGGATGAAGACCCGTCTAGAAATCAGAACATGTGGAACGCTTTCCTGCCCTAGAGCAATTGGCGAATAAAATGACACAAGTTCGGCGGGAAAAATGGCGCGGAAACGGCGTTGTCGTCCTTGGCGAACGATAGCCCTCCAGCGTCCTTCGCCTTGTTCCTCACCATCTTTCCTCGCCTCCTTTTGTGTCATTCTACTCACCGATTGCTCTAAAAGAATGCATGCGATGTTGGAATAGAATCCGGTTCTCATGAAAACACCTGTTCCCCTGTAGAAAATTGCGTTGCTTTTTCCGTTTGGGCTGACACATTTCCCTTGAAAACAAAAGTTGCCCGACGAAGCTGAATCTGTCCTTCCAACCCGCTGATAGAAAGGCGTTTTTCCGCTGCAAAGGTCCCAACCAAAATGTTTTTCCAAAGATCGGAAAACAGAGACAAACCCCCGCTGCCTGCCCGGCAGCGGGGGTTTTGGCTTAGTGCTTTCGTGCGAGAGCCAAAAAGGCGTGGGCGCAACAACCGCCCACGATGCGAGCGGGATGAAAACGAAAGCCAAGAGACATCCTC
>CBCSOX010000149.1:0-6829 GCA_965141735.1 uncultured Oscillospiraceae bacterium | reverse complement strand
CGATCCGCCAGACCAAGGACGTCAAACTCAAGGGCAAAAACGTCAAGACCTCCCGTCTCACCCGCAAGGTCTTTGGCTTCGAGGCGGAGCTCGCCCTGAAAAATCTCAAGCGCAACAAGCGCCGTTACAAGGCGACGATCTTTTCTCTCACCATCAGCATCCTGCTCTTTTTATCCGTCTCTTCGTTTATGCAGATGTTTGTGCAGGCCAACAAGATGTCCGCCGGAGAGCTCGGCTACAACTTTAATGTCAACACGGGTACATCTTACAGCGAGGAGAAAGAGTTCTTCGACAAGGCGGCAAATCTGCCCGACGCGGGGGAGCACCTGACTTACGAAACGATGAATACCAACACGGTTCTGGGTGAAAGCCAGGTCTCTGATTTGCGCAAAAAGGGCAATCCGCCTCTCGATGAGGGGTATTATTACTCCGTTCAGCTCGTTGAGATCGACGATCAGGCGTTTGACGCTTACTGCAAGCTGGCAAACATTGACCCGGCGGCTCTGCGCGGCTCCTCTGTCCCTTCGGGAATCCTCTTTAACAAGGCGACCTTCCAGGACAAAAAGACAGGGAAGTTTGTGGAGGGAAAATCAACGAATCTGAATGCTGGCGGCAGCATTGGCATCTATTCCTCCTCCGACGCAAAGTTTGCTTCCCCTCTCTTCGAGATGCAGGTTGCGGCGGTCACCGAGCAGAAGCTTGAGCTGGTTGGCAACCTCAATGGGCGCAGCGATGTCCTCACTCTCATCCTGCCGCGCGGCACCCTGGATTCGGTCCGGGAAAAGCTCCCTGAAGACGACCGGTTCAGCTATACCAACATTGTGTACCAGTCACCCAATCCGGATGGCCTGGAAAAAGACCTCGAAACCCTTGGAGAAGGATACTCGGTACAGTACTCTTACATGAACATTGATTCACAGGCGAGAAAGATGGATCAGATGACTATGGTGATGCTCATCTTTGCCTACGGCTTTGTCATCCTCATTTCCGCAATCGGTGTTGCGAATATCTTTAACACAATTTCCACCAGCATTCAGCTGCGCAAGCGGGAATTTGCAATGCTCAAATCAGTTGGCATGACCCCCAAAGGCTTTAACCGGATGCTCAACTACGAAAGCATTTTCTACGGCGTCAAAGCGCTGCTTTACGGCATACCGCTGAGCTTTGTAGCAATGTTTCTCATGTATTACTCGCTTGGAGAAGGGTTCACCTTTGATTTTGCAGTGCCGTGGATCCCACTGATTATCGCGGTCGTGGCGGTGTTCCTCATTGTCGGCAGCACGATGCTCTACGCAGGGCACAAGGTCAAACGGGAGAACATCATCGACGCTCTCAAGGAAGAAAATATTTAGACTGAAAAACCGGGGCTCAACCGCCCCGGTTTTTTGTATTAGGATCCATCGCGTTCGACGCGGGATTCGGCGGAGGTTCAACGGAGAGGAAGAAAAAACTTCTTAACTTGCAGTCCGGTGACTGGAAGATGATGGGAACAATGAGCTGATACCAAAAGTACCAAGCCGATTTTTTAGGTAACAACGAATGTCCTTGCGGCATTTGTCAGACCATGCCCACCCCAATTCAAGATGGCGAGTCAACAGAGTTTTTCCCGTTCGCGATGAAATGCCAGTATGGATCGATGGTGTTGTTTCAATTCCGCACAACAGCACAGCTTCTACTTGCGGGAAACGAGAAAATATGGTACTATTAAAGTAATCATTGTCGGCTTTGGGCAAATCGCTCGATTCGCTGGCATTTCTCTTTCGGAGGTTGTTATGAAAATTCAGGAATCGGGTGAAAATTACCTTGAGACAATCCTGCTGCTCCAACGCAGAAACGGATCTGTCCGGTCCATCGACATTGCGACCGAACTCGGTTTTACCAAGCCAAGCATCAGTCGGGCAATGGGGGTTTTGCGGCAGGCGGGCTATATTAGGAACGATGCCCATGGATACATTCAGCTGACCGATGAAGGCCGTGCGAAGGCCGAAAGCGTCTATGAGCGCCATGTGACTATTTCCAAATACCTGTCGAATGTACTCGGAGTGAACAAAGAGGTAGCGGATCACGATGCCTGTCGCATCGAACACGTCATCAGTGAGGAAGTCTTTGAAAAGATGAAACAGCACCTGGAGCGTCAGGACGGATGACAAAATTTTTGGTCAAAGGAGGTGGGGCGGATGGATTCTCTCATTTGTACAGTGGACAACTTCCGCGTTTTTAACCTGCCCCGCTTAATCGAGGCCTCACTATCTGGATCAGCGAACACGAAACGGCTCATGGATAAGGCGGGGAGACGTCTTTTACGGGCTCAGGCTGAGTACGCTGTTGGGATTGGAACCGCAGCGCGGTCGCTCGCTGCACTTGACCGAGCGGTATTCAATGAGCGCCGGATCCCGCTGGAGAGCCTGCTCCATGCCCTTTCAATCGATTTTCAGGCGACCAATCTCACCGAGGCCTGGACGATGATGCAGGTCTACCAGGGCCTTTACGCGCGGGGGGCGGTGTCAGCTGACCGGCTTCGGGCAGTCAACAACTACCAGTGCGGGCATTACAACGACGGAGAGTTTATACGCCGCCTGCTGCTCGACAGTGCGGATGAGGAAACGGTTTACCTCTACCATCAGGCGCTGATGCGGCTCTGCTGTCAGGCAAAGATGCAGGTCAGCTGCCCGGATTCCCTCAACGCTGCGCTCGGTGCGCGCACGGGGGCAACCCCGGATGGCCGCCGTGCGGGAGCGCCCTTTTTATAGACAGGCAAAGTCTCAAGAGAATTCCATTTGTCCTGGGGCTCATGGAGACTGTTTTTCATCACTTCGACTGAAAAAACGCTGCTATTCCAGTTCCCCTGTGATGCCGCAGTGTTGCGTTAGGGATAGGTTCGTTTGTTTTCCTGCGGCTGGCTAACCCTGCACAGTATCGATTAGGGTAGCTAATGGTTTTATTGACTGGCCGGCAGATCGTTCACGCCGAAAACAGGAGAATACTGGAGAAAGCTGTGCTGCAAAGAATTATAAAATCCGCAGGAGAAAACCTCCTGCGGGTTTTTTATTGTATTCCGAAAACCCCCGGCTGTGCCGGGGAGTTCAGAAAAAGCTTTCGGGTTGAGTAGAAAATGCAGAGAAAGAAAAACATCGCATGGGCAAATGTATATAAAAAAAATTGTTTTAGCCAAAGGCTTATGTTGAGAAAGCAAACGAGAAGCTGAGGTTAGAGCGTGAACCGAGCGAAACGAATATGGAAAGATTGTCTGTTTGCAATCGGCTACCGGATGTAAGCCTTTGCAAGCGTCGTTGGTAATGTGCGCCTTGAGGCGCTGCCAGCAGCATACGGCTTTGCCCACATATGTAGTCCCCCAAGCTTAGCTGGTGGGTTCCTTTTTGTGGTGTTGGCAAAACAAAACCCCCAGTTCAGCTGGGGGAGAGAAACGGGAGAACGAAAAGCAGGCCCTAAACAGCAGTTGGGAGCAAATAAGACTCCAAGTACAAAAGCCATACGGATTGGCAGCCGCATAACAAAATACGAAGAGCAAAATGCATGGGAACAGACAAAAATGAAATAAAAAGCTCGGCTCACTCGAAGTATCGGTGCCAGTATCATAGAGTAGTTGTGCCGAAACACAGAAGAAAAGAACTATCGGGCAATCAAGAGAAACCTGTGCGGGCAGATAGGGACAGAAATATTTGAAAAGGACACAGATGATTTCTGACCAACATGCAAATCTAAAATACAGATATGGATCAAGAAGTCATTGGTGCCGAGAGTAGGATACAGATACAGTCGAAAAAAGGCAGTTGCAGAATACAGCAGGAATGAGCTTAAAGTAATGGGACCCGTTTAAGGGCAAGCAAGAGAAAGCAGGTAAAAAAGAACAGCCGCAGGTGAGCGGCTGCCTGTGTATGTAATGCAGTGATGAATGCCCCTTTCGGGCCTAAGCCAGTATTCATTCCTGGTAGGGGTGGTGAAAGCTACCGGTTCAGCCGGTGGTCTTAGCTCAACTAATTTGGCTGTGGGAATTTCAGAAGGACGAAAAGGCTTTTCTTTATCCGGTAACATTCGCAATGCCGACGAGCTGCGCAGAAGGAGGATCCTGGTGATGCCGTTGAGATACCGTACCGGTTGCCGCTCCCGCTGCAGACATGCAATAGTTTCTTTTTGTCGGAAGTGAAGATTTAAAAGCGAAGTCTGGCCTGCGGCAGAGAGGGTACGGGAAGCATGCTGGAACGCGAAACACAGCCCCAACAGACATCAACCCTGTTGGGGCTCTATTTGTGTCAAGTCCCGCTGCCCTCTTCGTCCTCCTGAGCAGGGGTCAGGCTGGAAAAGTCCGGCATGTTGACAACGACGCTCTCTCCACTCTTTACAATCTTGTAGACGGTAGAGGCTGACAGCTCCTGCGTGGTGCCGGATTCCGACAGTGTTGCATTGAGCAGGTAACTGAGTTGAATTTGATCCACCTCTCCGTTTTTATTGGTCATCAGGATGATGCTGACATCCTTGATCTCAAGCTCAACCGAATCGGTGGACATCTGGTAATTGTTGAGGTGGCTTTTGACGAGTTCGTCCGCCTTGGCCGGGTCGATTGTCAGGGTATAGGCGGGGTTGCCCTCTTTTTTTCCAGTTGAAACCTTGGTCACCGCATCCTCTGGAATCGGATACATCTGACAATGCGCAGTGTATTTCTCAACAAGAGACAAATCGACCTCTTTGTACTGTCCCTGCGAAATAACATACGCAGTGTTGCCGTCAATGGAGTATTCGTTCTCAGAATTCTGGCCCTGCTGTGTCATGGTGAAAAGCGCGTCGAGTTTTAAAGAGCCATCTATCTGTTGCTTTTGCAAAGAGGTGTTGTAGGTTGTGTAATCGGCAAGGCTGTCCTGAGCGAGGGTGATTGCGGTGCTGACGCCGAGGTCCAGCCCAGTAGATGTATTTACCGTTTGAACAGCCTGATTGTACAGTTGGTAGGCCTGTGCAGGGGTGAGCTTTTTTCCGCATGCGGCCAGGCTGACTGTCAAAATCAGCGCCACGCCCAGGCAGAGCAGTTTCTTCAACGTAAGAATCACTCCAATCAAATTTGATTGTTTTATTATAACAGAAACTTCCCTTAAAATCAACAAATAGAGTTGGAAAACCCAACAATATGCCAGGGAAAGGGTTGCAAAATGCGGCTTAGCTTTTTGGAGAGCGATCCATCGCAAGCTGATTCCGCCCCTCCCAATTTCGTGTACACTGATTCGGTTTGGGCGCTGATTTTTACCTTTGTCCAGATGGCCTGCCCAGACTCCAGCCATGGCCTGAGACAGAAGCAATCTGTTATGCCCAGGCCGACGGCCAGCAAAGAAGGTACCAGCCTCATATGCGCGCCAACCCCTATGTGGGTCACATTCACTTGCCATGAGAACTGGTATTCATTCAGGTACCCTCTTTTTGCAAAACCCTGTCTTACGCTTTTCTCTCTATCGCCGGCAGAACCGGGGATTTTTTGAACGAAAGCGTACAAAAAAACAAGGGCAGTGTTCACTGCCCTTGCGAAAGATACTGTTTATTCCCCGGTTCCAGTGGAACCGTCGGTTGCACCGGTGCCCCCTGTGGTGTCCTGATATTCTGTGAGGGACGAGATGTCAGGGAGTTCAAACGAAACGCTGTCTCCCATTGCATTCACCTTATAGACCGAAGTTGTGGTCAGGTTGATCGCCGTACTGTCAGTTGCACTGCTGTCGCCGCTTGCCTTTTGGGTTGCGGTGAGCGAGTAGGAATAGGTGATCTCGGAAGGGATGTTCTTTTTGCCAAAGGCCACGCTGACCGAGACGCTGCTGATTTGGATATCCATCTGCGCGGTGGACATCATGTAGCCTTCGAGATGTGAGACGACAAAGTCCCCTGCCTTGGAGGGGTCAAGCTCCATTTTGTAGACGGTCTTGCCGTCTTTTTTCTCGTTGGTCGTGCTGGTGACCGCGTCAGCCTCAAAGTCAGTGTAGAGCTTGTTGTAGCCGGTGTTTTGGATGACCTGTGCAGGCTGCAGATTCTGGTACTGGTCCTGGATGATGACGTAAGCCTTGCTGCCGTCGATCACATACTCGGTGGTAGCGCTTTGTTCGCCCTGGGAAACGGTGATCGAAGTGTCCTGTTTGTCACCGTCTTTGTTCTGCTTTTTCAGCGTGGAGTTATATGCTGTTTCACTCGATTGTTCCCCGTTGGCCAGCTGCATCGTCGTGTTAACCGTCAGATCGAGGCCGACCGCGTTGTTGATCGAGTTGATCCCATCTTTATAGTGTTTGTAAACATCTCCTGCTGATTTTGTTCCACATGCCGTCATGCCGACCGCCAGCACAGTGGCCAGGCCGAGGCAGAGGATTTTTTTGATCTTACCCGTAATAATCACTCCTAAAAAATTATGTTCTTTCAGTATAACAGAAAACATCCAAAAAATCAACAAAATTTTACGAATGGTTTGTTGGTTGCATACAAAAAGCAGCGGAACAGATCCGCTGCTTTTGCTTCTAGAATATTTGAGACGGGCCGCTTAGGCTACACAGGGTATGAAAAATGCTTTGCAGGAGAGAAAGACAACCGCCCTGCTGTACCCGCAGCGCGTGCGACGGAATGCCCGGCATCATCCGTGCCTTGTGGCTTGCACATCGCTGTGTATCGATTATGATCCAGAGGAGCTGTCGTGTTCGGTTGCCATGCTTGTGTCGGGCAGGGTAACCGAGACACCGTCTCCCATGTCATTAATCAAGTAGGTGGCGAACAGGATGCAGGCGAGCTTGCTTTCGGTGGCGTCCCCTTGCCAGGCTTCTGCATTGAGAGTTATACGAAACGAGACGGGCTG
>CBCSOX010000148.1:0-6834 GCA_965141735.1 uncultured Oscillospiraceae bacterium | reverse complement strand
TCTATCCCGGTTACTACCTGACCGAGGGCGCGAGCGGGGAAGATGTCACCGATCTGCAAACCTACCTCGCACTCATCGGCAGGACCTACACCAACCTGCCTGAAATTCCAGTGACCGGAAACTTCGGCCCCCAGACCGCCGAGGCGGTGCGGGCGTTCCAGCGCGACTTTGGACTGCCGGTGACCGGTGCGGTCGGCCCGGTGACTTGGCAGCGGATTGCAGAAGAGTATAATCAAATCAAACTTGGTTCTCCCACAATATAAAATGAAATAAAAACAGCGTTTGAAATGCCAAATCAAACGCTGTTTTTGTTTGATTCTGATGAACTGCGACAAGATTTAACTATTATTGTTTAAAAATGCAACAAATTGCGATTTGATTTGCCTTTTTATTAGAATTATTGTATAATAAAAAGGCTGACTATTTAGAGCCCCCGCTGAATAACTTTAAACGTGTAGAAAATTCGTTTCAAATGATAGTAAAAATTTTGATTTTTTAGAAAATTCTTTTTAATCATCAGAAATATGTTTCCTTTTTGATCAAAACTCCTGCATTTCAGGCTTCGTTCGGACAAACACACAAATTCTTAACAAGAATTTTATACAAGTTGTACATGAGCGCACAAAAATTGTCCAATTGAGCACTAAGAAAAGCGTGCGAACTTCTCAAATTAGTTTATAATAATATACGACGAAACAATTTATTCGGATTGTTCCAATTTGTATAAGGTGCATGTAATATAGGAAAGGTGAGTGTATTGTTTATGAATCATCCAAGAATTGGTATTCGGCCAACGATAGACGGCAGATGGGGCGGCGTTCGTGAAAGCCTTGAAGATAAAGCGATGGCAATGGCCAAGGCAGCCGCTGATTTGATCAGCAGTGAGCTGCGGTATGCAGACGGCTCCCCCGTGGAATGCGTGATCTCCGACTCCACCATCGGCGGCGGCGCCGAGGCGGGCAGATGCGCTGAGAAGTTCGCAGTCAACAACGTTGTTGGCACCCTGACGGTTACCCCCTGCTGGTGCTACGGCAGCGAGACAATGGATATGGACCCGCTCACAATCAAGGCGGTGTGGGGCTTTAACGGAACCGAGCGCCCCGGCGCGGTTTACCTCGCAGCTGTTCTCGCAGCACATGCTCAGAAGGGCCTGCCGGCATTCTCGATTTACGGCCACGACGTTCAGGACGCAAGCGACAACAGCATTCCAGAAGACGTAAAAGAAAAAATCCTGCGTTTCGCACGCTGCGCAGTCGTTGTGGGCGAGATGAAAAACAAAGCGTACGTCAACTTCGGCTCGATCGCGATGGGCATTGCAGGTTCATTCTGCGACGCCGAGTTTTTCCAGAAGTACTTCGGCATCCGCGCAGAGTGGGTTGATATGACTGAAATCCTCCGCCGCATCACCCTTGGCATCTATGACCACGACGAGTACGACAAAGCGCTCGCCTGGGTGAAGGCGAACTGCAAGGAAGGCTTTGACTGCAACGCCGGCAAAGACCTCCCCGAGATCATTACGAAATCCAAAGTTGTCCCGGCTGATAAAGACTGGGAATTCATTGTAAAACAGGTTCTTGTTGTCCGCGACGTCATGCTCGGCAATCCGAAGCTCGACGAAATGGGCTGGCATGAAGAAGCGCTCGGCAGAAATGCGATCGCCGGCGGCTTCCAGGGCCAGAGAATGTGGACCGACTGGCTCCCGAACGGCGACTTCATGGAGGCGATTCTCAACTCGACCTTCGACTGGAACGGCGCCCGCCAGCCGATCACCTTTGCGACTGAAAACGACACCATGAACGGCGCGGCCATGCTGCTTGGCCACCTGGTCACCAACAAGGCGCCGCTGTTCTCCGACGTGAGAACCTACTGGAGCCCCGAAGCGGTTGAGCGCGTCACCGGCAAAAAACCGACCGGCATCGCGGCCAACGGCTTCATCCACCTCATCAACTCGGGTGCAACCGCACTTGACGGAACCGGCGCTGCCAAAGATGAGGAAGGCAACGGCTGCATGAAGGAATGGTGGAACATGACCAATTCCGACATTGACGGTTGCCTCGACGCAACCGACTGGTGCCGTGCAAACTACGAGTACTTCAGAGGCGGCGGATTCTCCTCCCACTTCAAGACCGAAGCGGAGATGCCGATTACCATGATCCGCATGAACATGGTCGACGGTATCGGCCCGGTCATCCAGATTGCGGAAGGGTATACCGCAGTCCTCGACCCCGAGGTACATAAGATTCTCGATGAAAGAACCGACCGCACCTGGCCGACCACCTGGTTCGTTCCCCGTCTCACCGGCAAGGGCGCGTTCAAAGATGTCTACTCTGTCATGGCAAACTGGGGCGCAAACCACGGCGCAAGCGTCTACGGCCATGTGGGCAAAGACCTCATCACGCTCGCGAGCATGCTGAGAATTCCAGTTGCCCTGCACAATGTCGACGACGATGAAATCTACCGGCCGCACGCTTGGTCCGCATATGGCACCAAGGATCTCGAGTCGGCTGACTACAGAGCCTGCGCACACTACGACGCACTCTATAAATAAGAGAGGGATGTTGAAATGCTGAAAAATATCCCGAAAATTCTCTCCCCCGAGCTGCTCAAGGTGCTCGCGGAGATGGGCCACGGCGATACGCTGGTGCTTGCAGACGGGAACTTCCCCTCTGAGACCAACGGTCAGCGGGTGGTCCGGGCGGACGGACACGGCGTCCCGGAACTTCTGGATGCGATTCTCGAACTGTTCCCGCTCGACATAACCTACAGCAAGTACCCGGTCGGGCTGATGGAGGTCGTCAAAGGCGACCCCACCGTGCCTGAGATCTGGGAGGAATACAAAAAAATACTTGCAAAGCATAGTCCAACAGAACCGAATATTGAGTACATCGAGCGCTTTGAGTTCTATGACAGAGCAAAGAAAGCGTACGCAGTGGTTGCAACGGGCGAAGGCGCGATTTATGCCAACATGCTGCTGACAAAAGGTGTCGTTCAGTAAAGGTTCTTTAGATAGGAAGAGGTGATATAGTGGGAAACGTTATTTTAACGATGACGGACATTGACAAGTCCTTCGCCGGCGTACACGCGCTGAAAAAAGCGAAGCTTGAGCTCAAAACGGGTGAAGTTCACGCACTCATGGGCGAAAACGGAGCGGGTAAATCCACGCTCATGAAAATTCTCACCGGTATCTATAGCAAGGATTCTGGTAAGATCGTCTATGAAGGCAAGGAAGTTGAGTACAAAAACCCGAAGGAAGCACAATCTGCCGGTATCGTCATCGTGCACCAGGAACTCAATATGATGAACCATCTGACCGTTGCGCAGAACCTGTTTATCGGCAGGGAAGCGATGGGCGGCATCTTCATCAACGACGGTGCAATGAACAAAAAGGCAAAAGAGCTGTTTAAGCTGCTCAACATTGACATCAACCCCAAAGAGACGATGGGTAACCTCACTGTCGGCCGTCAGCAGATGGTGGAAATCGCCAAGGCGATCTCGTCCGACGCAAAGGTCATCGTCTTCGATGAACCGACCGCAGCGCTCACCGAGAAGGAGATCGAGGACCTGTTCAAGATCATCCGCGACCTGCGCGCTAAAGATATCGGTATCATTTACATCTCGCACCGCATGGACGAGATCAAAAAAATCACCGACCGCGTCACCGTCATGCGCGACGGCGAATATGTCGGCACAGTGGACAGCCAGACATCCACCAAGGATGACATCATCAACATGATGGTTGGCCGCGTCGTTTACGAAGATCCGAAGCAGACCAGCAATGTTCCTGCGGATGCGCCGGTTGTTCTGAGTGTCAAAAACCTCAATGCGGGCAAGATGGTCCGCGACGTCAGCTTTGACCTGCACAAGGGTGAAATCCTCGGCTTCTCCGGCCTGATGGGCGCGGGAAGAACCGAAACGGCCCGTGCGATCTTCGGAGCGGACAAAAAAGACAGCGGTGAGATTTACGTCGACGGAAAAAAAGTGGACATCAAAGAGCCTTCGGATGCGGTTAAAGCCGGCATCGGCTACCTCTCTGAAGACCGCAAGCGCTACGGAATTATCGTAGGAAAAAGCGTAGCGGACAACTCGGTTATGGCGTGCCTTGAAAACTATACTTCCGGCGGACTGATCAACGGCCGTAAGGTCAAAAAGGATTCGCAGAAGTATGTTGAAGCGCTCAAAACAAAAACCCCTTCTGTGGAACAGCTCGTTATGAACCTTTCAGGCGGTAACCAGCAGAAGGTTGTTATTGCAAAATGGCTGATCAGAGACAGCGAGATCCTCATTTTCGACGAGCCGACACGAGGCATCGACGTTGGCGCGAAAGCGGAGATTTATGAACTGATGAACAAGCTGGTCAAGGAAGGCAAGTCCATCATCATGATTTCTTCAGAGCTCACCGAGGTTCTGCGTATGAGCGACAGAATCGTCGTCATGTGCGAGGGAAGAAAAACCGGCGAACTCAGCATCGAGGAAGCAACGCAGGAAAAGATCATGCATTATGCAACAATGAGAGATTAACCAGGAGGGAATAAAATGGAAAACACGAAATCTTCGGGAGGTATCAAAGGGCTGTTTAAGTCTGTTGGTACCCAGAAACTGATCGCGGTCATCGCGTTAGTTGCTATTTATCTGTTCTTTGCGATTGCCAGCAAAGACTTCCGGTCGTGGTCGACCCTCGTCAGCATTTTTGACATGTCCTACTACATCGGCTTTATGGCAATCGGTGTCACATTCGTTATTATCACCGGCGGTATCGACCTTTCGATTGGTACTGTTTGTATCTGTAGTGGCCTGATCGGCGGACAGCTCTACAAAATGGGCGTTCCGATTGCACTCTGCCTGATCATCACAATCCTGATCGGCATCGTCTTCGGTCTTCTCAACGGCCTGATGGTTTCGATCATGAAGCTCCCGGCATTTATCGCAACACTCGGTACCATGATGGTCACCCGCGGCCTTGGCTCTATCGTGACCGGTACCCAGTCCATCACCTATCCGCTGCGTACCGACCCCAACGGCTGGTACTCCTCCCTGTTCCGAATCGACGTTAAAACCGCCAACGGCGTTATGCCGATTCCGATCGGTATTATCCTTCTGATCGTGGCTGCAATTATCATGGCAGTCATCCTCAATAAAACCCGTCCGGGCCGTTACATCCTCGCGCTTGGCTCGAACAAGGAAGCAACCAGACTTTCTGGTGTCAACGTAGTCAAATGGGAAACCCTCGCATACATGATCTCCGGCCTGTTTGCAGGTATCGCGGGTATCGCTTACGCATCTACATATTTCACCCTCATGCCTGGTACAGGTAACGGCTTCGAGCTTGACGCAATCGCCGGTGTTGTTATCGGTGGTACCTCCCTCTCGGGTGGTGTTGGATCGGTCGCAGGTACCATGATCGGTGTCTTCATCATGTCGGTGCTCAAAACTGGTCTCCCCTTTGTTGGTCTGCAACCGCACTATCAGCTCTTCATCACCGGTCTCGTTCTGATCGTTGCTGTTTATGCTGACGTGCGTAACAGAAAAACCAGCCGTTAATTCAGCTGGAAAATAAATTAGTCGCTTAAACCAAAATTTATAACTAAGAGGTGTATTGTTATGAAATTGAAAAAGTTTATGGCTCTGGCACTTGCAGGCGTTATCACAGCCTCTCTTGCTCTGACAGGATGCGGTGGAGACACAGCGTCTTCTTCCACCCCGGCTTCCTCCGGTGCAGCATCGTCCGGTTCGGCGGATGCTTCCGGCATGAAGATCGAAATGGTCGCGAAAGGCTTCCAGCATGACTTCTGGAAAGCAGTCCGCACCGGCGCAGAAAACAAAGCGAAAGAACTCGGCGTTGAGATCAACTTTGTTGGACCGGACAGCGAATCCGCTGTTGCCCAGCAGGTTGAGCAGCTCAAAACCGCTCTGAACAAGAAACCGGCCGCGATCTGCTTCGCAGCACTTGACACCAAGGCAGCGCTCGACATCATCACAAACGCACAGAGCCAGAACATTCCGATCATCGGTTTTGACTCGGGTGTTCCGGATGCTCCGGACGGCGCAGTTAAAGCAAACGCTGCAACTGACAACTACAAAGCGGGCGAGCTCGCAGCGACCAGCTCCTACGAAGCAGGCGTAAAAGATGTGATCAAAGAAGGCGTTCGCATCGGCGTTATGGCTCAGGATGCTACTTCCCAGTCCATCGAAGAGCGCACCAAAGGCTTCATCGACAAAATGGTTGAACTCATCAACAAAGACATGGGCGAAGGTTCCGTTGCTGTTACCGGCCATGACAAATACAACAAAGCTGCTTCCGGCGCGAAAGTTACCATCGATGTAGGTATTCCTTCTGACACCCAGGATGCTTCTGGCGACACCGTTGCAAACACCCTGCTCAACAAGGGCGACCTCGTTGCGATCTACGGCTCCAATGAGTTCTCTGCGAAATGTATCATCCGTGCGGATGCTACCCTGAGCAAACTCGGCACTGGCGAAGGCAAAGTCATCGGTATCGGCTTCGACTCTGGTAAACTCCAGCTCGACGCGATCAAAGAGGGCAAATTCATCGGTTCCGTTACTCAGGATCCGGTTTCCATCGGTGCAAACGCTGTTGACCTCGCTGTCAAAGCTGCAAAAGGCGAGTCCGTTTCTGACGTTGACACAGGCGCTCTGTGGTACAACAAGGACAACATGGAAGATTCCAAGATCAAACCTTGCCTCTACGAATAAGCTTTCCCCAATCACTGATTGTTGTTGATAACAGAAACAGCTCCGGCAGAAATGCCGGAGCTGTTTCGTTTATGTCGCCGAGCAGGCGGAAAAAATCCCCCAGTTAAACTGAAGGTGGATAAA
>CBCSOX010000147.1:0-6996 GCA_965141735.1 uncultured Oscillospiraceae bacterium | reverse complement strand
TACTGCTGCACTGGAAAAGAATACATCTACAAAATCTGGAACGCCGAGAGCAGAAACCCGTTTCTGCACCGGCAGTGCCTGCGCTATCCCTTTCCACTCGACATCCAGCTTGTTAACCAGGCGATGGAGCAGTTTTTGGGGACGCATGATTTCAGCGCGTTTTGCTCCGCCGGGTCGGACGTCGAGGACCGGGTGCGGACCATCACCCAGGCGCACGCCTCCCGCGCGGGGGATCTCGTCACGTTGACCGTCCGGGGGGACGGTTTTTTGTACAACATGGTGCGCATCCTCGTCGGCACCTTAATCGAGGTGCAGGAGGGCAAGCTTTCGCCGGAGGATATTCCCGGCGTCATCGCCTCCCGCGACCGCTCCCGCGCGGGCAAGACCGCCCCGCCCTGCGGCCTATTTCTCAACCGCGTCTTTTACGGACCCTAAGGAACCGCTGAATCAATCGCGCCTGACGGCTCGACGCACATCCTGCGGTCGGATTTTGAACATTTCTACGTCAAAAATGCTTGGAATACTTCAGTATTCGTCCGCTTTTTTCCTTGAACTGTCTCAAAATCCGTCTCGCAATCTGTACACCAGATTGAATCAGTGCTTCCCTAAATGAAAGGAGGAACCGGCATGAGCAAACCGAGCAACAACATCGAACGATACCGCCAGCAGCGCAGGCGGCAGAGGCTTTTCCGGCGCATCGTTGCGGCGGTGCTGGTGCTGCTGTTCGGCGCAGCCTGCCTCTGGGGTTACCGGGTGTATTCCTCTCGGGAGGACACGACGATGAACCAGGAAAGCCGCTCCTCCGGTTTCCCAGTCAAGCTCAAGGGGGACGCTGTTCAGTCCGCCCGCATGATGGGCTCAGCATTCGCCCTGCTCACCGACCGGGAGTTTTCCATTTACAACAGCAAGGGCTCCACGGTGCGCAGCATCAGCCACGGCTATTTTAACCCTTCCATGAAAACCTCCTCCAAGCGGGCGCTGCTCTATGACATCGGCGGCACGAAATTTTCAGTCGAGAGCAAGGCGGGGCAGATCGCCGCCGCAGAGACGGAAAACAAAATCCTCTTCGGGGAGATTGCGGAAAACGGCAACGTCGTGCTGGTGACCTCGGACGACCGCTACCAGAACCGTTTGACTGTTTACAATCAAAACGGCATCGAGATCTGGCGCTGGTATTCGGCGCAGAACCTCGTTGTTGCGCTCGACTTTGTCGACGGAGGAGACGGCTGTGTGGTCGCGGCGGTGTCCACTGACGCGGGTCAGCCTCGAACAACGCTTTATGGTCTCGACTTTTCCAAAGGAGACGAAGAGGTCTTTTCCGCCCAGGTGAATGGTTCCCTCCCGCTCGAGGTTTCTGTCAAATCGGGCGGAGCGATCCATCTAGTCGCCGACAATGCCCTAATTGTCCTCTCGGACACCGGGGAGGAACAGAGCCGGTATGAGTACCCCAAAACGCTGATGTTCTGCGATTCCTCCCCCTCGAAATACACTGTCCTGCTCTTTGGGGAGGAGGTCAAATCCAACCACACCGTCACAGTACTTGATGCAAAGGGAAAGACGGTTTCGGATGCGGAGTTCAATACCAGGGTGCGCGGGATGTTCAGCGACGGCAGCCATGTCGTTCTTTTGACAGATAAACAGATCGTGTGTTATAATATGCTCATGAAACAGGGCAAAACCCTGGATGACCAGTCGGACATCTCGCTGATCGCTGGAAAAGGCGGTACGGGCTACCGGCTCAACAACTCGAAACTCGAAAAATTTCCAATCAGTTAGGAGGGAGACGCTGTGGCCATTGCACTCGACCTCGCCGTCATTCTCATTTTTGCGCTGTCGGTCTTCCTTGCCTATCGGCGGGGCTTTCTCGAAGCGGTCATCAAGCTGCTCGGTTCCATCGGCGCAGTGCTGCTCGCCTTGTTTTTGAGCAGGGTCATCGCCCCGTTTGTTTTTAGCACTGCGATCCGGCCCGGTATTGTGTCGGATTTGACGGACAAGCTCTCTGGAGCGGCCGGCGGCGTCGGCTGGGAAGCCGCGGTGGATCAGATCTGCAACATCCTGCCGGATTTTTTGGGCAACATGCTCTTTCACGGGGAAAGCGTTTCGGATGGTATCCGCGGCATCCTGATTCCGGGCGGGGATATCGCGTCCATGGCCGGACAGGTGGCGGATCAGTACATCGGGCCTGCGGTGATTCTGCTGCTCGAAATTTTGCTGTTTGTGCTGCTCTTTTTTGTCTGTCGGCTGGTGCTGCGTTTGGTGATCAAGGTATTCCGCGGTGTGCGCTATATTCCTGTTATCGGAAGCATCAACAGGCTGCTCGGCAGCCTTGTGGGTGTCTTTCAGGCAGTTATCTATATCCTACTCCTTGGCATGGCGGCAAACATCGTGATCCTCCTTACGGGTGACGGTTTGCCCTATTTTAATTTGGAGATCATCCGTTCAACTAAATTGTTTCTCGTTTTTTATTATTTTAATCCACTGGTGATTTTTTAAAGGGGATTTGGGGGTAAGCTATGAGTATTCCAAACATATTGTCTATCTTTCGCATTGTTCTCATTCCGGTGTTTATCGTCTGTTATTTGATACTTCCGGACGAGATGGGATGGGTTCCGGCGCTGATCCTCGTCGTCTCGGGTGCGACCGACGTGGTGGATGGCTATATTGCGCGCCACTACAACATGGTCACCCAGCTCGGTAAGGTGCTCGATCCTTTAGCGGACAAACTCACCCTTGCCGCCGTCGTCATCACTGTCGCAATCGACATCCCGACACTCATCCCGCTCGCGGTGATCTATGTGGCGAAAGAGCTGCTCATGCTCATCGGCGGCCTGCTCATTGTCAAAAGCGGCATCAAAATCCAGTCTTCCAAGTGGTTTGGCAAACTCGCGACGGTTGTGTTCTACATCGCGATGTTTATCATCATTTTGGTGCCCGGTTTGCCGCAGGCTGTGACAGTCTTCCTTGCGGCGCTCGTCGCGGTAATGGTGCTGTTTGCGTTTGGAATGTATGTGAATGAGTTTGTCAAAATCAAGCGGTCAAATCACAAATAATTCAAATTTGTTTACACAATTCGCCTTGAACCCCGTCGGGTTATCCCACATAATGGATTCAGGAACCAAGGCACAACCTGAAGGAGACTAAGATATGATTTGTAGCAGATGCAAGCAAAGAATGGCTGTTGTGTTCATCGCGCGGCAGGAAAACGGCAAGACGATCAATGAGGGTCTCTGCCTCAAATGCGCGAAGGAACTCAACATTCCGCAGCTCAATGAGATGACTGAGAAGATGGGAATCTCGGATGAGGATATAGAGCATCTGAGCACCCAGCTCATGAATATGCTTGACGGAGAGGACTTTGAGCCGGGCGGCGCGGAGACGCTCAACCCGTTTATCAGCGGCATCCTCGGCTCGGCGAATGCTCCCGTTCCGGTGGAAGGGGAGCAGGAGTCCGGTTCCTCCTCGGAAAAAACCTCTAAGCGCAGGAACAAGGCAAAGGAAAAGCAGGAGAAAAAGGAACCTAAATACAAGTTTTTAAGCAACTACTGCACTAACCTCACTGAGCGTGCCCGCAATGGAAAGCTCGACAATGTGATCGGCCGGGACAAGGAGATCTACAGGGTCATCCAGATCCTCTCCCGCCGCTCCAAAAACAACCCCTGCCTGATCGGCGAGCCGGGCGTCGGCAAAACCGCGATAGCGGAGGGAATCGCCCAAAAGATTGTCGCATCCGACGTGCCGTTCCGCCTTGCGGACAAGGAGCTCTACCTGCTCGACCTGACCGCACTCGTCGCGGGCACCCAGTTCCGGGGACAGTTTGAGAGCCGCGTCAAGGGGCTGATCAACGAGGTCAAAGAGGCGGGCAACGTCATCCTCTTCATCGATGAGGTGCATACTCTGGTCGGGACAGGCGACTCGGAGGGTTCGATGAGCGCTGCCAACATCCTTAAGCCGGCGCTCTCCCGCGGAGAAATCCAGGTGATCGGCGCGACGACCTTCACCGAATACCGCAAGCACATTGAAAACGACTCTGCACTCGAACGCCGCTTCCAGCCGGTCACGGTCAACGAACCGACAATTGACGAAACAATTGATATTCTGCGCGGCATCAAGCGCTATTACGAGTTTCATCACAAGGTCAAGGTGTCGGATGAGATCATCCACAGCGCCTCCCATCTTTCGGAACGCTACATCACCGACCGCTACCTGCCCGACAAGGCGATTGACCTGCTCGACGAGGCGTGCGCCTGCCGTTCGCTGCGCAGCCCTGAGCTGACCGAGTACGAAAAGCTCAACAAAAACCTCAAGGTGCTCTACGACGAGGAGGAGAAGCTCGGCGCGGAGACCGAAAATCCCGACTACGAGCGGATTGCAAACGTCAAAATAGAGATCAGCAAAGCAAAGGACAGGCTCAAAGTGCTTGAGCCGATTGTCAATGACGTCCACGTCACCCTCGGAGACATCGCCAAGGTCATCGAGCTTTGGACCGGCGTCCCGGCCCATCGCATCCAGCAGAGCGACATCAAGAAGCTCGGCGAGCTCGAGGAGACCCTCAGCCGGAGGATCATTGGCCAGGATAAGGCAGTCGAGGTGGTGGCTGCCGCCATTCGCCGCAGCAAGGTGCAGCTGAGCAAACGCCGCCGTCCGGCTTCGTTTATCTTTGTCGGCCCGACTGGGGTGGGCAAGACCGAGCTGGTCAAGGTGCTTTCGGAAGCGCTGTTTGACAGCGTTGAACCCCTTATCCGGCTCGACATGTCGGAATACATGGAAAAACACGCGGTGTCCCGTTTGGTCGGATCCCCTCCCGGCTATGTCGGTTACGACGATGCGGGCCAGCTCACCGAAAAGGTGCGGAGAAAGCCCTATTCAGTCATCCTTTTTGACGAGATTGAAAAAGCGCACCCTGATGTCATGAACATCCTTCTCCAGATTCTCGACGAGGGCCGGATTACCGACTCACACGGGCGCACTGTCAACTTTGAAAACACCGTCATCGTCATGACCTCCAACGCCGGCTCGAGCGACCGCAACGGCATCGCGGGCTTTAACAAGGCGCAGGGGGAGATTGCGGGAGAAAAGGCGCTCAAGGCGCTCGGCGAGTTCCTGCGGCCTGAGTTCATGAGCCGCGTGGATGAAATCGTCGTGTTCAACCCACTCGATGCCGTTTCGCTCGAAAAGATTGCCGCACTCATGCTCGACGAGCTCAAAGAGGTGATGGAAGAGAAGTTCATCCAGTTCACCTATGACGACAAAGCGGTCAAATATCTCACAAAGGAAGCCAAGGACGGCCGGTTCGGCGCGCGCGACCTGCGCAAGACAATCCGCAAAAAAGTCGAGGACGGCATCGCGAGCATCCTCGTCGGCCGAGCGGACCAACCGACTGAATCCATTTCCCTTTCCGAAGCGAATGGTGAACTCACCTTTGATGTAAAATAATGTACTGATGTTTACAGGCTGTCTCCAGGTATGGGGACAGCCTGTTTTGCTTGTTGCTATCGCGCAAAAGGATCTCTGATTCTGCCGGAGAAAAGCACTATTAAGGGAACCCTTTGTGCAGTGCAATTGAAAGGATTGGTGGGCTTATTACTTGCGTACAAAGGTGTTCCCATTCAAAACCGGACTGTGAGCGCCATAGTTGTTTGACGCATAAAACGGGATAAGAGAAACAAGCGCAAATAATCGATGGGGTAAAATTTAAAAAAGCAGTCGCCCAGTCTTTATTTGACGGAAACAAAAGACTTTTCGGCAGATGGGTGACAGGGGTATTTGATTTGCAGTTTATATAGAAATAGATTTAATTCTTATATAATTTTGTTGACATAGTAAAGTTGCGCTTCTATAATAAAGAGAGTAACTGCGAAAGGGGGACCGAAGAGAAGAAGGAAACTTGAAACAAAGGGGGAATTGAATTGAAAGCAATCAACAAGCTTCTCAGCCTGCTGCTGGTCTGCTGTCTCGTCTGTGCACCCATACTCACAGCGTCGGCAGCGGTGGAGGATGCGGAGAACAAACCCACTTCGGATTGGGAGGCCAACTGGATCTGGGACGACAGCGACACCGCCAACACCTGGATGAACTTCCGCAAGCAGGTGCAACTGGAGGAAGTCCCGGACTCGGTGCCCACCCGCATCGCGGTGGACACCCGCTATTGGCTCACCGTCAATGGGGAACAGGTGGTCTTTGAAGGCCAGCTCAAGCGCGGCCCAACGCCGGAGGACACCTATTTTGATGAAGTGGAGCTCGCGCCCTATCTGCACGAAGGGGAAAATACCATTGCCGTCCAGGTGTGGTATTGGGGCCCCCGCGTCGCACTGGGGGAGGGCAAATTCAGCCAGAGCTTTTCGGACAACTCGTCCGGCAAGGGCGGCTTTTTGTTCGAAGCGGATTTCGGCAGCCAGAAAGTGATTTCCGATGACAGCTGGAAGGTGTGCAGGGACGCCGCCTACATCGACGACAATCCGTTTAACAAAAGCCAGCCCAACTACCGTTTGCCCGAGTACAACGTCTACTACGACGCGCGGCTCTCGCTCGGCGACTGGACAGACCCTGCATATGACGACAGCAGCTGGGCGGACGCGACCGAGCTCGGCAAAGCGCCCTGCGCGCCTTGGAATGAGCTCTATGAGCGGTCGATCCCGCAGTGGAAGGATTACGGCCTCAAGGAGTACCTCAACATGGAGGATTACCGCGGCCACATCACCGCCAAAGAGGAAGTACTTGAGATGAACCTGCCGTACAATGCGCAGATCACCCCCTACCTCAAGGTCAACGCGCCGGAGGGCAAGGTGATCGAGATGCGCACCGAGGTCAACTCACGAGGGTACGGCACCGTCATGAACACTTTTGTCACCCGGGAGGGGGAACAGGAGTTTGAAGCGCTGAGCTGGTTCAACGGCCAGCACGTCTATTACACCATCCCAGAAGGGGTTGAAATCCTCAGCCTGCATGATTTTATTGAAACCGGAATAGGGCCGACGGAAGGTATAAACAGCGCACTGG
>CBCSOX010000146.1:0-7104 GCA_965141735.1 uncultured Oscillospiraceae bacterium | reverse complement strand
TAAAAGAAATGTTTGAGGCGCACGCTTCGCAGCAGATCGGAAAAACTTCTCCCTGTCTGTTTTTTTGATAAATTTTCCTATTTAGTTTGCTGTGTAATGAAATTGTTTTGCAACCGAGACGAGCTGAACCGTTTTGTAGTTTTGTGAGAGAAAGCGGATAATTGCAACAATGTCCAACCCCTCATCCGGGGAGCGCTGATTGAGCAGGCCGTGGTACTGTTCTGCCAACTCGTTGAGTAGGCAGAAGTTTATTCGACAGGTAAAGCTGATCGCAGAGCGTGAGGGCGTGCCCGAAAAATTCAAAGCAGAAAATAAAGTGGTGTGGAATGGGCTTGTGAATCAGAATAGAGCAATGGAGAGATCGAAAGCTGATTTGATTGATAGCGAATGGAACACTGATAACCGCAAAAATAGAGCAGCCAGGGATATTTCCTTGTCTGCTCTGTTTTTGTGCTCCGAAGGTGCTTTTGACAAGCCCTTGTGTGTCCAAAAGCGTTACTTTTTCTTTCTGTAATCTCTTGGAGAAAAACCTGTCTTTTCCTTAAAACACTTTCCAAAATGACTGTTTTGTCGAAATCCCACGCTGTCAGCAATCATTCCAATTGGCTTATCAGAGTTTTTCAGTAATTCAGCAGCCTTCGAGAGCCTATATTCGGTCAAATATTTGTATGGCGTGGTTTGCATACTTGCCTTAAAGCAGCGCAGGCATTCCGATTTGCTGACATTAGCACTCCCTGCGAGACTGTCAAGAGAAATGTCCTCTCCGTAATGTTCGCTTATATATTGCAAAAATTTCTGCATACGAAGCCCTATAACAGTGTCGGCATTTTCGGTCGGTGTTAGAATGTTCTGGCATACTTCAAGCCAAAGTAAAGAGAGCAGGCAAAGCACTTCATAAACATAAAACTCTGTTTTTCTGTTTTCAAGGTCTGCAAGATTAGAGAGTAGATGTAGAATAGATTGGCACCACTCTGTTTCTTTTGGAAAGTGGCAAATAGACAATTCATCTTTACCGACAATATTTTCAACAAAAGCCTTTGCAGGGCTGCCAAAATAAAATTTGAGAAAATAGTCGGGAAAAATAAAACTGTTGTAATGGCAAGAAGATGTCTTTTTGACCAGATGAATAATATTTTTGTTGATAAAGATACCGCTCCCTCTAGTTACTTGTACCAAGGTATCTAATGTTTTTACTTCGATCTCGCCGTCCAATACATAGATAAACTGTAAATCCTCATGCCAATGCATAACTTGAAAGCCAGGATTTCTTGGATAACTTTGGTCGTTGATCACATCAAGTACAAGATACGGAAAATCCGAGCCTGCGTTCAGGTTGACGGAGTTTATAGAATCGTTTTGTACGGTTTTCATTTTTGCTCCCTTATTTGGATCTATTACGATAGGATTAGACGATATTTCAATATTATATCGCTTCAAATTATGATAATATTATAGTGAAAAGAAAATTTCAAGTCAAGACGGGGGGTGGAACGGAAATGTATTTTCAGTATGACCAAGAAGTAACCGAATCCCTAAAACAAAAGGACAAACGCCTTGGAGAAGTAATTGATAAGATTGGGAAAATTGAGCGTGAGGTTGATACCGATTTGTTTTCTTCAGTTGTTCATCACATTGTAGGCCAGCAGATTTCAACAAAGGCACAGGCAACAATCTGGCAGAGAACGAAAGATCATCTCAGCGTAGTAAATGCTGATACGATCCTTACCGCAGGTATACCCTGTCTACAGTCTTTTGGAATGACTTTCAAAAAAGCAGAGTATATTACAGACTTCGCCACATAAAAGACGGAGTTTTTGATTTAGAGGGCGTTTGGAATAAGACGGACAGCGAAGCAATCGCGGAATTGTCGGCGCTAAAAGGTATCGGCGTTTGGACTACCGAAATGATTTTACTTTTTTGTATGCAACGCCCTAATGTGATCAGCTACGGCGATTTGGCAATTTTGCGTGGTATGCGTATGGTATATCATCACCGAAAGATTGACCGCAAACTGTTTGATAAATACCACAGGCGATTCAGCCCCTATTGCAGTGTGGCGAGCCTGTACTTTTGGGCAGTAGCAGGTGGTGCGATACCCGAAATGAAAGATTACGCTCCAAAAAGGAATGCCAAGAAAAATGAACGAACAAGAAAAAATAAGAATCATTAAAAATAGAAATAGTTTTTAGGATTGCAGATTTATCTTTGGGGTGAAAACAACAAGCTTATATGCGGACAAGTTGTCCTGCAAGATTGCCGCTTAAAAAATATTGAGTTTTTTGATACTGTAGAAGAAGCTATTAAAAGGTGAAAGCCCAAACGCATTGATCAATCACAGGAGGATAGTGAAATGGACAATGTCATCGTGTTATTTAAAGTGACGTTAAAAAGCGGCAAAATGGCAGATTATTTGAAACTGGCAGGCTCACTCAAAGACAGTCTTGCAAATGCAGAGGGGCTGATTCGATCGGAGCGTTTTTCTTCCCTTGCCACCGAGGGCAAGCTGCTTAGTATGTCGGTATGGGAAAACGAGGAATGTGTTTCAAAATGGCGTAACCTTACCGCACACCGTATAGCACAAAACCACGGCAGAATGAACGATTTTTCAGATTACAAAATCACAGCTGTAACACCTGTTCGCGCCTATACAATGACCAACAGAGAAGAGGCACCTGCGGACTCCAACAAATATTTGGAGGTATGAACTTATGGCTTATACACATCACTATGATTCGCCTTTGGGAGGGATCACGCTTGCAAGCAATGGAACTGAACTGATCGGTCTTTGGTTTGACGGCGAAAAATATTTTGGAGATACCCTTCCGAAAAAATACGAGGAAAAGTTCCTGCCGATATTCGAGCAGGTTGTCCGCTGGCTGGATATTTATTTCAGCGGTAAAGTTCCCAATTTCACACCGCCGCTTTTGATGGAAACAACACCATTTCGTAAAGCAGTGTGGGAAATTATGCTGACAATTCCTTATGGCAAAACAATGACCTACGGCGAAATTGCAGATAGAATTGCAAAGCAAAAAGAATTGTCGAAAATGTCCGCACAGGCTGTCGGCGGTGCAGTAGGACATAATTCAATTTCGCTGATTATCCCCTGTCACCGTGTTGTCGGTACAAACGGCAGCTTAACAGGCTATGCGGGCGGCATTGATAAAAAGGTGCGGCTGCTCACATTGGAACAAGCAGATATGTCCTCGTTGTTTGTGCCGAAGAAGGGGACAGCCTTATGACCATTTCAACAAATGCAGAAGTGACACAAAAAATCTTTTACCGAGCAGGCACAAACTTTGAAACAAAAACAATGAGTTTTACAAAGCAGGGATACTTAGAGCATATCGTTTCTTGTGTCACTGCGAGCAGCGGCACCGTTTTGGAAGTTGCGGCGGGAACCTGCGCTTGTGAGCGTTCTCTTGCCCCACTTGTTCAACCTGCCTTGATATGACAACTGCCATGCTGACAATTACAAAAGATGCCGCCGAACAACAAGGGCTTTTCAATATGAACATTGTGCAGGGCGATGCCGAGGGGCTGTCGTTTTACATATACAATGTTGACATTGTACTCTTTCATCTTGCATGTTTTCACTTTCCTAATCCCAAGCATTGGTTTTCGGAAATGGCGAGAGTTTTGCGATCAGGCGGAAGTTGGGTGTGATGAAAATGGACGCGGCAAAAAAGCGTTGCGTGATGGGGAAGGTGAAATAGAAGCCCTGCGCGACTCGTCACATACCTGTAATTTGAACAAAGTGGGTTGTTGAAGGAGAATGATTTGACTGTTGCGGCTCGTATTACCGAACTGAGGAAACAGCTGAAGTTTGCGTGGTACTGGGCCTAAAACGTTTTTTGGAATCAATTTGTTCCCGAGTTGGTTCTAGCAGCTGAGAGATTGCTTTTGACTTTGATGTTTTCCCATTCCCTTTTGGTGAATACCGGTAATATGCGGAATTCTCTTGCAAAAGATGCCATTCCAGCTTATAATAAAAGCGCAATCTATCCAAATAATTGGGGGAGGAGTAGTTGAAAATGGTTAGGTTGTCTGGATAAGGTTGCAGAAAACCGAATTGGGAGGGATACAATTGAGAAGAAGATGGTACAAAACCCTGCTGATCCTGACGCTCGTATTTTGTATGGTATTTCAGTGCGGGCTGTCTGCTGTGGCGGCAGGTACAGAAAAGGAACAAGCGGCCGCGATTCATGCGGTCAACCTCAAAACAGAGTATTTGGAAAACCCAATGGGAATTGACACCGAGTCCCCTGTGTTGAGCTGGGAGGTCGATTCACCGCAGCGGGCGCAGGTGCAGTCCGCCTATCAAATTCAAGTGACAGCTGCGGACGGGACAGTGGTCTGGGACAGCGGCAAGGTGGCCTCCAACGAGACGAC
The DNA here is from genome assembly GCA_965141735.1 of uncultured Oscillospiraceae bacterium. GTDB lineage: Bacteria > Bacillota > Clostridia > Oscillospirales > Ruminococcaceae > Massilioclostridium. The sequence continues at coordinate 2,712 of CBCSOX010000146.1, read as the reverse complement.
CGGAATTGCATACGGATTCAACGGCGGGGAAGCCCTTGCGCCGATGCAGCGGTATACCTGGCGGGTTCAGATATGGGACGGACCCGGTCGCGCATCCGGCTGGAGTGAGGAAGCGAGCTTTGAGACTGGGCTCGACGACGAGCAGTGGGAAAACGCCGGCTGGATTGGAAAGGCAGCCTCGGTGCAGCAGCCCGAAGCGCTAAACCTCGAAACAGCGAACTGGATTTGGGTCCTCAATGGAACGGACTATAAATATGTGCCGGCTGAAACGAGGTATTTCCGCAGGACAATTTCCGCTGATCCCAATAAAACAGTGAGCAGGGTGCTGCTCGCCTTCACTGCAGACGATTACGGCGCGGTGTATGTCAACGGGATCCAAGCGGCTTCGATTGAGGGCGCCAATGTCTGGCGCAAAGGGGCCGCAGTCGATGTGACCAGTCTGTTTACAGCAGGGGACAACCAGATTGCAGCCGAGATTACCAACTCGTCCAAGGGTTATGCCGGTTTCATCGCCAAGGTGATTTTCCGCTATGCCGACGGCACCAGCGACTTGATTGTCACAGACGACAGTTGGAAAATCACCCTCACCCCGGGTGAGGATTGGAAGCTCCTGGAGGCAGATGACAGCGATTGGGAGACCCCCGACCAGGTGCTTCCCTACGGCACAGACCCCTGGAAAAAGCAAGTGACCCTGCCCGAAATTGAGGAGAGTGATCAAAAGGTGTTCGACCCCGCCCCCTTGCTGCGCAAGGAATTCTCCGCGCAGGGCAGGGAAATCGTATCCGCTCGGGCGTACATCACCGGCCTTGGCTACTATGAACTCACCCTCAACGGGAAACGGGTCGGGGACAACGTAATCGACCCGCTCGTCACCCGCTACCACCAGCGCTATTTTTACACCACCTATGATGTCACCGATCTGCTCACTTCATCCGACAACGCCATCGGCGTGACGCTCGGACGGGGTTACTACGCGACAATCGGCAATGGGATGAACTGGCAGACCAACGGCTGGTCCAGAGCGCCGTGGGCGGACAGCCCTAAGCTGCGCATGAAGCTGTGCATCGAGTTTGCTGACGGGGAGTCGATGGAGGTCGTATCGGACCAGTCGTGGAAAACCCATGACAGCCCGACCGTCTTTGACGAACCGTACTACGGCGAGGTGTACGACGCCCGGCTGGAAATCGAGAACTGGGATCAACCGGGATTTGACGATTCAAACTGGGAACCGGTTGTTCCGATGAGTGCGCCCGCCGGCAGTGTTGAGCCACAGGCTGCGGATGCAAACAAGGTTGTCGGGGAACTCCGCCCCGTCGGCATCACCAACCCCAAGGAGGGCGTCTACGTCTTTGACATGGGCCGGGTGGTCACCGGCTGGGCGGAGCTCAAGGTTCAGGGCAACGCAGGCGACATGGTCACCATCCAGTACGGCGAAACCCTGACCAGCGAGGGGACACTCAACCGCAAGGACTTTGTCAACGACTGGGATGTCGATGGCTTTGTCAAGCAGGCGTCCTCCGACTACTACATCCTCAAGGGGGGCGCGGAGGAGACCTGGCAGTCCCGCTTCACCTACAAGGGCTACCAGTACATCCAGGTGTCGGGCTATCCCGGCGTGCCAAACCTGGACAGCATCACCGGCAAGGTGGTCAACGCGGACCTCAAAACCACCGGGGAGTTTTCCTGCTCCAACGAGATGTTCAACCAGATCCATGAAATTGGCAAGGCGACCCTGCTCAACAACCTGCACAGCTACCCTTCCGACACCCCGGTGTATGAAAACCTCGGGTATCTTGGCGACGGGCATTTGACGCAGGAGATGGGGATGTACAACTTCGATATGATCCGCTACTATGAAAAGTGGGCCAACGATATCCGCGACCAATCGAAATCGAGCGGCTACATGGAGCAGACCGCGCCGATGTGGGACGAGACCAAGGCAAACGCCCCTGAATGGAGCGCGGCGATCTGTCTTGTCCCGTGGCAGAGCTATTTGATTTCCGGCAACAAGCGCACCCTTGCAGACAACTACGACGCCATGAAGACGGTGTTCAGTTATCAAAAGAGCCAGATGACCGACAACATCGCCACCAGCATGTGGGGAGACCACGCAACTGTTTCCGGCAACCGGATCATCCCCATCGCTTCGACCGCCTATGTCTACTCTATGGCGGACATCCTCGCCCAAGCGGCGGAGGTGCTTGGTCATCCCGAGGACGCGGCGGCCTACCGACAGGACGCTGAGGCGATCAAGCAGGCGTTTCACAAGAAATTTTACGATGAGGACCAAGGGTTCTACTGTCTGAACAAGGGCGGAGCGTTTTACCAGACGGCGCAGGCGCTTCCGCTCGCCCTCGGCATGGTGCCCGAGGAGTGTATTCCCCGCGTGGCCTACGAATTCAACGCCAGGACCTCGCGGATTGAGAGCGGCATTTTCGGCATCAAATATGTCTTTTCCACTCTGACTGAAGCGGGGTACGGAGACCTCGCCTACAAGATGGTGAACACCGAGGAATACCCCGGCTTCGGCTACTGGCTCTCCAAAGGCGCGACCTCGATGTGGGAGGGCTGGATGGAGGGCACCCGCTCCCGTGACCACCACATGTTCGCGACGATTGACGACTGGTTCTTCGAGACCATCGCCGGGCTCAACTATGAGGGCGCCGGATTCTCCACCAGCGTGATCAAGCCGTATGCGGTGGGCGGGCTCAC
>CBCSOX010000145.1:0-7124 GCA_965141735.1 uncultured Oscillospiraceae bacterium | reverse complement strand
AACCAGTCTCCATTATACCCCAACTGCTTCACCGCTGTCAATAAAAATTGTATGAACAGGTCGAATCGCGGCGGCCGGGCGTAGCCTATTCTTCGCTTGTTCCTACACTGGACGCTTTTGCTTCTCATCGACAGAGCCAGTAGTTTTATTTCACTAAAATACAAACAAGGGATACCCCGCCTGGGAGATCCCTTGCTCGCGCAGGCAGTGCCTGCCGTTATTCGTCGAACTCCTCTTCCTGGTCAAAGTCAAACAACTCGAGCTCAAACCAAAAGACAACCCCGTCTTCGCTGTTGAATACACCGTAGCGGCCGTTGTGCGCCTCGACAATCGTCTTGACAATGGCAAGTCCGATGCCGTAGCTCTTGTTGGAGGCTTTTCGAGCCTTGTCCGACTTGTAAAAAATCGTAAAGACGTTTTCAAGCTCCTGCTGGCTGAGTGGGGCGTGGGAGTTGAAGATGCTGGTGCGCACCCAGTTTTCGTGGCGGGTGAGCCGCACATCGATGAGCTTTTTTTCATCCACGTATTTGATCGCGTTTTCAAACAGGTTGGTAAACACCTGGGTGATTCGGTTGTAATCCCCTTGGACCATGAATTCCTCGCCGAGCTGGAGTTCAAGATCAATACCGTTCTGGTCGAGCAGGATGCGGCAGTTTTTCACCACCGTTCCAATCAGATCGTTCACGCTGAAAAACGACATATCATAGCTGATCATCCCGCTCTCAAGCTGGGAGAGGGTGAGCAGTTGATTGACCAAACGAGTCATCGTCTCGCCCTGCTCGAGCAGGATGTCACACACCTCAGAAGTCTTTTCATCCTTGCTGTTGTCCTTGAGCATCTCGCCGTAGGCGGAAATCAGGCTGATCGGAGTTTTGAGGTCGTGCGAGACGTTTGCGATGAATTCCCGCCGCATCCGGTTGGTCTGCTCCTCCCGTTCCAGATCGCGGCGCAGCAGACCGATGTTTTCCTTGAGCTTTTCCGACATGCTGTTGACGCTGTTGGCAAGGGCCTCGACTTCGTCTCCAGTGTGCACTTGGCACTGTTCGCTGAAGTCCATCGCAGCGATCTTCTGCGCCGCCTTGTCAATCTGCTTAATCGGCTTTGCGATTCGATTGGCCAGAATAACGGTGATGACAATTCCCAAAATCAGCGTTCCGATGCTCAAAAAAAGGAAAAACTGCATTGCAGTCTGGGCCGTCGCCTCGATAAAGGCGCGCGGGGTCTCCAAAAACAGATAAACCTGATCGTCGAGCTTGGAGTAGAGAAAAATCGAGTCGGAGATCTCATTCTTCTGCTGAATCACAATGGTGGGCGTTTTTTCCAGCTGTTCAAAAATTCCCGTTGTCTTCGCCATGTACCACCAGGAGGTGGAGTCGATCCTGGTCTGATAGTCAGAATCCTGCGAGCTGTTGAGCGAGACGAGATTCCCTTTGATATACAGCAGGTAGGTGACGTTGTTTTCCTGGCAGTTGGTCAGCCCCTGCTGCAATTCCTTGTTGGAGGAATTCTGATAGGCAGATGTAATTTCCCTTTTCAGATCGCGCAGTTCGTTCTTTTTGTTGTGGATGTAATAGCTTTCCAAAAAGGTCTGGCCGAACACGAGCACAACGATGATGTTGACCGACAGCACACAGAGGATTGCAAACATCAGCTTGTTTCGGATGCTGCCCATGAGTTTTGCCATAGTTACTCCACCGCCTCAAATTTGTATCCGATTTTGCGGATGGTTTTAATGTATTCCTGCGCGCCGGGGATTTTGATCCGCAGGCATTTGATGTGGGTGTCTACCGTGCGGATATCCCCCTCGTAGTCCATCCCCCACACCGCCTGCAAAATCTGCTCCCGGTTGAGGACGATGTTTTTGTTTGCGACCAGATAACAAAGCAGGTCGTATTCACGGGGGGTGAGAGAGATGCGCTGGTCATCCACATAGACGCTGTGTTCCCGGTAGGAAATTTTGAGATTTCCCATATTGAATTCACTGTCCTGCAGCAGTCCTGCGCGCTTGAGGATGCTCTTGACCCGTGTGACGAGAATTTTCGGGCTGAACGGCTTGGAGATGTATTCATCCGCCCCGTGCTGAAAACCGTTGAGTTCGTCAAACTCGGTGTTGCGCGCGGTCAGCATGATGATCGGCACGTCTGAGAGCTTGCGAATCTCGGCGCAGACTTCAAGACCGTCCCTTTTGGGCATCATAATATCGAGCAGGACGAGGGAAAAGTTGTCCGAATAAAATTTATCGAGCGCGTCCTCGCCATCCTCCGCTTCCACAACGTGGTAGCCTTCGCTTTTAAGATAGCCGCTCACAACGTAGCGAAGCTTTGCTTCGTCCTCTGCAATGAGTATTTTAATCATTCCAGTACCCTCCTTGCTGTGTAGGTAACCGCTAAAATGCGCTTGAGGCCCGGCGCACATCCTGCGGGCAGATTTTGGCTGTTTCTTCATCAAATAATGCTTTGAATACAACAGAGTTCGTCCGCTTTTTCCTTGAACTGTCTCGCAGTCTGTACACAAGAGTGAATCAGCGCTTACTTAGAATAACACATGGTTGTGTTCAAATTGTGTTCATTTCCTGCCAAATAATTTTTTTTGCAGTTGTGCGGCCAGCTGTCTCCTCCGCTCGGTTTCCTCAGCGTCCTTTTGATAGCTTGTTCCGTCAAAAAACAAAATATCTCCCGCTTTGCTGCCGTCGGGGAGCTGCGACAGCGCGAGTTCTATCCTGCGCCGCCCGCTGTCCTCACAGACAGCGACCCCCTCTTCAATCCGGTCAATGCTCAAATACTCCATGCGCTTTTCCTCCGCATTTTTACTTTTCAGTTTGCACCGTCAGGTTCGCTCCGTCCGTCCCAATGACAATGTCGCCGTTGAGGTCGGTCCGATAGACTTGTTTCCCGGAAATCCGGTTCAATACCTGATCGTGCGGGTGGCCGTAGCTGTTGCCCGCACCCACACAGATGGCATAGGTGTCCGCCCCCACCGCGTCGAGAAACGCCTTGCTGTTGGAGGTCTTGCTCCCGTGATGGCTGAGCTTGAGCACATCTGCCCGCACGTCCGCCTTGGCACCGAGCAGGTCGTCCTCGACCTCTTTTTCCATGTCGCCGCCAAAGAGGAACGTGGTGCTCCCATAGGTGAGCTTTGCGACAACCGACAGGTCGTTGAGGTCGTCATAGTCGCGCAGCGGGCCGAGGATCTCGAGCGTCGCGTCGCCAAAGGTATACACCTGCCCCGGCTCAGCCGCAGTGACCGGCAGGTTTTTGTCCGCAATCGCGGTGAGCAGGTCGGTGTAGGTTTTGGTGGTGGGGACAAGGCTGTCCGGCAGCTCGGGCATCAGCACCTCGCCCACTTCCATGCGGTTGATCACGGTATCCATCCCGCCGATGTGGTCGGAGTGGGGGTGCGTCCCAATGAACAGGTCGATTTTTTCGATCCCCTGCTTGTTTAAGTAATCCACTACGGTATTGCCCTTGTCATTCTCTCCCGCGTCGATGAGAATCGACTGATCCCCCACCCGAATGAGCTCGCAGTCCCCCTGGCCGACATCGATAAAATGCACGCTGACGTCGGTTCCGGGATTGATCGGCTTGGGGTCGTCCCCAAACAACTGATAACCAATCCAGGAGGCGCCGAGGATGACAAGTGCCGTCAACAGGCTGGTGAGGCTTACCGCCGCTTTGTTTTTTCGTTTTGCTGCCATTTGGTTCCTCTCTTTGACTTGTTTTCACTTCGCTTGTTTTTGCCGGATTTGCCTTGCGGTTTGTCCGTCCGCTTGAATCCGCCGGCGTTGTTTTTGGATTCCTGGCGGGGTTTGTCCGACGGGTCGGGACGCACCAGACAGTGGGGTCCGTTCCCAATGAGGTCGGGGCGGTTTGCCTTGCGCAGCGCCTTGATCACCATCCGCTTGTTCTGCGGCTTAAAATACTGCAGCAGCGCGCGCTGCATCGCCTTTTCCTCCGCGGTCTTGGGGACGTAAACCGGTTTCATGGTGAGCGGGTCGAGCCCAGTGTAAAACATACAGGTCGATACGGTGCCCGGTGTGGGGTAAAAATCCTGCACCTGCTCGGGACGGATGTTTTCTTTTTTCAGAAAGAGCGCGAGCTCCACCGCCTCCTTGAGGGTGCAGCCGGGGTGGGAGGACATCAAATAGGGCACGAGGTACTGCTCCTTGCCCGCCTCCCGGGTGGTTTGGTAAAATTTCTCCATAAATTGTTTGTAGGTCTCAACATGGGGCTTGCCCATACAGTCGAGTGCGGCGTTGGCGCAGTGCTCCGGCGCCACCTTGAGCTGTCCGCTGACATGATGCTCCACAAGCTCCCGCAGAAAGCTGTCATCGGGATCCTCCATGAGGTAATCGTACCGGATGCCCGAGCGGATAAACACCTTTTTGACGCCGGGGAGCTGCCGCACCTCCTGCAAAATGTGCAGGTACTCGCTGTGGTCGACGTCGAGGTTTTTGCAGGGGGTGGGAGCAAGGCACTTCTTGCCCCTGCACAGGCCATGCTCCAGCTGTTTTTTACAGGAAGGATGGCGGAAGTTGGCCGTCGGCCCGCCGATATCGTGTATGTAGCCTTTGAAATTGGGGCTCTGGGTGAGCTTTCTCGCCTCGGCGAGAATCGACTTTTCGCTGCGGCAGGTGATCATCCTGCCCTGGTGCAGCGTGATGGCGCAGAAGTTGCAGTCGCCAAAGCAGCCGCGGTTGTGGGCGATTGAGAACTCCACCTCCCGAATCGCGGGCACGCCGCCCTGCTTTTCGTACACAGGGTGATAGGTGCGGACAAACGGGAGGGCGTACACCTTGTCGAGCTCGCTCTGATTCAGCGGGCGCATCGGCGGGTTCTGCACGAGCATTTTGTCGCCATGCCGCTGGAGCAGGGCGCGCCCGGTGATGGAGTCCTGCTCTAAGAACTGAAGCTTGCACGCCTTCGCATAGCTCTCCTTGCTCTGCACGACCTGCGCATAGGAGGGGCACTCTTTGCAGCCAATCGGGGTGTTGCGCGGCTCGGTGAGGTAACAGGTCCCGCGGATGTCTGTCATGGAGTGAATGGACTCTCCCTCGCGCAAACGGCGGATGATCTCCCGGGTTTGCAGCTCTCCCATGCCGTAGACGAGCAGGTCGGCGCCGCTGTCGACGAGAATCGACTCCCGGACCGCATCGTCCCAGTAATCGTAGTGAGCAAATCGCCGCAGCGACGCCTCGAGGCCGCCGATGATGATGGGCACGCTGTCTCCATAGATGTTCCGCAGGCAGCGGCAGTAGACGTTGACCGCCCGGTCGGGCCGGTGGCCCGCCTGATTGCCGGGGGAATAAGCGTCGTCACTGCGCAGCCGTTTGGCGGCGGTGTAGTGGGTGACCATGGAGTCGACGTTGCCCGAAGTGACGAGGAAGGCGTATTTGGGCCTCCCCAGCCGCTCAAAATCCTTGGTTCCCTGCCAGCGCGGCTGGGCGATCACACCGACGGTGAAGCCCTCGGCCTCGATGACGCGGGAGATGATCGCCGCTCCAAAACTCGGATGGTCAACGTAAGCATCCCCGGTGATGCAGATAAAGTCGAGCTGGTCAATGCCCCGGTCGATCATGTCCTGTTTGGAGATCGGCAGAAAATCTGACATAATTCTAATTCCTTTCAGTTTGTATCCCATCGCCCTTTTCGGTTCACCCAGCGGGAGTATCCGCATGGGGAACAAAAAGCGGCAGTTTTAATCGTTGTTTTGATTGAGGTTCCGCTCAATCCACTGCTGTTTGGTGATCAGCACCTGTCTCGGCTTACTCCCCTCCTGGGGGCCGACCACACCGCGCTGTTCCATATCGTCCATAATCCTCGCCGCACGCGCGTAGCCCAATTTGAGCCTGCGCTGCAAAAAGGAGGTGGACGCCTGTCCCGCCTCGACAACGACTTCAATCGCCTCGGGGAGCAGGGAATCCTGATCGTCAAAACCGCCCCCGTCGCCTGCCTTGGGCTTTTCAGCGGCCGCCTGCTTCTCGATCTCCTCGAGAATGTCGTCGCTGTAATCGGCCTGTCCGCTCGATTTGATGAAGCCAACCACCTGCTCGACCTCCTTGTCGGTCACAAAGCAGCCCTGGACACGGACCGGCTTCTGCACCCCGATTGGGTTAAAGAGCATGTCGCCCTTGCCGAGCAGTTTTTCCGCGCCGCCGCTGTCGAGAATGGTGCGGGAGTCGACCTGGGAGGACACCGCAAACGCGATGCGGCTGGGGATATTCGCCTTGATGACGCCGGTGATGACGTCGACCGAGGGGCGCTGGGTGGCGATGACCAAATGCATCCCCGCGGCGCGGGCCATTTGAGCGAGGCGGCAGATCGAATCCTCCACCTCGTTGGAGGCCGCCATCATGAGGTCTGCGAGTTCGTCGATGATAATGACGATCTGGGGCAGGGGCGCGGTGTCTTCCGAACGCCGTGCCATTTTATTGTAACCCACCAAATCGCGCACGCCGCTGTCCGCAAACAGCTTGTAGCGGTTGAGCATTTCGGTGACCGCCCAGCCGAGCGCGCCCGCCGCCTTGCGCGGATCGGTGACAACCGGGACGAGCAGGTGCGGGATTCCGTTGTACACGCCCAGCTCGACCACCTTGGGGTCGATCATGAGCAGCCGCACGTCGTCGGGGGAGCTCTTGTAGATCAGGCTGATGATCATCGAGTTGATGCACACCGATTTACCCGAGCCGGTGGAACCGGCGATGAGCATATGCGGCATTTTTGCGATGTCCGCAAGGGTGACGTTGCCCGCGATGTCGCGGCCAACCGCGAAGGTGAGCTTGCTCTTGGCGCGCTCGAACTCAGGGCTGTCCACAATTTCCCGCAGGGTGACGATGTCGGTCTTTTTGTTGGGCACTTCAATACCCACTGCCGGCTTGTTGGGAATCGGCGCCTCGATGCGCACGCCGCCCGCCGCGAGGTTGAGGGCAATGTCGTCGGCGAGATTGGTGATCTTACTGATCTTGACGCCGGCGGAGGGCTGAAGCTCGTACCGGGTGACGCTCGGCCCCCGGCAGATGTCGATGATGCGCGTCTCCACCCCAAAGCTTTTGAGGGTGTCGACCAGACGGTCGGCGTTGGCGCGCAGCTCGCCGCTCACATCGGTGTTCGCCGCATTCACGGGCTGTT
>CBCSOX010000144.1:0-7209 GCA_965141735.1 uncultured Oscillospiraceae bacterium | reverse complement strand
AATTTTTCACTTTACAAGAACATACGTTCTGTGTTATACTAAATCGGGAAAGGAGTTGCAAAACCATGGATCTGTTTGACAAGCTCAAAATTTTGTCCGACGCGGCCAAATACGACGCCGCCTGCACCTCGAGCGGGGTGGACCGGGGCGCCAAAGGGGACGGCATCGGCAGCGCGGTTTCCGCCGGCATCTGCCACAGCTTTGCCAGCGACGGGCGGTGCATTTCGCTGCTCAAAGTGCTGCTGACCAACAAATGTATTTACGACTGCAAATACTGCGTCAACCGTCGGTCAAACGAGGTGGCGCGCGCCCAGTTTGAGCCGCGGGAACTCGCCGAGCTCATGATCCAGTTCTACCGGCGCAACTACGTGGAGGGGCTGTTCATCAGCTCGGGCGTGGTGCGCAGCCCCGACTACACCTGCGAACAGATGATCGAGGTCGTACGGCTGCTGCGGGAGGAATACAAGTTTTACGGCTATATTCACGCCAAAGCGATTCCAGGCGCGGACAACCGGCTGCTCGAGCGGCTCGCCCTGCTCGCGGACCGGATGAGCGTGAACATCGAGCTTCCCTCGCAAAACAGTCTCGCCCTGCTCGCACCGGACAAATCCAAGCACTCCATCCTCAAGCCAATGGGTTTTCTGCGCGACGGAATCAAGCAGAGCAAGACCGACCTTGTCCGCTACCGTCACGCCCCCAAGTTTGCTCCGGCCGGGCAGAGCACCCAGATGATTGTGGGAGCGACACCGGATACCGACCTGCAGATCCTCCGGCTCGCCGAAAGCCTTTACAAAGGCTATGGCCTCAAACGGGTATTTTACTCCGCCTACATGCCGGTGTCGAACAATCCCCTGCTGCCCGCCCTCGGCACCCGGCCGCCTCTGCTGCGGGAACACCGGCTCTACCAGGCCGACTGGCTGCTGCGGTTTTACGGGTTTCAGGCAAGTGAGCTGCTCGACGAGCAGCATCAGAGCTTTAATCCCCTGATCGACCCAAAATGCAACTGGGCGGTCAACCACATGGAGCTGTTCCCCGTCGAGATCAACCGCGCGCCGTATGACATGCTGCTGCGGGTGCCCGGCATCGGGGTGCGCAGCGCGCAGCGGATCGTCGCGGCCCGTCGGACCGGTTCACTCGACTATGCGGGGCTTAAGAAAATCGGGGTGGTGCTCAAACGGGCGCAGTATTTTATCCTCTGCAGGGGCAAGCGCGCCGAGGGGCTCAAAATCACCCCAGACAACGTGCTGCGCGCCCTGATCTCGGAGAACTGCCAGCAGCTCCTTTCCGACTCGCTGCGTGAAACCGAGCAGCTCTCCCTCTTTGACCAGAAGAAACCAAGTAGGGAGGAGGAACTTCGCCAATGCCTGTCAACCCCTCTGTAATTTACCTCTACGACGGCAGCTTTGACGGCTTAATGTGCTGCATCGCCGAAAGCTGCCGGCAACACGAGCTGCCGGCGGATATTCTGGCCGACGGCTGCCCCCAGCTCACCCTGCACCCCACCCGGCGGATTCCCACCGACCGCTCTGACGCCCGCAAGGTGGTGGAAATGATGCAGAACAGGATTTCTCCGGCGGCAGTGAAATTTGTGAAGATGGCCTACTTGACCTACATCTCCAAGGAACTGCCCATCCTGCAGTTTTTCCGGCTCGGTTACCGCTACGGCAAACGGGTTTTTGACATGCATGCCGACGAGACGATGTGTACCCTGCGCAAGGCGGTGCAGCATCTGCGCAACGAGAGCCACCGCTTTAAACAGTTTGTCCGCTTCACCGAATACGGCGGCAAGCTCATCGCACGCATAGAACCGAAAAACTGCGTGCTCCCCAACGAACAGTATCTGATTTACGACAAAACGAACCGGCTGGCGCTTGTGCACCAGCCGGGTCATTCGGCAATTCTCCCGCTCGATTCGTTTGAACCCGACCTTCCCGGAGAGGCGGAGCGGGAGTTCCGCTGCCTGTGGAAGCTGTATTACGACACCATTGGCATTGAAGGGCGGTACAATCCAAAGTGCCGCATGACAATGATGCCCAAGCGCTACTGGACCGAAATGCCGGAATTTGACTCTGAAAACGACACCCGGCCCGAATCTCGACAGCGTCCCCCGCCCAGTTTGCACGGTTAGGGGCCAGCCGCCCTGTTCGGAATACCGGGGGCGCTCTTTGCGGACGGCACTCTTCGCAAAGAGCTCACTGCCTTGGGGGTGAATTGTTATTGCTGCCCCTATGCCCGCTGGGCTATGCGTTTCCGCACCGCCCTATCGACTTGCACTCTCGACAGGGCGGTACTCTGATGTCCAAACGCCTTTGCCGCCCACATTCCCTGCTGGGATTCGTCGGTGTTTCTGCTCAGGTTTTCGCCTGTTCCTGCGGACCGCACTCTCCGCAGGACGACACATTGACAGCATGCTGTTTCATTTTCTCGCTGGGGTACGCGCCTAGTTTCGCAACAATCTTCGTCCACCCCTGCGAACTGCTCTTTGCAGGGCAGCACTTTAGCGGCAGGACAAGACGTTTTTCTGTCCCCTTTGACTGCTGGAATAGGGTCATTTCTGCATCGCCTATTGCCCTCCTACGGATAGGTCATGCCTAAAAACGGCTCTTAAGGTTTCTCCAGTGTTGGCTCCGAGAACGCAGATTAAGCAGTGTAATGCCCGATCCGTGCCCTCCACTCGCCGTTGCGCCCTGCTCTGCCGTCTCCAAGACGGCAGCATTGTCGCGGGAAGCTATCCACCGGCTTTCGGTCGGCTGGCCCGATGCCTTCCACCGACCACTGGCGGCGCGATAGAATTGGCCATGCTGAATTACCGCCTTTGGCTGATTCCGCGCCGGCGGACTGACCGTACACCGGCCTGCTTCGCTGGGTGACGGCAGTTTCTACGGGTTTATTACCCCTGGTTGATCTCAGCTTCCCCTGCCTCAGCGCGCAGCCGGGCAAAATAGCTGCGGTTAAAGGCAACCGCCGGGTCATCCGGTTTGAGAATGCCCGCCTTCTCGTTGTAGAGGGCGGCTTTTTCATGCTCCCCGAGCCGGTCGTAGCAGACGCAAAGCTGCAGGAAGGGGCGGTAGCCATAGCAATCGGGCTGTTCAAACCCGCCGTTTTCCTCTTTCGGCGTGCGTGTCGTGGCGAGCTCATACCAAAAAATTGCGGTGCGGTAATCCCCGCGGTCGTAAAAATGCGTGCCGAGGTCACAGCAGAACTCCGCGCGGGGCTCGCCGTATTCCATGCTGCGCAACAAAGAGTACAATGCCTTGCGCTCTTCCCCCAGCGCATACCAGCACCGCGCAATGTCTCCGCAGGCACCGACACAGTTTTCAATCCAGCCCTGGCCGCCCTCCAAAAAATCTTCCAGAATCTTGATCGAATCGCGGTATCTCCCATTGTACATCAGTTCCCGGCCATAGTAATACTGCTGGCGGGGATCGAGCTCCGCCCCTTCTGCCATCATCTTTTCAAAGATGCGCAGATTTCGCATCGGCTCGTTGGGGTGCATTTTTTTGTGGCTGACTGCAATACTCGAATAGATGCGGCTTCCCGACGGCTCGATGACCTCGTGAATGCGGCCCACCCAGCGGTAGTTCCGGCTGCGTTTGAACAAGCGCTCCCGATAGTAGGAAAAGGTGGGGCGCCCGCCGCTGTCAAACGCGATGTTGTATTTCATCAGCACCATGTCAATGGAGGTGCTGAGCGTCTGTTTGAGTTCCAAAAACCGCTGCCGGTCCTCCTCAAAGAGGACGTCGTCCGCATCCAGCCAAAGAATGTAGTCGCAGCTCGCTTTGGAGAACGAGAAATTGCGCGCCGCTGCAAAGTCGTCAATCCACTCAAAATCATATATCTTGTCAGTGTATCCCGCCGCGATCTCCTTGGTCCGGTCGGTCGACCCGGTGTCGACAATCACGATTTCATCTGCAATCCCCTGCACGCAGTCGAGGCAGCGCGCGAGCACATCCTCTTCATTTTTTACAATCATGCACAAGCTGATAGTGATCATAGCCATTCCTCCCCGTATGGGACAGTGTATGCAGAACCGGGTCAAAATGTTCCACCCGTCGGCCGTTTGTTTGGGATGACTTGGCGAGACGGCTGGTTAAAAACTATTTTGGGGAAGCTTGCGGATGGAATTTCAAAAATTCTCCCGAAACTCCCGAGAATCAGCTGATTGACACCGAAAACCATCCAGTTGCTGTCTGCTCCCCGGACTTCCGCAATTGTGGAGCGAAACAGCTCGCTTTGATTACAGTCAGTAGAATGGTAAGAAAAGTTTTCAAATAACAACCTGTTTGCCTTGGGAACTGATCGGGATTTGGCATGCAGCAGCTCTACACAAGGCTTGTGTGCGCCGACTTGCTCTTTCACGGGCTGCGTTCCTCAGACCTCTATCAATTGCATCCGGACAGCCTGCCGTCTTTACCAACACTTGTCGGATCACATTTTTGTATCCCCCAGTCAGCCTTTTTTCGCTGAACTGCTGTTTTAATACAAAGGCAATGATTCTGCCGATGCAAAAAGCATCCTTCTCTTCAATCAGACTTTTGGTTTCACGATAGGAGATCTTTTTTGCCCATAGTACCTCACAAGATTTGAGATATAAGAAATCCTGTGAATCAAAGCGTGATTTTGCGCGGTGCAGATTGCAGAAAAACATGACACGAAAGCAACAGGGAGGATAACATTTTCCGCAGGTGGGCGCTCAAGGCGGTTTTCATCGCAACCTCTGCATGCAAACAACCTCCAGCCGCAGGGATATCCCTGCGGCTGGAGGTTGTTTGCATCGTCTGTTTACAATGAAAGCCACTCTATTTGCTGCGACCAAACACTCATAGTTCTAAGTGGCGCTTCTTCCGACATCGGTCTCCCCCTGCCTCTATGAGGAAAACTCAATTTGATTGCGGCGGATATACGCGGCAAAGCCGTCAAAGGGAAGCGCGGGACTGTACAGATACCCCTGGTAATAACAGCACCCGAGCTGGTGAAGCGCCTCCCGCTGCTCAGGCGTTTCCACGAATTCGGCAAGCACGTTAAAATCAAGGGAATTGGAAAGGGTCATAATCGTCGAAATAATCTCCCTGCTGCGGCTGTTGCCCACAAGCCCAGTGACAAGTGACCCGTCCAGCTTGACGGTGTCAAACTGGTTGTTTTGCAGGTACATCAGAGAGCTGTGGCCCACCCCAAAGTCGTCCATGACAATCCGCATCCCCTCCTCGCGTAGGCTGAACAGCTGGTCGACCAGCTCCTGCGCGCAGGAAAGTGCCGTCTGCTCGGTCAGCTCAAGACAGAGCTGGGAGGGCGCAAATGCGTGCCGTGTCACCTCCTGACGAACCTGTCGAGTAAAATCGGGATCCTCAAGCTGGTTGGCAGTGATGTTGACTGACAGCAGAAGAGTCTGCCCAAACTGCGCGTTGAGGCGGTCGAGATCCCCGCACGCCTGGCGGAGGACGCCGAAGCCGAGCTCGTCGGCAAACCCGGCTTCCTCGGCCAGCGCAATTGCGAGAGGCGGATACACGAGTTCCCCCTCATAGTTCCACCGCAAAAGCGCCTCCCCGCCCAGGATCCTGCCGTCGTATCGGACTTGCGGCTGGTAGAACAGGGTGAGCTTTCTCGCCTTGACAGCGCGGCGCAGGTCATTTGCCATCACCTTGGCGATCGGGGCAAGGTGGTCTTTGCGGCTCAGAAGCTCCGGCTTTGTCCCGGTGCGCTCCGCCTCCTTCATTTTCTGGGTGAGCGCTTCGACTTTGTGTCGAATTGTCTTGTGGTGCCGCTTCTGCGCGTATTTGACAAACGGGATGTATAGGAGCGTCCCGAGAATGAAATTAAACAGCTGGAGCAGCGTCCCGGCGACCGAGCCGGTTGCCGCGTAACCACTGAGCAGAATCGGTGTCGTCCATTCGACGGAGCGGGACACCACCGGCACCAGACCTAACGCCGTCGCCGCATAGCTGGTCACGGTGAGCAGCAGCGGAGTGCAGAGGAACGGGAGAAAATAAGCCGGATTAAACGCGATGGGAAGCCCGTACACAAGGAGCTCATTGATGTTAAAAAGAACGGGGACCGCCGCCATTTTGGAGAGGTCGCGCACATTACTGCGCCGCTCGCACAGCAAAATCGCTGCGACCAGGCAGAGCAGCGAACCGCATCCGCCGAACAGAACGAAGGTGTCAAAAAACGACTTGCTCACGATCTCGGTGGGCGCCTGCCCTGCCCGTAGCATTGCGCTGTTGATTTCCACCCCTGCGTTAAAGACATTGTGGGCAACCCCGTCGAGCACATTGGCACCGTGGATTCCAAAAAACCACATGAGGTGGAGAGAGAGAATGAAGAGCAGCCCGCTCCCAAGTCCTCTGCCCAGATTGGAAAAGAGCGCTTCCACCCCAGAGGAAAAGAACAGCTGAAAATTCTGCTGGCCAAAACAGCGTGTGGTGACCACATTGAGCAGCGCAAACAGCACAATCACGATCATACCGGGAAAGATATGCCCGAGCGTCTGGTTGAACATCGAATCTGCGCCATCTCCATAGCTCGCCGTCTTTCGGGTGACCAGTGCCGAGAGCTTGACAAAGAGCACGGAGGAGAGGAGCGAGACAAACAGCGCATCAAACAGCCAACTGCTCTGGAATTGGCTGACGTCCAGGCCGCTCTTGGTGCTCATCACAAAAGCGCAGTAGGAGCAAAGGCTGACAATTGGCAGGATTTCTTTGTGATGAACGTCCATCACACGGCCGTAACTGTAACTGATAGTCAGCAGAAACACAAGGGAAATCAGGTTGAGCGTCCCATTGCAGATCAGGGTGAGAAGATCGAGGAATGCGCCGCCGAGCAGTCCGGCAAGCCATTCCTGATACCCTGGAATTGGGAGGCTTTTGAGCAGCAGAGAAAAGGAGCCGGTCATGATCACCGGAATCGCCAGCACCATGCCGTCCCGCACCGCAGTCAAAAGCTTATTTTGCTCTGTCCATCGAAAAAGCGAATCGGACAGAGTTCTACCTAATTTTCGCACCCAGCTTCCCCCCTTTCATCCCACCAGTTTACCACACTTTTACCCAAAATACAATTGATCCAGGAATTGTTTTATCAATCCTTTTTCTTCCGGATTCTGCGGCAGAGGGCGAACAGCGAATAGGCGAGCAGGCAGCCGCCGGCATTGAAAATCAGATCGTCCACCTCGACGGTTCGCTTGGGGTATCCCAGCAGAATGTTGCCCACAAGCTG
>CBCSOX010000143.1:0-7281 GCA_965141735.1 uncultured Oscillospiraceae bacterium | reverse complement strand
CATCTTATCCCCGATGAGCAGTTTGTACTTTCCAAGAATATATTTGACGATCGCCGCGACAAACTTGCGCCCGCCGATCTTGACCGACTTATACTTCACCACACCGTTGAGGGAGATCACCGCCGCGTCGGTCGTACCCCCGCCGATGTCCACTACCATCACGCCGTTGGGCTGGGAGATATCCACCCCCGCCCCGACAGCTGCTGCAATCGGCTCATCAATGAGGTAGACCTTGCGCGCGCCCGCTGCAACCGCCGCGTCGATGACCGCCCGCCGCTCCACATCCGTGATGAGAGAGTGGATGCAGATCGCTACTCGCGGCTTCATGAGCATCGCGTTGCTCACCCGCTTGAGGTATTCGTTGATCATCATCTCGTTGAGGTAGTAGTCAGAGATGACCCCGTCCTGAATCGGCATCTTCGCCTCGATGTAATCAGGGGTCCGCCCGACCATTTTATAAGCCTCACTGCCCACTGCGATGAGCTGTTTGGTTTTGATGTTGTATGCCACAACAGAGGGTTCATCGAGTACAACCCCCTTTCCGTCCACATAAATGACGACTGAACTTGTCCCTAAATCAATTCCGATATCACATGTTGCCATAGTCTGCGCTTTCCTCCAACCCCGGGCTGCGCCCAGATTACCAAAACTTTCTGATTGTACAGTATCTTTATTATACCAGAAGATTTCCAATTTGCAAACGCGAGAATCTAAACAAATTCAAAATTCTGTTGTAATCTGTCACAATCTGCCCCCTATACGGTGTAGACAACCGGCAAAACGCATTTTCTTGCTCTATGAGCCACCCCTGCACACACAGAAGAGTGTTTTCTGACCAATCGCACCCGTTCCTACGTCTTAAGTTGAGCCGACAGTAGTTGCTGCAGCAACTATGTAAGCACAAGGCGGGCGCTCTGCAGCATCTGGCTTCATTGTCCGCCCTTTACCAAATAGGAAACAGCCACTGAAATACTCCACACCGAAGCGGCGCCCGCCTGTTTGAGTGCGCGGGCACACTCGTTGACCGTGGAGCCGGTGGTGAGCACGTCATCCACCAGCAGGATGTGCTCTCCCTTCACGCTGGATGCGGCAAAGCAACCGGAGAGGTTGTTCCTCCGTTCGGCTGCCGTGAGATCGTGCTGCTTTGCCGTCCGGCGGGTTTTGCGCAAAATTCGTTTACCATGTGGGATTCCGGTGCGCTGCGACAGCTGTTTTGCCAACAGCAGGGAGGCGTTGTAGTCCCGCCCCAGCTGTTCCGTCCAGTGGAACGGCACGTGGACAATTTGGGTAAACGGCGGGTGTTCCCGCTCGCCAAGAAGGTCTGCGAGCAGCAGGGCAAACCCGGCCGCATAGCTCGGGCGGTTGCTGTATTTCATCCGCAGAATCGCTGAACGGAGTTCCCCCTCGTAGAGAAAGGGGACAAAATACCCGTCGCAGAACGCCCCGAGACAGCGGCAGTCCAGTCCGCCGCAGAGCGGACAGCGGCGGTTGTCGAGCTGGCTGAGCCGGTTCAGGCAGGCGCGGCATCCTGGGCGGTCGCAGAGCGGGCAGCGCAGGGGATAGATCAGGTTTTTGACTCGTTCAAACATCCTATTCCCCCAGTACTGCTGTGGTCAAAAGCTTTTTGAGTCCAGTGTAGCGGTAGTTCACCTTGATCTGGCGCACCATGTGCGCGACGCTGCGGGAGGAGCCGACAAGAATGAGCAGCTCCTTGGCGCGGGTGATCCCGGTGTAAAAGAGGTTGCGGTTGTAAAACTCGGTCTCCCCGCCCATCACCGGCATCACGACGGCGCGGAACTCGTTGCCCTGGCTCTTGTGGATGGTGATCGCGTAGGCTAGCTCGAGCTCTTTGGCCATCTCGGTGGTATAGGTCGCGGTGCGGCCGTCAAACAGCACCTGCATCACCCCGGCGGCGCGGTTGATCTTGGTGATGTAGCCGATGTCGCCATTGAAAATCCCCTGTCCGCTTTCACCGTCTTTTTTCCACTCGATATCATAGTTGTTGCGCACCTGCATCACCTTGTCTCCTTCACGGTAGGTGTACAGGCCGTACTTAAACTCTTTTTTCTCTGACTCGGGCGGGTTGAGTTTGTTTTGCAGCAGGCGGTTGAGCTCCACCGTGCCGATCACCGTCTTGCGGGAGGGGCAGATCACCTGGATGTCATCAAGAGGGGAAAAGCCGTAGCTCGCGGGCAGCCGCACCTCGACAAGCTCCGCAATGGTGTAGGCGGTCGCTTCGAGCGAACGCCGGCCCAAAAAGAAAAAGTCATTGTCCGTCCGCTCGAGTTCGGGGTATTCGTCGTTGACAATCGCGTGGGCGTTGGTGACAATCAGGCTCTGGGCCGACTGGCGGAAAATCTCTTTGAGTTCCACAAAGGGAATGCAGCCGCTTGAGATGAGGTCTTTGAGCACATTGCCCGCCGACACTGAGGGGAGCTGGTTGGAGTCCCCGGTCAGGATCACCCGGCAGGAGGGCTTGGCCGCTTTGAGCAGCGAAGCGAACAGAAGGGAATCCACCATGGACATCTCGTCCACAATGATCGCGTCGTATTTGAGGGGGTTCTGCGCGTTGTGCACAAAGTCCGACCGCTCCCCCTGCTGCATCTGCACCCCGAGCATCCGGTGGATTGTCTTTGCGTCCTGCCCGCTCACCTCGCTGAGCCGCTTAGCGGCCCGCCCGGTGGGCGCGCAGATGCCGACCTTCTCCCCCCGCTGCTCCAAAATCGAGATGACGCCGTTGAGAATCGTCGTCTTTCCAGTTCCAGGGCCGCCGGTGAGGATAAAAAACCTGTTGTTCACCGCATCCCGGATCGCCTTGCGCTGGAGCGGGGCGTATTCGAGGCCGCACGCCTCCTCTTCAAGATCGATCGCCAGCTCGAGCCCCTCGGGCTCGTCCTGCTGCGTTTCGAGCATCTGCGCCACCCGCTCAGCGGTGTACTGTTCGGCGAGAAAGTAGGTGGGCAGGAAGATGAACTCCCGGCCTCCCTCCAAGCTGTAGAACCGGCCCCGCTCGAGCTGCTGCGCCAAGACCTCGTCGATCTCCCCGGTGTCGAGCTGGAGCAGGCTGGAGGCAACGGCGACCAGCCGCTCCCGCGGCAGGCAGGTGTGCCCGTTTTCCCGTGCGTTGTAGCGCAGCACATACTCAAGTCCCGACTGAATGCGGTGGGTGTCATTTTGCGGGAGCTTGAGCTGTGCGGCGATTTCGTCCGCCGCGCTGAACGACAGCCCGACCTCTTCACAACAGAGACTGTAGGGATTTTTCTCAATCATCCCGATTGCGAGTGTCCCCCATTTTGCCCACACTTTAACGCTTTCGGTCGCCTTGATGCCGAATTTTTCGAGAAACAGCATGACCCGACGCACCCCGAACAACTTTTCAAACTCGCAGATGAGATTCTCCGCCATTTTCTGAGAGATCCCCTTGACCTGGGTCAGACATTCTGGGTTCTGCTGAATGCGCTCGAGGGTCTGTTCCCCAAACATCGACACAATCCGCTCCGCAAGGGCGGGTCCAATCCCCTTGATCGCGCCGGAGGACAAAAATTTGCGGATCGCACGGGCAGTCGTGGGCAGCTTGCGGTCAAACACCTGGACTTTAAACTGTTCTCCAAAGCTCGGGTGGCTCGTGAAATAGCCGGTGAGGGTGACTTCCTCTCCCGGCTCCACCGCTGCCATCTCGCCCACGGCGGTGATCAGATCACTGCCCGCGCTCACGTCAAGCACACAAAATCCGCTGTCTTCATTTTTAAACACAATGTCCTCAACCGTAGCGTCGAGGGTCAGCAGTTCCCGTTCCTGATTCATGCATCCCGTTCCTTCACTCAAACATATGTACTAAGTATAGTCTATTTTTGCGGGAAATGCAACTTTTCGGCGAGCACGCCGCCCGCTTCCTCTTGGGTGCAAACCGCCACCCCGTCCAGGTCCTCACTGAGGATGTCGCAGATGCAGCGGGTCTCAGAGTCCATCCCCGCGTCGATGATGATCAGAGTGTTCGGGGAACGGCGGTTGTTCCAGCGCAGCGAGTTCAGCGCGTCCCGCACAATCAGCTCCGCGTTCTCCACATGGCCGGTGAACGGCACGACAGACACAGTCTCAAATTTGTTCCTGCCGTAAATGATTTTTTGCTGGATCCAGCCGATGACCTCTGCAAACCCGATCACCGCCGCAACTGCAATAACAGCATAGAGTATCGTAAGCATCGCTCTTCCTCCTTTAGGTTATTGTATGAAAAATGTCATACTTTTGTGATTGCATTTCCCCGCCGCATGTGGCATAATATTTTTATGACAATTTTTTCAAGGAGGTCTACCGATGACCGAAAAGGAAAAGATGCTTGCGGGCGAGTACTACCGCGCCTCCGACCCGCAGCTCACCGAGGAGCGCCAAAAGGCGCGCCGCCTCACCCGATTGTACAACCAATCCACTGAGGAGCAGCCGCAAGAACGCGACCGGCTGATCCGGGAACTGTTTGGCTCGGTTGGGAAGGACTGCTATATAGAGCCCACCTTCCGCTGTGACTACGGCTACAACATCCGAGTGGGAGACAATTTTTATGCTAATTTTGACTGCGTGATGCTCGACGTCTGTGAAATCACCATTGGAGATAACTGCATGCTCGCCCCGCGGGTCTGCATCTACGCCGCGACTCATCCGATCGATGCGCCGACGCGGATTTCCCTGCTCGAATACGGCAAACCGGTGCGCATCGGCAACAACGTCTGGATCGGGGGAAACTCGGTCATTGCCCCGGGGGTGACCATTGGGGACAACGTGGTTGTCGGCGCGGGCTCGGTCGTGACAAAGGATGTCCCGGACAACGTGGTTGTCGTGGGCAATCCGGCGCGCATACTGAAAAAAATCAACGAAATATAGGTGAAACAACGTGATCTATTTCAAAAGAGCAAGACTTCTTGCTGTTCTCTTTTTTGTTGCATACTGTGTCGTTCTCCCGCTCGGGTTCCTCACCCTGCTGCGCAAAAAATGGCTGCCAGCGGGGGCAGATTTGCTCAATCCCTGGTTTTTAATTGCGGTACTCGTTGTGACAGGGGCCGCCATCGCAATGCTCATCTACCGGCTGCTCTTCAATCGGGCGGAGTTCCACCTGCGCAATATTCTCTACACCAGCTGCGCGCCCGCCCGCTTTTTGGACCAGGCATTCGCAGTGCTTGAGCGTTATCCCCGCGAAGCCGGGCTGCACAACCGACTCAAGCCCGCAATCTGCACTGCCTATCTCGCTGACGGACAGATCGCGAAGGCAAAGGAAATGCTCGGAGAACTCGAACACCTCCCCGCCTCCCTCCAACCCGAAGCGCTCTGCTGCAAAGGATGGTGCGCCCTCGCAGAGGAGGACTTCAAAACAGTGCGGGAGCAAATTCTCGCTGTTAAGGCGGCGGCGCCTGACTCGGAGCGGTATCTTGAGCTCGAAAACATCCTTCTGGTACAGGAGGAGAAATTTGCCCAGGCACAGCCAAGGCTCGAGGCACAGCTGAACCGCTGCAGCACCCCCTGCCAAACAGTTGCCTGCCACATGCTGCTCGCACAGGTGTACGACGGTCTTGGTCAGCCCAGCAAAGTTCGGGAAAGCCTCGAATATGTCGTCACTTATGGCAATACCATGATTCTTGCACAGCTCGCAGGCAGACTGCTCGATACACTTGACGAAGCATCAGAGTAAACGGCCTTTTGTTTTGACTTGATCTGCTCTTAGAAGCAAAACTGTTGGTGTGCACCAGTTTTAGACGGGCATGGTGCCTGCAACAATCTGTCCGCCGCATCGCACACTGCTCCTGCACATTTTCTCTCCCATCCTTTCGGCTGCAAAGAAACCGTTTTAGACTTCACTTGGTTCATTGTTTTGAGCCAAAACTAATGGAGATTTCCAACTGTGGTGCAGGTTGTTTCTGGCAGAATAAAAAGTCCGACACAATTTGTGCCGGACTTTTTGATTGTATGCTTTCACAAGAGCAACATACTATCGGAGGAAAACCTTTTTGCAAAAAGACAACTGATGTAAGACAGCAAATGGGTTGGTGAGTACTCGGCGTGGGCGAAAGAAAAGAATCGGCACACCCAAAACAAAGCTATGGGTATCACATCGTGTTTGCCCCGATGCGCAGAAATACGGGAAATTGAGTGCAGACAGAACGGGCAAACACAGAGGAAACTTGTATGCAAAAGAACGTGAAACGGCTCAAAGCACAAGCCTGTGCCAAATATCCCATAGTCCGCATCGAACCATATTTGCGTTGAGCACAATTCATGGGTTTTCCCAAGGGAAAGTGCGGCCCCATGATGTTTGGCCGGCAACAAAGATGCAAGCAGACACTTCTGGTCCAAAGGTTACTTTGCAGATACAGTTGGCCAAAAGGAAACTGCGGTGAAAAAATGCGAAAAGAATCAGTTGGATGAGGATGATGCGAAAGTTCAAATAGCAAGGAAGGCGTCGAAGAGCAGTGAGACCAAACAGACAACTAACACAGCTGCTTGAGCAGCTGGCTTGGATTGCACGAATGCGGGGTTTGATTATCCCTTTCGGGACTAAGCCGGTTCTTGGCCCTTCTAGAGCCTATGACAGCCATCCGTGAACGGGCGATTGTGCTTTCTTGGCGGCGCCTTTTACAAAAGACATCACCGTGGCTGGCGCTCCCATTTTTTCCACTCTGATCGTTCCAACAACGGCCCATACTTTTCTCCAATGCAGAAAAGTATGGGCCGTTGTTTTTCTTATTGAATCGCCGCTTTTAGGGCTTCAGTCTTGTCGGTCTTTTCCCAGGCAACGCCGAGGTCTTCCCTTCCGATGTGGCCGTAGGCGGCGAGCTGGCGGTAGATGGGACGGCGCAGCTCAAGGTCGCGAATTATCGCGGCGGGACGCAGGTCAAACACCTGCTTAACTGCACGCTCAATCGCCTTGTCGTCGTAGCGTCCAGTGCCAAAGGTATCCACCATCACCGACACCGGATGGGCGACGCCGATGGCGTAGGCGAGCTGAATCTCACATTTGGAGGCAAGTCCAGCGGCAACTACGTTTTTCGCGACGTAACGGGCAGCATAAGCAGCGCTGCGGTCAACCTTGGTCGGATCCTTGCCCGAGAAAGCGCCGCCGCCGTGGCGCGCGTAACCGCCATAGGTGTCGACAATGATCTTTCGCCCGGTCAGGCCGCTGTCACCCTGGGGACCGCCGATGACAAACCGGCCGGTCGGATTGACGAGATACCGGGTCTCCCCGTCCAGGAGTTCTGCGGGAATCACCGGCTGGATGACCTGTTCAATGATATCCTC
>CBCSOX010000142.1:0-7353 GCA_965141735.1 uncultured Oscillospiraceae bacterium | reverse complement strand
ATTTTTTGCAGTCCCGCGTGAGGGCCACCCGGAGTGTTTTTGTGTTTTTTCATGTATTACATCCTGTCTAACCGTCAGGTTTGTCAAGTATTCTAAAACACATTGTAACATGTTTGTGAACAAGAGACAATCGTTTTTGTCAAAATAAGAGGATTTTTTTGATGTCTGCCGTGTCCAGCTGGCAGAGATAAATTCCTTTTGGGGCGAAA
Organism: uncultured Oscillospiraceae bacterium; assembly: GCA_965141735.1. GTDB lineage: Bacteria > Bacillota > Clostridia > Oscillospirales > Ruminococcaceae > Massilioclostridium. Next base: position 7,144 of record CBCSOX010000142.1, on the reverse strand, counting down.
GGATGAGAAGTCCGGCGGCAGACCCACCTAATATCGTTTTTCAGTATTTATGGGGGAAGGGATTTCCTCGCCCAATACCTGCATCCCGCAGTTACCAGATCGCTTCGGCAAGGATAATCAGCAGCGGCATTGTGACGATTGAGAGCAGGGTGGATACGGCAAATACCCCACTCGCCCGCTGGACATCCCCGCCGAATCGACTTGCAAACAGCATGGTGCCGGTGGCGCAGGGCGCGGCGGAGAGGATGAGCATGGTGAGCTTGAGGTCCCCGTCGATTGGCAGCAGCCAGAGTACGAACAGGGTAATTGCCGGGACAACGAGCAGCCGCAGGGCGGACACTGCGTACACCCGCAGGCTGGTAAATGCCTGAATGAGATTTGTCTGGGCGATGAACACCCCCGAGACAAGCATAGAGAGAGGGGTGAGCAGCGAGGCGAGATAACCGACCGCGTCCCCGACCGGCTCGGGCAGGCGAATGCGGAAAAAGAACATCGGCAGGCTGATGAGGATGCTAAAGGTGACCGGCGTGACCAGCGCCCGCAGCACCTGGCGCAGGCTGCGCTGCCCGGTGAGCATGGTCGCACCCTGCGCCCATGACATGATGTTGAATGCAATCATAAAGGCGCTGGAATAAAACACCCCGGTCGGGCCGACGGTTGCCAGCAGCAGGGGAATACCCATGTAGGCCGAGTTGGAGTAGATCACCCCGAACCGCTCGGTGGGAACGCTGTGTTCACTCCCCTTGCGCTTCATCAGCAGCGAGACCGCAACGCCGAGAAAGAGAATGCCAAACGAGAGGGCAAATGAAATCAGCAGGTTGCGGGCCGCCGCGGGGTCAAAGTCCGTCTGGTAGGTGTCAATGATAAGCGCCGCGGTGACAATTGTGATCAGTAGGTTGGCGAGCTGCTTGTTGGCCCGTGCTGAGATGAGCCCCAGCCGGTGGCAGAAATAGCCTGTGAGAATGAGCAAAAACATGATGAAAACCTGATTGAGAATGGTGAGTCCGGCCTGCATAACTGCCTCCTGCGTTTTTTGTATTTAGTATAGGCCGGTTTGGGCGAAAAATCAATCCATTGTTCATTTTCTGTGAGCAAAGGGGAATTTGAGGGAGTTTGCGCGCCTTTTTTATGAAATACAGACAACCTGTCGAACCCGGTCAAAATAAAAAACGCGAAAACCCCGCCATTTTATTGACTCCGCCACAGTTATCAGTTAAAATAAGTATATCTATTGAGTTTTAATGGTTCATCTACAGTTTTGCAACACTTTGGATGTACTTACAATTTATGATGGAGAGTGTCTGCGATTGAATGAAATAAAAATCAGCCCGTCGATGTTGTCGGCGGACTTTGCAAACCTCGAGCAGGAGGCCCGGCGGATGGAGCAAGCGGGGGCGGACATGCTGCACATCGATGTGATGGACGGCCACTTTGTTCCCAATCTCACCCTCGGCGCACCAGTGCTCGCCTGCCTGCGCCAAAAGAGCGGGATGTTTCTCGACGTGCATCTGATGATCTCCGACCCGCTGCGCTACATAGACGATTTTGTCGGGGCGGGCGCGGATCTGATCACCTTTCATGTGGAGAGCGATTCCGACCCCATGGCATGTATCCGTAAGCTGCGCTCCCACGGGGTGCGGGTTGGGATCACCCTCAAACCGGATACCCCGCTTTCGGCAATCGAACCCTACCTTGACCAGGTGGACATGGCGCTCGTCATGACGGTGGAACCCGGCTTCGGCGGGCAGAGTTTCCTGCCCGGGATGATGGACAAGGTACGCGCCCTACGCACAGCACGTCCGGTGTTCGATATCCAGGTGGACGGCGGAATTAATGAACAGACAGCGAAAACAGCGGTCCAGGCGGGAGCGAACATCCTTGTGGCGGGGTCGTATGTGTTCGGCGCGCCGGATGCGGCGCAGGCGATCGCCTCCCTTAAACAATAAGCCGCCCCGGCCGGAGAGAGAGTCCGGAGCGGCAGCGGCATTATCCCAGACAATCTGCGATCGTTTCAATCGCCTTTTGCTTAAGCAGGCAGTCGGCGTGCTCGGCAATCGCCGCGGCGCGCAGCTCCCCTTTTCCCTGATAACAGCCGAACTCCCGCACAATTGCGGTGAGCTTGTCGTCCATCTTAAAGAAGGAGTAGAGCAGCAGAAGATAGCGGTCCTCCTGCCGGTAGAGCGCGCTTTTGAGAATGAGATGGCTGTAGCTGCACTCGAGGTTGGCACATGCCCCACCCAGGGTGTCGAGCGTGTCAAAGGAAAAGATGAGCGGCGTGTTGAGGCCGGCTTTGCTGCGGCGCCTCCCCTCGGGCTCGCTGATGACGTTGATGTACAGGACGCACCCTCCTTCCGCATAGGGAAAGGCTTCAATAAACAATTTACCTCTGCTCAGGTCGAGCTTGGTTTCGGTTTTGATTTCCTGGAGCAGTTTGAGGATGACCCGCCTTGTGTTTGGGCAGTTGTAGTCCATTTCCTCATAGGTCAGCTCGTATCCATCCATGTCGCCAGGCGACAGGGTGACTTTAATCGTCTGTTTATCCAACTGTTCGATTGTCAACCGGTTCACCCCTTCACAGCCCGGCCGGCGGCCGGTGTGTTGTTCGATTTCAAGTTCCCCAGCCCAGCAGGCGGCGGGGGAGCGGTCCTATCTGTGGGACGGATAGGCGCAATACTCACATTTTTCGGAATTCGGAGGATTTATGAAAGCACCATTTCAGACGACCAAAAGCCAGCGTTCCGATATGCTCATCACCCTGCTGGCCGTTTTTGTATTACCGATATATTTCTATGGACTGCGGGTTGTGATTATGCTCGGTTTCGCTGTGCTCACCTCGCTCGTCATCGAGTTTGCAGCGCAAAAAATCTTTTCTTCAAAGCGAAAGCAGAAGTTTGCCTACGACTCCACCTCGCTCATCACCGCGATGATCTGCACCCTGCTCCTCTCCGCTGCAGCCCCGCACTGGCTGGTCTGCGCCGCGGTCGCGCTCTCGCTGATCATCGGCAAATACCCCTTTGGCGGCACCGGGAAAAACATCTTTAATCCCGCGGCGATCGGGCTTTCGTTCGTGGGACTCTGCTGGCCGGAGCTCACTTTTTCCTATCCCTCGCCCCATGTCAGCCTCCCGCTGTTTGGGGATGTGACGGTTCCCCTGGTCAACTCGCCGGAATACCAGCTCGGCATGGGCGGCGTTCCGCAAATTCGGGCGATGGACGCACTGCTCGGCCAATTCGCCGGCCCCATCGGGGCGACGGTGGCGATTGTGCTGTTTGCCTGCGGCGTGTATATGCTCATCCGCCGGTCAATTAAAATCTACATTCCCGCGGCACTGCTCATCACCACCTCGGTGATTTCTCTGCTGGTGCCCCGCATTCACACGACCCCATCCCACATTCTCATGTTTGAGTTTATCTCAGGCGTATTGCTGTTCGGGAGTGTCTTTATGGCAAACGACCCGAGCACCATCCCCAGAAGCCGGCTTGGACAGGTGTATTTTGGCATATTCCTCGGCTTCTTTACCATGCTCTTTAAATACTTCGGCATCAACGAATTTGACTTTATCTATGCGCTGCTCATTGCAAACGCCATGTCCGACCTGTGTGACAAGCTCGCCCACTGGAGCAGGGAAGCGTTTTTGCGGTTCTCTGCAAAAGGGGAGCCCCAGAGAAAGGAGGATGCCGCCGTATGAGTACCAAACATCTCATTATTGAAAAACTCAAGGACCTGCTCTATGCCAACATGGTGCTTGAGCGCGGCCTGCTTGTGGCCCCAGTCGTCGTCATGGCATACAACCTCAGAAATGCCGCCGCGCTTGCACTGGCATTTGCGCTCATCACCTTTGTGACGGTGGTGTTCGCCTCGTTTATTCCAAAAAAGATTCCCTACGCGGTTCGAGTGATCTTCAACGTCGTTGTCGCGGCGCTGATGTTTATCCCAGCGGCGCTGGCTGTCGATCAAATCCAGCCTGGGCTGGTGTACAAGCTCGGCATCTTCCTGCCGCTGCTCATCACCAACTCCCTGGTGATTCAAAAGAGCGAGACGCGCTTTCGTAAAATTCCCACCAAGCGGGGAATGATCATTGATCTTATCGGCCACATTGTCGGCTTTGCAATCGTCATCTGCCTGGTAGGCGCCCTGCGCGAGCTGTTTGGCTCGGCGACGCTGTGGGGCAGGGAGGTCGGCAGTTTCCAGACTGCCCCGGCCCTTTTGCTGCCGTTTTCCGGCTTTCTCCTCATCGGCATGCTGGCTGCACTGGTCAACTGGCTCAAAGCAAGACGGGAAAGGAGTGACCGCTAATGGAGACGATTTTTGGCTCGTCGGTGACCTACACCGGCACCTTTTTCTCGATGCTGATCCTCGCGATTTTCCTCGAAAACACGGTTTTTACCCGTGCGCTCGGCACGAGCACCGTACTGCTCATGTTGCGCAAAAAAGCGAACCTGCTCCTGTTTGGAGGGGTGCTCACCCTGATCACGGTGGTCGCGTCGGTACTCGCATTTTGGGTCAATCCGCTGCTCGCGGATTCCCCCAATAAATACTATGTGACCCCCATCGTTTATGTTCTGATCATCTCGCTGGTCTACATTGTGGCGCTTGTCGTTGTCAAACGGCTCCTCAAGAGCCTCGCTGAGGAACTCGTCCCGATGATTCATCTCTCGGCGTTTAACTGTGCGGTGTTCGGCGCGCTTTTGCTCGCAAATTCCTACAAGATGACCCTGGCCTCCACCATCGGCTTTGGTCTGGGCAGCGGCCTGGGCTTTACCCTCGCTGCGCTGATGCTGGCGATTTCCTACAACTATCTCAACAGCGACAACATCCCAAAGGCATTCCGCGGCTTCCCAATCACAATGATCTATGTGGGCATCCTTTCCCTCGCGTTTTACGGCCTGATTGGGCATCAGCTTCCGGTCTAAGCAGTCATCAAATATTTGGAGGTGCTCTCAAGTGGCAAGACCCAAAAAAATCAAACGGTATGGAAATATTTACGGAGGCAGGAACAGCTCTCCCGGCGGCGCGCTCAAGGTCATTGCGATGATCCTCGGGTTTTTGCTCATCGTCGCGGTCGGCTATTTCCTGGCGTCCAAATTTCTCGGAGGGGCCCACGACCCGGTATCCTCCGGCACTGATCCGATCGCTTCGGTTTCCTCCGAAGAGCCCGCGGCGTCGGACTGGCAGCCCAGCTCGTCGTCCGCCTCGTCCGAACCCGCCAAGACGCAGCTTGTCAGTGCGGTGCAGCTGCCCCAGGCAATGCTCTCTGACCCCGCAAAAATTAAAGCGTTTTCCGAGCAGGCCAAGGCGGACGGCTACACCTCTGTCCTCGTCCCGATGAAGGACCAAAAGGGCAACCTGCTCTATTCTTATAAACTTGAAAAGGAGGCTGCGTTGAAGTCGATTGCCCCAGGTGCAGTTGATTCTGCGACGGTCGCTGCAGCGGTGGAGGAAACGGGGCTCACCCCGATTGCCCGCATCTACGCGTTTGCCGATGATGTCGCTTCCAACGCGGCGTATGACAACGCGATCACCTACGGCAATACCACCGGCACCACCTGGCTTGACAACGCAAAGGAGCGGGGGGGTAAGAGCTGGCTCAACCCCTACAAGCCGGCAGCCCGGGAATACATCTGTGAAATCGCAAACGAACTCATCACCTCAGGGTTTAAACAGGTGCTGGTTGACGGCATCCAGTTCCCTCCAGTGAGCCTCAAGCAGGCAAATCTACAGGACGGCGGGGTGCCGCAGGATCAGATTCTCAAACAGTTTATCCAAGAGCTCGAAGACGCGGGCAACATCCTTGTGGCCTACAAATGGAGTACCCTCTCCGGGCTGACAACCTCGCTCTACGGCGGTGACCCGACCACCTACGGGGAGGACACCGCCTCCCCGGTCATCGATCTGAGTGAATACAAAAAAGGGCTTGCGCTCCCCGACGGCTCAACCCTCACAACGCCCGGTGACATCACCACCTATCTGATGCAGCAGGCGCAGACAGCTGTGGGCAGCGACACCCAGCTCGTCCCGGTCATCGCAGCCGGGCAGCAGAACGATGTGATTATCGAAGCGCTCAAATCCCTCGGGATTGAATCCTATATTGTCTTGAGCGAATAGGCGGACCACTCTTTGCCGCGTGCAAGGCGCAGCAGTGAAAATCTATTGATAAAGGAGACTTTACGATGACGGAAATGGAACTGTACACCCAGTGGAAACAACAACAGCTGGAGGACGAGGATCTGACCCGCGAGCTCGCCCAAATCGAAGGCGACAGCGAGGCGATCAAGGACCGCTTTTATCGTGAGCTCGAATTCGGCACGGCTGGCCTGCGCGGGGTGATTGGCGCGGGGACCAACCGGATGAACATCTATGTCGTGCGCAAAACGACTCAGGCGCTCGCTGAATATCTCAAGGCAGATTACGGCGACGCAGCGGTCGCCATCAGTTATGACAGCCGCATCAAATCGGATGTCTTTGCCAGAGAGGCGGCCCGGGTGCTCGCCGCCAACGGCATCATCGTGCACATCTACCGTCAGCTCATGCCAACCCCCTGCCTTTCGTTTGCAGTGCGTCAGCTCGGCTGCAAGGCGGGCATCATGGTCACGGCGAGCCACAACCCGGCGAAATACAACGGCTACAAAGCCTACGGGCCCGACGGCTGCCAGATGACCTCTGAATCGGCGGACAAGGTGCTCGCTTACTCCGACAAGGTCGACCCGTTCCAGGGTGTGAAGCTTGTCGACTTTGACGCGGCAGTGGGCAACGGGCTCATTAAATACATCAGCCCTGAGCTCGAGCAGAGCTATCTCGACCACGTCAAGGCGCAGTCGATCCACCCCGAGGCGCTCAAAGAGGCGAACCTCAAGGTGGTCTACACCCCCCTCAACGGCACGGGAAACGTCCCGGTGCGCACCCTGCTCGACCAGATGGGGGTGCAGGACGTCCAGGTCGTTGCGGAGCAGGAGCTGCCTGACGGCAACTTCACCACCTGCCCCTTCCCCAACCCCGAGATCAAAGAGGCGCTTGCCCTCGGCCTGCGCGATTGCGCGGCGGTGAAACCCGACCTGCTGCTCGCAACCGACCCGGACGCGGACCGCGTCGGCATCGCAGTGCCGGACAAAGAGGGGAACTATGTGCTGATCACCGGCAACGAGGT
>CBCSOX010000141.1:0-7356 GCA_965141735.1 uncultured Oscillospiraceae bacterium | reverse complement strand
ATCCACAGTGCAGCAGCTTTTTGTTCTCAACGCAGCAGTCGTAGATCTCGCAGACTGTCCGCCCGATAAAATCTGTCCAGAATACCCGGCCTTTGATCTCGGGGCAACCGCCACACCCTTCCGGATAGTAGGGGCAGTCGGAACACACTGTTCCACAGCAGCTGATCACTTTTGGTTCCATTTTTCTTTTCCCTCCCTTTCTGTGTGTCATCCTGCCTACAGGATAGCACAATAATTGCCTTCAGACAACCTTTTTGATTGGTTGACGGGAGATTTCCCCATCTTTTGTGCGTCTCAACTATCTTTTTCCCCTTTTTTGTGCTATAATAAAGATTAAATCCCTCTTTCAAAATTGGATGCAGTTCAAATAAGGCATACTTTGTAAATCGAGTGACAACAAAAAAATAGCATTGGTCCTGGAATTCCGCAAATCGAGGCTCTGACTCACCCTGAGGGCCGCACACATCTTGGTCACTGCATTCGGGGACAGGTGACCCGATCGTGGCCGGGGCTGTTCAAAACGGGTTCATCCTGCAACAAAGGCGGTGCGGATTTGTTTAGGGGGAAATAGATCTATCGGGAAAAAATCAGTTCAATGTTCCATACTTGGTTCAGTGGGAGGCTTACATGTCGATCGAACAACAATTTCATCAACTCAAAAAACAGATTCTGCAAAAAAAGTTTAGCCGGATGAATGATATGCAGCGCAAGGCGGTGTTTACCGTCAACGGACCGCTGCTCATCCTCGCAGGGGCGGGCAGCGGGAAAACGACGGTAATCGTCAACCGTATCGCCTATCTCGTCAACTACGGAAACGCCTACTTTTCCGATCAATTGCCGGACGGCCTTTGCGAAGAGGATATTGTCTTTCTCAAAAACATGGCGTCTGGAGAGTTTGAGGACGAAAGGATGTTTCGCCGTCTCGTTGCGGACCATGCGCCCCGTCCCTGGAACGTCCTGGCAATTACCTTCACCAATAAGGCGGCTGGGGAGCTCAAAGAACGGCTTGAGGCGATGCTCGGCGACGCCGCACTTGACATCAATGCCGGAACCTTCCACTCCCAATGTATGCGGATTCTGCGGCGAAACATCGACCGCCTCGGCTATTCCAGCAGCTTTACTGTCTATGACACCGACGACAGCGTCCGGGTCATTAAGGAGAGCCTTTCGGCCCTGGGCCTGAGCGATAAGGTTTATCCACCCAAGGCTGTGCTCGGTGAAATCAGCCGCGCGAAAGATCAGATGCTCACACCGGAAGAGTATGAGCGCCAGGCGGGCAGTGATTTTCGCAAAATTGAACTCGCTAAAGTCTACCGTTCCTATCAGCGCCAGCTCAAAAGCTCAAACGCGCTTGATTTTGACGACATCATCTGTCTGACAGTCGTGCTGTTGGAGCAAAATCCCGATCTGCTTGAACGCTACCGCGACCGGTTCCGCTACATCCTCGTCGACGAATATCAGGACACCAACCATGCCCAGTACCGTCTGGTGAGCCTTTTGAGCGGTGGGCACCAAAACCTCTGCGTTGTTGGAGATGATGATCAGAGCATCTACAAATTTCGCGGGGCGACCATTGAAAACATTCTCAGCTTTGAGAAGCAATTTCAGAATGCCACCGTCATCCGTCTGGAGCAAAACTACCGTTCCACCCAGAATATCCTCAGCGCTGCAAACGCGGTGATCGAAAACAACACGGGGCGCAAAGGGAAAAATCTTTGGACCGACAAGGGGAACGGGGAACCGGTTTCTGTCTGCCGGGTGAACAACGAAAACGCCGAAGCTGACTTTATTGCCACCACAATTTCTCAGGATATCGAATCTGGAATGAATTTTCGGGATCACGCCATCCTTTACCGGATGAACGCCCAGTCAGCGACAATTGAGCGGTATTTTGTCCGCGCGGGCATCCCCTACCGCATTGTGGGGGGCACCAAGTTCTACGACCGAAAAGAGATCAAAGACATTCTCGCCTACATGAGCGTGGTCAACAACACTGGAGACAACCTCCGGCTCAAGCGGATCATCAACGAACCCAAGCGGGGGATTGGTCCCGGAACAGTGGGCAAGGTGCAGGAAATCGCGGACGGCCTTGGCCTTGCGATGTTTGACGTTCTGCGCAATGCGGATACTTACGCAGCTCTGGTGAAAAAAGCAGCGTCGCTGCGTGATTTTTCCAGTATGATCGAACAGCTGCGTGAAGATGCGGTAGAACTTCCGCTCGATGCATTTCTCGACAGCCTTATCGCCCGGACCGGATACGTCGATGAGCTGAAAAAGCAGGGAAAAGAGGGGCAGACCCGCATCGAAAATATAGAAGAGCTCAAGACAAACCTGATCAAATTCCGGCAGGAAAACGAAGACGCCACCCTCGGCGGTTTCTTAGAGGAAGTTGCCCTTTACACCGACCTGGACAGCTTCAACGCCTCGGACGATAGCGTCACCATGATGACAATGCACTCGGCCAAAGGGCTCGAATTTCCCGTTGTCTTTATTGCAGGGATGGAAGAGGGGATTTTCCCCGGGGTGCGCAGCATTGGAGAGCCGGACGAGCTGGAAGAGGAACGCCGGCTCGCCTACGTCGGCATCACCCGTGCGAAAAAAAAGCTCTATATCACGAATGCTGCCCAGAGAATGTTGTTTGGGAATACCAAATACGCCCGGCCGTCCCGGTTCATCGGGGAAATTCCGGAGCATCTTGTGGATGGTGAGGACAAGACGGTCAGTCGGGTCATCAATTTTGAAGAGGAAAGCAAACGCGCGGTACAACCGCAGATCAATGTCGACGGGGTGGGGTTGCAGCACAAGGCGGAAGCAGTTGCCATCGATTACACAACCGGCGACCGTGTGCGGCATACGGTCTTTGGAGAGGGAACGATTCTCTCTATGCAGCCGATGGGGAACGATATGCTCGTTGAAGTTGCTTTCGACAAAAAAGGCAGCAAGAAGATTATGGCAAACTTTGCCAAACTAAAGAAATTGTCTGATTGATGCAAACCCGCACGGAGAGGGCTGGCTTGCGGATTTTGGGTGCAAGAATGGCGCCGGGAGCCACTGTATCAAAAACTGAGCGAGATTATCCGCTGCGAGTGGAACAACAGCCAAAAAACTGGAAGGGGACAACGATTTTTCTTGAACCAATCGGATTGATCAGCCGGTTTGCGGGTGTGTCCGCTAAAAAGCAGCACCGCGTTTCCTGGTATGATTCACGTATTTTTGGATGCCTGCAGGACCGGTGGCTTCTGGAACGCAAAAGAGCTCCCGACATCTCGAAAAGGATGTCGGGAGCTCTTTTGGGTTTTTTAAAGATCCGGGTCATTGTTTTCCCAAACTGCTCGGATTCACTGCTATATTCCGGCGGAACTATGATCGCGTGGATGAAAAGTGAAATATCCTTGGGCGTGTCCTTAGAAAAACAGCAGCAAGCCCGCCAATTGTATAGGCGGCTTGCTGCTGTTTTGGGGAATGAATCGCACAGCTTAATGCTGTTCTAAATACTCCTCAAGACAGATTCCCTTTTGCATAATTTCTTTGGCAGCGTCTTCCCCAACGTAGCGGTAATGCCAAGGTTCAAAGATCACCCCAGTTTTGTCGGATTTTCCATCTGGATACCGTACGATAAAACCGTATTTGCTGCAGTTCTCTTTCAACCATTTTGCCTCGGGTGTATCTTTTTGCGCTTCGTCGAGAATTTGGTAATCAAGTGAAACAATGTCTGCCGCAAGACCTAGATTGTGTTCGCTTGTCCCTGGATAGGCGACTACCGTTGCTGCGGTTTTCTTTGCCTGCTCTTCGTTCATCCCTTTGCTTTTGTGTTTAGCGACTTCATCCCGAAAGAGGTTGGTCTGCTTTTCCACCGATCGATAGGAGGAACAGACGATCGGGTCAAGCCCGGCTGCCTTGGCATCAGACAGCATTTTTCTCAGCGCATTTGCCGCACGCTTATCAAATACATGTCCATTTTGGTCAATTTTTTCGAGCTCAGGGTGGTAATCAGACGGCATCGGATGTTCGGAGCTCACCAACATCAAATACCAGGCAGATTTGTCCGCAGGCTTTTTGTCTGCAGAGGACGAGGCTTGCGCAGCAGTTGGCTCGCTTTGGACCGCCTCTGCACTTTGCTGGGAACTCGGATCCTGGAATATAAACCCCACCAGAAACGCCAGGAAGAGGACACACAAGAGAATGATCCCTGTTGTCTTAGTTTTGTTTCTTTTCTTTTGATTTTGCATGGAATGGCATCCTTTCGATCACTTTGTTATTAGCATTGCCCGTATTCTCTATTTCATAAGATAAACAAATAATGTATCTTCTTTGTATCTAAATATCAAAGAATTCGCAACATTTTGTAGAATCACTTTTGTGTAGAAAATTCTGTATTTTAAAAAGGTGTTTTATTCCAAACAAAAAGCACCCTATTTAAATTGGGCGCTTCATACTTTCAAACAATGACTATTTATTTGTAAAAAAGAGCAGCCCACCGGCTTTCCGGCAGGCTGCGCGACATAAAAAATGCTGGAAAATTGAATGCTGTGGGAATAACATTGGGTTGAAGATTCTATGAAAAGACGAAAATGTGTTCCGTTTTTAGCCGCCTGTTTTGCGCCGTTGGGCTTATTTGCTCTGCATGAGGCAGACGCATCAAAGTCGGCTTTGTGTTGCATTTAGCTGTTTTAACGCTCTAATGCAGCCTGCAGATCACGGACATACCGACGCTGCATTTTCTTGAGATTCATGAATAAATGTGCAGCCAGACCGATCACCGGGTTTTTCATCTTCAGCTGTTCGGTAAACACTATTTGGGTGCCTCCCTGAGATGTTTTGGAAAAAAATCCTTTCCATTCTCCTGTAAAATTTTGATTTTCCATTACAAACGCATAGGTCTTTTCCGGCTCAACAACAGTGATGCGGAAATGGGTTGCAAAGCCCCCTTTAGCATACTCGATGAATTCGGTGTCGCTGATCAATTCCACTCGATCCAAATCGCTGCGCCATCCCGTGTTTTGCTGATCCGTGACAATGGCCCAGACCTGGGCGGGTGTAGCGTCAAATTCAGCAGTGATTGTCGATGTTTTCATCTGGTTTCCCCCTTTGTTTGCTCTATTGTAGCACATGATTTCCGTCAGTGCAAGTGCGCTTCTCGCATTTCTATTGTCCAGAGGCGGGCAGGTGTTTTTGAAAAAAATCGTAAATAGTTCTAAAAATACAAAGGCTAATTTAGTTAAAAAGTAGAAATAACAATCGGTTCCGATTTTTTTGTAAAACAACGTGTCTTTTTTGCATGATTGAGAGTCTAATTAATAGAAGGCTAACACAGAGGAGAAAACAGGGTAACAAAACTGGGGGTATATTCTATGAAATTGAGCAGACAATCCAAACATTACTTTTTTCCCTATCTCGTCCTCGCCCTTGCAGCAGCGGCGCTTGTGGCTTCTTCGGTGTGTTTTGTTGTTGTCGCTAACCAGTATCAACAGGAGGAAACCAATTTGCAGTCCTCCTATACGGCCAATTACTTAACGACAAATTTAGCCGAAGATTGAACCGTACAAAGAGGAGAGGAAAAAACAGGGATGCGTCCTGTCATGAGGTGTGTGCAGTAATTTGCAGCAGCAACAGAGTTATCCTTCGATCCTCAATGAAATGATCCAGCTGGACGGCATGAGCACACACTGTCCGACTGGATCATTTTTCAATTGATGCACAACAATTGGATTCGCTGTATCTCGAATGGTTTTCATTGTTTTTCATTTGAACAATAAGGGAAACAATAAAAAAGGAAACAACCGTGTACTCGACTGAATGAGGTTGTTTCCTACGCTAGTCCCGCCCGAACAAGCAGGGTTCGCTTTACTAGTATATCATATGTAACAAATTCTTTCAAGAAGGGGAATTTCAGAATGGATTGTTGAAATCTGCTCGCATTGGTAGTTTCCCGAGAAAAATTCGACAAAATAAATTATGATTAGACACATTTGTCCGATACAATTGAATCGAAATAGAACTGTGTCTTTAAAAATGAGAGAGCAGATGAAAGAAATAGGGCCGCCCCTTCCCCAAAGGAACGGAGCGACCGGTTGTTTAGTTAGCATCTGGATTTCCAGCGAACACGTCGAGATAATCGCCGTGTTTCGCAAACCACTTCGCTGCATAGGAACAGCTTGTAAATGCGCGTTTCCCCTGTTTGCGCAGCTGAGTAGCCGCGGCTTCAACAAGCTTGGACGCAATTCCTTTTCCTCCCAGCGACTCGTCTACAAATGTGTGGTTGATGTTGACGCATTTGCTTGAAACATCGGGAAAAGTCACCTCGGCGAGCGTTTTGCCCGTTTCGTCTGTGAGGTAAATCCGGTTGGCTTCGTAGGTAAATTCCATACAGAACACACTCCTTTGCCACTATTATACATGGAAAAAAGCGAAGCGGCAAGGCTTCGCTCTTTCGTTTTACTGATTAGCTTGAAAATTTTGAGCGATCTGACGCAGGTGTTCCTCCGATTTGATTTCAACACCGCTTTGCAGAATGCTTTCCTGAATGTAGGGAGGAAGGGAATTAAAGCATTCCTTGAGCTTCGGGTCTTCCATCAGAGGGTTGGTTGCATAACAATTTTGAGACATATTGCTGTCACCTCCGTTTTTAGTATGCGCCGCAACGCATAGATTATCATCAATTTTTCAGTTATATTTCAAGTTTCAGCGGGGAAACTATCAGTGGAAACCCAATCAAAAGGAGGATATTTCAATGAACAACTGTAAAGCAAACCACTGCATCGAATGCACCGTTCAACAGTGCGCAAACCACTGTGAGAAAGAAAATTACTGCTCGCTTGACCGCATCATGGTAGGCACCCACGAAGCACATCCGACAATGGACCAGTGCACCGACTGCCAGTCGTTCCAGCTCAGAAAATAAGCCAGATTCGGCAAACAAGACCTCATTTCAGAGCAAAAGCCCTGAAATGGGGTCTTTTTTCATCCTTTGTTAATTGTAATTTAAAAGATATATTGACAATTATTGTTAATTATGATATGATTAAGCTAGATAAAAAAGGAGGAAGGCCAAAATGGTTTATAGTTGTCACAAATGCAAGTTTCAGTTCATTCGAATGGGGGAGATAGAATGCTGCCCCAACTGCGGCTCTCAGAGCATCAAGGCTGCGACCAAGCAGGAAGAGGAGCAGTTTGCCCAGCGGCACCGCGCTGCTGCGGACAGGCTTTCCCGGCCGCTGAAAACGGTGTGAGATGCAGCGGAGTTCTTCGCGGTTTCTTTGCAATAGGCTTCCTTTTGTGAGCGGGATTTTAACTTGACTTTGAGGCGTCTGGGGAGTATATTAAACTACGTCGAAAGGAATTCCTCGATCATCAAAA
>CBCSOX010000140.1:0-7368 GCA_965141735.1 uncultured Oscillospiraceae bacterium | reverse complement strand
TCATTTTAGCGTAATCGGTAAAAATAGCTGGGCCAAATTGCAACGAGACGAATTCAGATACAACAAAAGAGAAGACGAAGGAGAGGATGCTGATCAGCTCCGCCTGAATCAGCAGAGCGATAAAAATATGTTTTGTCTGAAACCCCATCGATTTCATCAAACCAATCTCCATCATCCTTTTGGAAATACACCGAAGTTGAAGGAGAAAAGTAAGCAGGGTCGCCATAACAAACGAGAGTATGGTGAGTGTACTGCCCCCGAGGATCATGATGTCCACAATATCTTTTTGAAAATCAAAAAACACACTGGAAAGATATCCTCTTTGCTCTAAAGAGAGTATGACACTTGTTCTATTTGCAAAATCGTCGACAACCACCACGCAGTCAGAAAGATCGTTGTACTCTCCACTGCTCGCGTTCATCTGCATTGCGTTCATCGATAAAACCGAGTCAAAAGAAGCGAGAATTTGGTTTTCAAACCCGTTTAACAGCTTCCCTTGATAGCACCCAATTACAGTCAACTCTCGTTGAAAGGATTCTGTTACAGCGGGTTCTTCTGTTTCAGAAAAATCGTATCGGTTCACAGCAGCTGAAATGGTTTTTCCAATCAGGCTGGTTCCATCGATTTGCTGTCCGTTTTCATCGATCAGAATTTTTGGTACCAGCACCTGGTTGTCCTGAAGACTTTGATCAGAAAGTTCCTCAAACTTTGATAATACAGCCGCGTTGGTTCCTACAAAAACCGACGGATAGGTTTGCTCAGAGTTCCCGCCGATTTGTACGTTGCCTCCGTAAATGCGCGCACTTGATGGTACGACAGCTAAAATGTGCTGCATCTCTTCAATCGCATTCCGATCGTTTTCTGTGATCAAAACCCCTTGGGTGGATGGAAAGACAGAGAGTGTTCTCGCTTCCAACGTCTTGTTTAAAATCGTATCCTGCGTATCCAGCGCCGCGTTGCACACCGCACTGCTCGATAAAATACCCGTAAAGAAAATAGTCAGCAATAGGATGTGAACCAAGGTGCTGACCGGGCGAAACCCAATGTTTTTAAGTAAAATCCAGGAACGACTCATTCTGAACCCCTCCCATCTGCGTGTTTCAAGGCGACATCGGAATGAGGCGCCAGCTTCCCATCCGACATCCTGAGAAGTACATCCGCGTAATTGGAAACCGATTGATTGTGCGTCACGGTAATCACACAGACGCCGGCCTCTGTCAGCCTTCGAAACATTTTGAGCAGAGTGAGTTCATTTTCTTGATCCAGACTTCCTGTCGGCTCATCGGCAATTAAAACCGAAGGCCGGTTCGCCATGGCACGGGCTACCGCCACCCGCTGCTGTTCTCCTCCGGATAATTGATGCGGGTAATGGTCCAGCCGGTTGCCCAATCCCAGATCAGCTAGGAGTGTGCGGGCGCGCTGTCGGCACTCCTTACTTTTTCTGCTTGCCGCAAGCATCGGGAGCATGACATTTTCATAAGCCTTTAATTTTGCGTGCAGCATATAGTTCTGAAATACAAACCCAATTTCACCGCAGCGCAGACGAGTGCGCCGTCCCTCACCGCAGGAAGTGGTATCCTGCCCCTGAACCCAAACGGTTCCTTTCGTCGGGGAATCCAAGGTGCCGATCATCTGTAAGAGTGTTGTTTTGCCGGAACCGGAAGCTCCTTGAATGGCATAAAATGTTCCCGAAGAAAAAGAATAGTTTACATCTGCAACCGCAACAATATCCTTTTTATACTGTTTTGTCACATGATCTAAAACGACGGCATAATCCATATGGCGCCCCCTTTGTCATTTAGAATAGGAGTAAGCGTTACAAATCAAAAATATCTGTTGTGGGGCGGATCCGCCCCACAACAGAATCACTGCATTCATTGTGGCTGATTAAATTGACTCGATCTGATTTGATCGCCGACCCATAGGTCTGGAACCGAAACGCGCGGTTGCCTTTTCCGACATAGTTTAAATAGGCAGTCAAATTTTGATTGTTTGTGTAATAGTAAACATTTGTAGTAGAAATTGTATTGAAGCCAAGGATTGAATTCGTGCCGACGCTAACATTCATTCTAGCGGGAGAACTGGCCGTAAAACCAGCTCCTACACTATAAATTCCGTTGATCTCAGCATAGAAATAATCGTAAGAATAGGATCTGGTCGCGCCGACGTGACTCGAATTTTGACTCAAAGAAAGTGTGGAGATATATCCACTTGTGGCTCTTGGCGATACAACCGCAGCATTGGGAATTGTTCGGACATCTTTCATTCTTTCCTCAAAAACTTCCGCTGCACTCACCGTAAGACCGATTGTGGCGGCTCATACAATAGACATACAAATACTTAAAAATATCTAAAACATAAAATTTTTTCTTTAACATCTATCTTTTTAACAATACAAAAAAGTAATAGCTAATATAACTATGCCATTATAATACGATATATAGCATAAATAGTCAATATAATAAGAAACAATATAATTTTCTTTTTTTATCTATATTCTCTAATTTGTGAATTGTTTAATCTGTTTGTAAAAATTTTAATATTTAGAAATTATTATGAGTGTCTGCCCCAATATAATTTCTCAATCAAAACCACCAGTGGAACTGGTTGTATGAACGGCACACTGCCAGCTCGCCTCTCAAGAGGTACTGAAAAACTTTCCAGTTACACCACACGCATTGCAAACGCGAAAGCAATTATGTCCCTAGAACATTCCGCTTTAAGCGAAACGTTTCTTGCCATTTGCTTCGCTCCATGCTGTGTGCGAAAGTTCTTTCCTCTCACCGGCAGAGTCGGTGATTCATTTTCGCTAAAGCTGCAAAACAAAATACCACCGGCATTGCCGGTGGTATTTCAATATGTCTGTAAAGCTCTGTTCAAAACTATTAATCGCTTTCGATCATCGCCTGTTCGATCCATTTGCGTTCCCGCTCTTCCTCATCCTCGTTGAGAATGGGAACAACCGGGCTGGGCTTGAGTCCTTTTTCAAGATCACGTTCCATGAGCTGAACAATTGCCGTTTTGACAAATTCGTTCACGTTGCGGTAACCGAACTCCTCCGCATGTGCTGTAATAACCTCTTTGCGGCCCTTTTGAAGATGGACCCGGAGTATTTCATAATTTGTTTCTCTGGTTCCTGCCATGTGAATCACCTCATCTTGAATTTGGTATCTATTTTGCATGATTTCCATGGATTTATTTTACTACTTTTTAGAGGTTATGTCAAACTATTTTGCAACAAATTTGCTCACTCAGCTGTCTTTTGATTCATCTGGGAAAATGTTTTCAACAGCTCGACGGCGTTGTCCACTCCGAGTGTGCCGCTGTCAATGCAGAGGTCATAGTTTTGGATTGCCCCCCATTTGGTATCGGAATAGTAGTTGTAGTAGCTGATGCGGCGTTTATCCGTCCGGACAATTCGCTCCTTGGCCTTGGCCGGGCTCAGATCATATTTTTTAGAAATCCGCTCGACCTTTTTTTCCATCGATGCGTGCACGAACACATGCAGCGCATCCGGATTGTCCCGCAGCACATAGTCTGCACACCGCCCGACAATGACACAGGAGCCGTCCTGCGCCGCCTGGCGGATGATGTCAAACTGGACGAAAAACAGCTTGTCGTTGAGCGGAACGTCACCTGTGGGGGCAAAGCGGTTGCCCATCAGGAACGCACCGGTGGAAAGCGAATACAGCATGCTGTTGGTCGCGTCCTCATCGATGCTCTCTAAAATTTCCTGGCTCATGCCGCTGCGTTTCGCCGCCATTTCAATGAGCTCTTTGTCGTAAAAAGGAATGCCGAGTTCCTTTGCGAGCCTTTGTCCAATTTCATGTCCACCGCTGCCGTACTGCCTGCTGATAGTGATAATTGTTTTTTTGTTCATACCCTACTCCTCCGTTTCATTGACCTGCATATGTGCAGTGTTGAGATGGCGCATCTCCAGTAAAATGAAGACTGCTGCCAGAACAAAGGCTAATCCGTCTGCAACCGGCCCGGCGAAGAGAATCCCTTCCACACCGAAGAAACGCGGGAGAAGCAGAATCATCGGAATCAGAAAGAGCACCTGCCGAGACAGAGAGAGCGTCGCCGCCTTAATCGGCCTGCCGGTGGCTTGAAAATAGATTGAAGAGACCACCTGAAAGCCGTTGAGGAAGCAGAGCCCGAGGAAGGCGCGGAAGGATTTGAGCGCAAACTGGTTGTACAGCGCATCCTCCTGTCCAAAAATATTCACAATCCCCTGGGTGCAGAACTGGAATAGTATAAATCCTATTATAGCACAAATCGAAGCAATACTCACGGAAATGAGGTAAGTTTTTTTCACCCGCTTAAAATTTTTGGCCCCGTAGTTATAGCCGATGATCGGCTGGGACCCGACACCGAGCCCGAGCAGCAGCGACATCAGGATCTGGTTGACCTTCATGACGATGCCGAGCGCGGAAAGCGGAATTTCCGCCCCGTAAACCGACTGGGCGCCGTAAAACGCAAGGCTGTTGTTCATCACCACGATGACGAGGGTAATCGCCACCTGAGTGATAAAGCTCGATGCGCCGAACGACATGACAGTGCGCGAAATCTTTCCGTTGAGCCTGAGGAGGGAGGGCTTGAAGTGAATGCTCTTAAACCGGAAGATGTAGACAACCGAGATGATGGCGGTCACGATCTGCCCGAGGATTGTTGCAAACGCGGCACCCGCTACCCCCCATTTGAATACGAAGATAAAGATGGGGTCGAGTATGGTGTTGATCACCGCACCGGAGATCATCGAGACCATTGCATATTTGGGGCTCCCATCGGCGCGGATGATCGAGTTCATCGCGGTGCCGATGAGCACAAACGGAAGCCCGATCAGGATGATGCGGGTGTAGTCCTGCGCATAGGGGAGCACGGTCTCAGTTGAGCCAAACAGACGCAGCAGCGGCGTCATAAAGAGAGTTCCAAACACCAAAAAGAGGACGCCGAATCCAACGGCGAGGGTGATCGCATTGCCAACGCCCTTTGCGGCGCTCTCCTTGTCCTTGGCCCCGAGCCGAAGGCTGAAAAAGGCGGCGCATCCATCCCCGATGAGGAGGGAAAACGCGAGGGAGATCGTCACTAGGGGGAAGGCGACGTTGGTCGCCGCGTTTCCAAGGTACCCCACCCCCTGGCCAATAAAGATTTGGTCGACGATGTTATACAGAGAGTTGACGAGCATCGAAATGACGCACGGAATCGCAAACCGGGCGATCAGGCGCCCGATATTTTCGGTTTCAAATGGGCTTGAATGGGCTGGTTTTGTCTGTGTCATAGCTTGTTTTTCTCCTTTGCTAGTTTTGCGTGGCGTCGGGCATTTTCCGACGCGCGGATGAGCAGCGCTTCAAAGCGATCGGATTCCTCCGAAGTGAATCCATCGGTGATGCGGAGGTTCCACTCGTCAAGAATTTCCCTTACCCGGGGGCAGATTTCCTCCGCGTGCTGGGTGGGGTAGAGGTTCACCACCCGCTTGTCCTGCGGGTTGACCCTGCGCTCAACAAATCCATTTTTCTCCAGTGAGGCGACGACGCGGGCAACGGTGCTTTTGTTAAACGCGAGTTCCGCCGCGAGCTCGTCCTGGGTCAGCCCCGGATGGTCACAGATGCACAGAAGGAAGCTATATTGTCCGCTCGAGAGACCGAGCGGCTCCATATGCTCACTGTAATAAATTCCGCTGAAGCGCGAGATGATGGAAATCCACTTCCCAAATATACGCATGCTCATAGATCGTTCTCCAGTCAATTAGTTTCGTGTGAAACTAATTATAGCGCGAAGTCCTCGTTTTGTCAACTGCAGCCAATCGGGTACAAAAATCATGACACCAGGACGGTGCCATCTTGACAAAACACAGCTGCTATTGGTTGCCATTTCGCTGGGTAGAGCTGTCTCGCCTTCCAAACGATCAGCCCCCTGACTCCCGTCAGTCCCCACGGCTGGTTCCAAAGTTTTCGCATCTGTCCCGGTTCTCCGGGTCCACCCAGAAGTGTTTTGCCGCCTATGCGCCGCAATGCACCCATGCCGTCCTTTTTAAAATAAATTTGATCCCCCAGGTCAATTGAGCTCGAGAATGGTGATCCCAGGGTTAAACGAGCGGAGTTTGGCCTTGATGCGGTGGTGTTTGAGCCCCTTCTGCACCATGTCGCGCAGGACGGTGCCGCCCGAAAACCCGTGGATCACCGTCACCTCCCGCACATTCCCATTAGCTGAGCTCAAAAAGCGTTCAAGGTATTTTTTTGCCTGCTCCCGCTTCATTTCGTGGATGTCGATCTCCACCTGCTGCGCTGTCAGATACCGGATCATCGCCTCCGCCCCCTTTACGATCCATTATAGGGGAGAAAGCAAAAAAATTCAATGCTTTTTTACCCTTCCTATGCTATAATAGAGCACAAAAAGGAGGGACCGCAATGATTGACCAGCACTATCTGCGCCTGCTCGCCAAGGGATACCCCACCATAGAGGAGACAGCCGCCGAAATGATCAACCTGAAGGCGACGATGAGCCTGCCCAAGGGGACCGAATACTTCTTCAGCGACCTGCATGGGGAACACGAGGCGTTTATCCACATGCTGCGCAGTGCATCGGGCATTATCCGAACCAAAATCGACGAACTGTTTGAAAAATCCATCACCGAACCGGAGCGCACCGCGCTTGCGGCCCTGGTCTATCACCCGGAACAGGAGCTGCGGCGGCTCTCCAGTCTCGACACCTGCACCGACGACTGGTGCCGCATCACCATCTACCGGCTGGTTGAGGTGTGCAAGGAGGTTTCTTCCAAGAGCACTCGAGCCCAGGCGCGCAGAAAAATGCCCCGCGGGTTTGAAGACGTGATCGAAGAACTGCTCCACACCGGGGACAGCTACAACAAATCCCACTATTTCAACCAGATTATCAACACAGTGATTGAAACGGGGATCGCACAGGAGCTCATCACTGGGCTGTGCACCCTCATCGGCCGTCTCGCCGTCGCCCGGCTTCACATCATCGGGGACATTTTTGACCGCGGGCCCCACGCGGACGCAATTCTCGAGGAACTCACCCACTACAATGTGGACATCCAGTGGGGCAATCACGACATCTCCTGGATGGGCGCGGCAGCAGGCAGCTGGCCGCTCATTGCAAACGTGCTCCGCCTCGGCATCAGTTTTAACAGCTTTGACCTGCTTGAGGATGGCTACGGCATCAACCTGCGCCCCCTCTCCACCTTTGCCGCACAGGTGTACAAGGATGATCCCTGTTCTGTCTTCATCCCCCGCATCCTCGATGAGAACAAATATGATCCGGTGGACATCCAGCTCGCCGCCAAGATGTACAAGGCGATGGCGATCATCCAGTTTAAACTTGAAGGCCAGCTGATTCAACGCC
>CBCSOX010000139.1:0-7395 GCA_965141735.1 uncultured Oscillospiraceae bacterium | reverse complement strand
GCACTGCCTGTTCCGTCCCGCGCAGCAGGGTGGAGGAGAGCAGCAGGTCGCCGCAGGAATAGGCGGTGACCGAGAGCTCGGGGAAGAGAATCAGACTCGCCCCCCGGGCGTGTGCCCTGCGGATGAGGGAAACCGTCTGCTCTGCGTTGTATCGGGTATCTCCGACGCGGTTTAAGGGGGTGGCGGCGGCCACCCGTATCATTCCATATTGTTTCATAAACAGTCTCCTTTTGTTGATTGGTTGCAGATCTGCCATGCGGCTTTTGGACACGATGGGCCGGCGATAAAACCCGGCGCCGAATGAAGGTTCATCTGTCAAGCCGGATCTTAGAGCCTATTCAAAACAGTCAACGGCTGAAATAGAGCACAAACAGCACACGAATCGTATCGGATTCGGAGCAAGCTTTATCAAATCATCCGTTTTTTCTTTTGCGGTGGGGCTCAAAGTTTTTTATACCGGCCCCTGGCTTTGTTTAAATCACAAACCCGCCGTTGGGACTGATCGTCTGTCCAGTGATAAAATCTGCCCGGTCAGAGGCGAGAAACGCCACGGTTTCTGCGATGTCACGGCCGGTGCCGAGGGTACCGAGCGGGGTTTCTTCTTTTAATGCCTCAATCGTCTCAGCGTCGAGTGCGGCGTTCATCTCGGTGTCAATGACCCCGGGGGCGACGCAGTTGACCTGAATGCCGGAGGGGCCGAGTTCTTTGGCGAGCGCTTTGGTCAAGCCGATGAGCGCCGCCTTGGACGCCGAGTAATGCACCTCGCAGGAGGCGCCGGTCAATCCCCAAATGGAGGATATGTTGACGATTTTGCCGCGTTTGTGGTGGATCATGTGGGGAAGGGCCTCCTGGCAGCAGAAAAAAGCCCCCTTGACGTTGACGGCGAACAGCCTGTCCCACGCCTCCTCGGTGATGTCGGTGAACAGCTTCTGCTGGGCGATCCCCGCGTTGTTGACGAGGACGTCCACCCCACCGAAGGTTGTTTTGATTTCAGCGAACATCCGCGCCACCTGCTTCCGGTCGGAGACATCTGCCCCGAACGCGGCGGCGGTCAGTCCCTGCCTGGTCAGCCCGCTCACGAGCTGCTGCGCCCGCTCGGGATGGGAGCAATAGTTGACGGCTGTCTGATAGCCCCTCTGGGCGAATGTTTCGGCAATCGCCGCACCGATGCCGCGGGACGCGCCGGTGACGAGTACGGTTTTGTTCATAGCGTACCCCTTTCCTACTGTGCTATCCTTTAGTATAAATCGGCGGACACAGTTTGTCAAAAGATTCTTGAACAAATTGCGCACCATCTTGCAATTGCGGGGAGGATTTTGTATAATAAAAGGAACACATCGATATTCAAAAAAGATGGGAGATTGATCACGATGGGCATTATCAGAGCAGCGATCAACGCAGTGGGCGGCGGCCTTGCCGACCAGTATTTTGAGTCCTACGAAGCGGGCCCAATGAGCGACACCACCGTCATGACAATGGGGGTGCGCACCGACCGCAACGACAAACGGGGGAGCAACCGCAAGGGGACGGCCAATACGATATCCAACGGTTCGCTCATCCATGTGTATCCGAACCAGTTTATGATGCTCGTCGACGGCGGGCAGATCATCGACTACACCGCAGAAGAAGGCTATTACGAGGTGGACAATTCCTCCATGCCCTCGCTGTTCAACGGGGAACTCGGCGACGCGGTCAAAGAGACCTTCCGCCGGGTGGCATTTGGCGGGTCCACGCCGCTCTCCCAAAAGGTGTATTTTATCAACACCCAGGAGATCAAGGGGATCAAATTCGGCACCCCCAACCCGATCAACTACATGGATGAATTCTACAACGCCGAGCTGTGGCTGCGCGCCTACGGCTATTACTCCATCAAGATCACCGATCCCATCAAGTTTTTCTTTGAAGCAGTCCCGCGCAGCGCGACGTCGGTGGATATCAACGACATCAACGACCAGTACCGTTCCGAGTTCCTCAACGTGCTCGGCACAGCGCTCAACAAGATGTCTGCTGACGGCATCCGCATTTCACATGTCGCTTCCCA
Source organism: uncultured Oscillospiraceae bacterium (assembly GCA_965141735.1). Taxonomy (GTDB): domain Bacteria; phylum Bacillota; class Clostridia; order Oscillospirales; family Ruminococcaceae; genus Massilioclostridium. Next base: position 5,354 of record CBCSOX010000139.1, on the reverse strand, counting down.
CGGGGTCGAGCTCTCCAAATACATGTCTGAGGCGCTCGACGAGGACTGGGAGGAAAAGCGAGGCTTTGTGGTCCAGTCGGTCGGCATTGCGAGCATCTCTTACGACGAAGAATCCAAAAAGCTGATCAATATGCGCAACCAGGGCGCTATGCTCAGTGATCCCACCATCCGCGAAGGATATGTGCAGGGCTCGGTGGCCCGCGGGATGGAGGCAGCCGGCTCCAATGCAAACGGTTCAATGATGGGCTTTGCTGGCATGGGGATGGGAGGTAATGTCGCAGGCGGCTTTCTGGGCGCGGCGAGCAGCACCAACGCCGCTCAAATGGAACAGCAGCGCCGAGAGACAGAGCAAAAGGCGCAGCAGGGCTGGTCCTGCTCCTGCGGGCAGACAGGAAACGCGGGAAAGTTTTGCAGCAACTGCGGCAAGCCAAAGCCTGCTCCCGCCGGGAGCTGGAAATGCCCTTCCTGCGGCAGTGAGAACACCGGGCGCTTCTGCGGCGAGTGCGGCGCGAAAAAGCCGGAGGCGCAAAAATGCACCAACTGCGGCTTTGCGCCTGCGGATGGCAGCGCGCCGAAATTCTGTCCCGAGTGTGGAAAACCCTTTGCAGGATAGTCGCAGCAAAACCACGCGGTGAGCGCAGAAGGCCTGTTTGTTACCAGCTCAGCTTTAAAGAGGGATCCTACCTTGACCAATGTAACTGCTCTGCAATTGTTTCTTCCAATCGGCTGCGCCTGCTCATAGGCTAGATAGATTTGGACGAGAGCCACAGCAGGCAGATGGTTTTGTCAATCAAACAACTGGTCTGAACCGGATGCTATCTGTACACGCCCAATTGATACGGTTTCAGCATCCCAATGCACGCCCTTGAATACGTAAACCACAGGCCGCAGCTGATGCGGCCTGTTTTTTGTATCCCCAAACCACACGTTAGACGTGTGGTTCGGTAAGAATTAGATAGCTGAACAGAAAAAAGGACAGAAAGAAGCTCCTTGTGATAGGATAGAGAAGCGGTCTGCCAGCTGCACCAAAACTACCACAAGAAGGTTATTTTAATGAGTTTAAAAGGCAAAAACAGTTTATCGCATACCAAGTGGATTTGCAAATATCACATGGTTTTGCTCCAAAATACCGCAGGAAAATTTTTTACAAAGAGAAGCGAGCAGCAATAGGGAAGATCCTGCGCCAGCTGTGCGAATAAAAGGGTGTAAAAATTTTGGAAGCAGAAGTGTGACCGAGCCATATCCACATGCTGATGGAGATACCGCCAAAGAGTGCAGTATCAAGGTTCATGGGGCACTTGAATGGGAAGAAGCAGCACAATGCTGTGTGAGCAATTCGGCGAACTAAAGGACGAATACAGGAACCGAGAATTCTGGTGCAAAGGTACTATGTGGATACGATGGGGAAGAACGAAAGCCGAATTGTGGAGTACATAAAGAACCAGCCCAAGGAAGACGAAATGGGTGAACAGCTCACGATGAGCTAGGTCAGCCCGTTCACGGGCAGCAAGGAACAGTCTTATGCAGCTGGCAGACTGTATTACGCGTTTTACGCGCGGATACTTATTGTGCCTAGGCATTCCCTCTTTCCAAAAATGGATGAAATGTAGTTTCCAGACAAATGCTTGTCGGTTATTAAAAAGGAAAAATACGTGGCGGTCAAACGATGCTCAGACCTGAAAAAGGCGGGCACCGATTCTCCTGATGGGGAAAGCCGGTGTCCGCCGATGCACTGCAACGATTTTGGACAGTAAGTTGATCTTGTTCACTTGGGATAAGATAGACAGCACTAAATCTGTGAAACGTTTTCTATTTGTACCGCCAAAAAGCTGATAAAAACGCATTGTTGCTGCGTTTGTGCCGCATTACTCCGGTCTGCACAGCACATCCTTGAGAATCTCAAGTCCTTGCTCGAGTTCCATCCACGAGATGTTGAGCGGGGGGAGGAGACGAAGCTTGTGTTTGGCTGTGAGCACGAGCAGACCGCTTTTGGCACATGCCCGGAGTACCTCTACGGATTTTTTCGTCTTGAGGGTGACCCCGAGCATCAAACCGATGCCGTCGACTGCTTCCACCTCGTCAATGTTTTTGAGAACCTTGCGGATGTAGGCAGAGCGCTGGGCAACCCCTTCGAGCAGCTCGGGGGTGAGCGCGCCGAGCACTGCGTTCGCACCGGCGCATACGATGGGATTGCCCCCGAACGTTGTCGCGTGATCTCCATAGCCGAGCACCTGCGAGGAATGTTCGTCCATGAGCACCGCGCCGATCGGCAGCCCGCCGCCCAGTCCTTTGGCGAGAGTCGTCACATTTGGGCGCACCCCATACTGCTCCGAGCAGAGCAGGGTGCCTGTCCGTCCGATGCCGGTCTGCACCTCGTCAACGATGAAGGTCAGATCGTGTTCTTCACAGAGTTTTGCAACCGCCTGCACATATTCCTTGTCGAGCGGGATGACGCCGCCTTCCCCTTGGATGAGTTCGCACAGGATTCCACACACCGATCCGTCCAGCTTTTGTTTGAGGTCGTCGAGGTCATTTGCTTTTGCAAAAACAAAGCCTTCGGTAAACGGGTAGAAGTAGTTGTGAAATACATCCTGGCCAGTGGCTGATAGGGTGGTCACCGTGCGCCCGTGGAACGAATTGACCAGCGAGATGATCGTTGAACGATTGCTCCCGTACTTGTCAAAGCTTTTTTTACGGGCGAGCTTGATTGCGCCCTCGTTCGCTTCAGCCCCTGAATTTGCAAAGAAGACCTTGTCGTAACCCGTCCGGGTACAGAGATTTTTTGCGAGCTTGACGTCCGGCGCGGTGTAAAAGAGGTTGGAGGTGTGGTTGAGCTTTTTCACCTGTTTACAGACCGCCTTGCTCCAGTGTGCATCGCAGAAGCCGAGGCTGTTGACGCCGATGCCGCTTGAAAAGTCGATGTAGTACTTTCCGTCGTAGTCCTCGCAGGTCGCCCCCTTTCCCCGTTTGATGCAGACGTCGAACCGAGCATAGGTGTTTGCGATGTAATTGGCATCCTTTATCTTTAAATTATCTGAGTTCATTTTTTCCCCTTCCTTTTACAAAGTGCCGCTGAATCTGGTCGGTTATGCTCAGAAATCCATACGAAGCGAGCATGATGAAAAACGGCAGATGGTTGATCATATAACGGGACCTTCCCTCAAACAGCAGAATAAAACACAAAATACCGAATATGGCGCACCGCTTAATCGCCGTTTCTCTATGGAAAACATTCTTTTTCCGCAAAACAACGGGGGCGACTATAAGCAGCATCACAAAAATCTAGATCCCCTGTGCGACATAATCGTACACATCAAAATATTTACCATCGGGATCTACAACCTCTCTGATCGTTTGAGATTTAATCTTGTCATACTCCGCAAACCCACCTTCACCTCCCCAAAACAAGTTGCCCTCTGACGTGATCCAGCGGGCCTTGTTGTTAAGGAATTTCAGGTATCCAACCGGCCCAAATTCCTGCAGTCTTTCTTGGATCACCTGCTTATTGGCGGCGATTCTTCCCGCTTTGGTGGAAATGCTGTGCGTCAGGGTAATATCCTCTGCGTTCCAGGCTCCGTAAAGAATGTGCGGGGGGCTTTCGACTTCTTTGGGCCCCATCATGAAGCTGTTATTGAAAAAACACAGGCTGATAAAAAGACGGCAAAGAAAACAACCCCAAGGTTGCCAGACATAGCTTTTGAACAAGAGAGAGCGGTGATTTGTTCTTGGATTCCATAGAGTTCTCCTTTATATAAATTGAAACAAAGCACTGTCTGATTCTACTAAGTTGTACAGGCTCTGAGGTTTGTACGCCCCACTACAACAGCCTCTGCATTACTTTTCCACCGATCAGACAGTGCAAGCTATATTTTTATCCGACAAACATCGTTCCGATTCCCTCGTTGGAGAACAGCTCGATGAGCACCGAGTGCTTCACCCTGCCGTCGATGATAAAAGCGCGGTCCACGCCGCGGCGTACCGCTTCGACGCAGCAGTCGATCTTGGGGATCATGCCGCCCGAAATAATTCCCTGCTTGACCAGAGAGGGCACCTCGCTTGCCTTGACGACCGGGATGAGGGTGTTCTCATCCTCCTTGTCCTGGAGCAGTCCCCGGATGTCGGTCATGAGAATGAGGTTTTTCGCGTGCAGCGCAGCGGCGATTTTGGCCGCGGCGGTGTCGGCGTTAATGTTGTAGGTGTTGCCGTTTTCATCCGTTGCAACCGTTGCGATGACAGGGATGTAGCCACGGTCGAGCGCGTCGTTGATCGGGGTCACATTGACGTGGTGGATTTCCCCCACAAACCCGAGGTCCGGGTTTTCCTTTTTGACTGCCACGAGCATCCCGTCGTCAATGCCGCACAGCCCGAGCGCCCGCCCGTTGTGGCGGGTGAGCAGCGAGACAAGGTCTTTGTTGACCTTGCCCGCGAGCACCATCTGGACGATCTCCGCCGTCTCCTTGTCGGTGTAGCGCAGACCGCCGACAAACTTGGACTCCTTGCCCACTTTGCCGAGCAGCGCGTTGATTTCCGGCCCGCCGCCGTGCACCAACACCACCTTGATGCCGACGAGGGAGAGCAACACGATGTCGCTCATCACCGAGAGCTTGAGCTCCTCGTCAATCATCGCGTTGCCGCCGTATTTGATCACAACCGTTTTGTTGCGGTATTTCTGAATGTAGGGGAGCGCGTCGATGAGCACCTGTGCCTTTGCGCTGTTGGAAATCGCTACGTCGTTCATTGGAATCACCCTCCTGTGTCCGAATTAAGTCCGGTATTCCCCGTTGATTTTTACGTAATCATAGGTGAGGTCGCAGCCCCACGCAGTCGCGCCGTACTCCCCGTCGTGCATGTCAACCACAATTTTGATCTCGTCGCCGAACAGGATGAACTGCGCCTTTTCCTCCGAGAAGTCGACTCCCATTCCGTTTTTGCACACCAGGGTGTCCTTGGTCTTGGAGGCGATCCGGACGCTGACCTTGTCGATGTCAAAATCCCCCTCCGCATAGCCGATCGCGCAGAGGATTCTGCCCCAGTTCGCGTCCGCGCCGAACACTGCGGCTTTGAACAGGCTCGAGGTGATGACCGCCTTGGCGACCGACTGGGCGATTTTCTCGGTCTTTGCGTTGAGCACCTCGCATTCGATGAGCTTGGTCGCGCCCTCGCCGTCCTTGGCGAGCATCTTGCACAGCTTTTTCATCACCACATAAAGGGCGCTGGTGAAGGTGTTGTAGCTCTCGTCCTCCTGCTCGATGAGCTCATTGCCCGCCGTGCAGTTGGACATCAGGGTGACTGTGTCGTTGGTCGAGGTGTCGCCGTCAATGCTTATCATGTTGAAGGTCTCCGCGATGTCGCAG
>CBCSOX010000138.1:0-7488 GCA_965141735.1 uncultured Oscillospiraceae bacterium | reverse complement strand
GGGGATTTGCCTTCAGCGCGTTCCCGACTTCGCTGATGAGCATCTCTGCGGGAGTGCTGCTGTTTGGCGGCACAGGCTTTTTACTCGGCTACACCCCACTTCACGCACTGCCCCCGGCGATTTTTGCCATTGCGCTCGCAGCCGGATATGCGATGTCCCTGGTCATTCAAAACGCAGTGATCAACCGGCTCCGTAGCGTTGAGAGCCCTTCCCACAAAGATGAGGATATCTTTGGCCTTGACGGCAGGGTGGTCGACGCCATTGTGGAAAATGGCTTCGGCGTTGTCACCTTCTCCACGACAGTAGGCAAAGTCACTTATCCCGCCCGTTCCGAGGATGGCAAGCGGATCGGCCAGGGAGAAGATGTGATCCCCATCGCGTTTGACAAAAAAATACTCATCGTCCGCAGAAGCCCATCCAATCAGCAACAGTAAAGGAGACAATTATGGAATTTTTTACACAAACCCCAGTCATTGTGGCCGGCTTGATTATCCTGGGCATCCTTTTGATCATGATAGTGATTTTCAGCCTCTGGAAAAAGGTACCGCAGGATAAAGCGGCGGTTGTCACTGGCCTCAAAAAACGCGTTATCACCGGCGGGGGCGGAATGGTCATCCCAATACTCGAGCGAATCGACTACATTTCACTTGAAAACATGCAGCTTGAGGTGCGTACTGAGGATGCGATGACCTCCCAGGGCGTTCCGATCCGGATCGTCAGCTATGCAAACATCAAGGTGAAAAATGAACACGACTGCATTCTCGCAGCAATCGAGCAGTTCAATGTCAACAACGAGGGCAAGACGGTTGGCATTATCAAAGAGACTGCGACCAACATGCTCGAGGGCAAGCTGCGCGAGATCATCTCTACCATGACGGTTGAGGCAATTTATAAAGATAGAGAAGCATTTGCCTCTCAGGTTCAGACGGTTATCGCGACCGACCTGCTTGAAATGGGTCTCGAAATCAAAAACCTCAATATCCGCGATATCAAGGACGACAACGGCTATCTCGACGCGCTTGGAGCGGGCCGCATTGCAGAGGTCAAAAAGGAAGCGGAAATCGCCACGGCAAACGCCATAAAGGAAACTCAGATCAGCGTTTCAGAATCCAAAAAGCTCGGAGAGGCTGCAAAGCTCAAAGCGGAGACTGAGATTGCTGAGGCACAGAAACAAAAAGATGTCCAGCAATCCGAATACCGCCGTGAACAGGACCAGGCAAAAGCGATCGCCGACGCCTCCTATGAAATTCAGAAAAATATTACCCTCAAGGATGTCACCACCGCAGAGATGGACGCTGAGGTCCTGCGCCAGCAGAGACTGAAGGAAGTCCATGTCGCCGAGGTCCAGATCGACATTGCAAAAGAGGAAAAAAATATCGAGCTTGCAACCCGCAAGGCAGAGCGCAAAAAAGCTGAGCTTCGTGAAACAGTCATTGAGCCGGCGCTTGCAGACAAGGAAAAACAGATGGCAGAGGCTGAGGCGGAAAAATACTTACAGATCGCCCAAGCGGAGGCTGAAGCCGAGGCGAAACGCAAAAACGGTTTAGCCGAAGCAGAAATTATCAAGAAAACAGGTGAGGCCCAAGCGTTCGCCATTCGCGAAAAAGGGCTCGCAGAAGCCGAAGCGATGAAGAAAAAGGCAGAGGCTTACAAGCAGTACAACGACGCCGCGATGGCAAACATGATTATCGAGGTACTGCCGGAAATTGCCTCCAAAGTTGCAGAGCCTCTCAAGCAGATCGAAAAGATCGTTGTGCTTGACGGCGGTGGGGAAAACGGCTCAAACAACAGCGTGTCCAAAGTGGCGGGCAATGTCACCGGCGTGATGACCAGCGTGTTTGAGTCAGTCAAGGAAATGACCGGCTTTGACCTCAAGGATGTACTCAAAGGCCAGACTTACGATGCAAAAGTCAATAAGAATCTGAACATTACCACCGACAGCAAGCAGACACAAGAGAGAGTTGAGCAGGCTGTTGAACAAATTTCCGAATAAATAGGTGAAAATTGCGCCCGTGGGATACTAAAAAATCCCGCGGGCGCTTCCGCATACAGCAAAATTTGCTGATCTTCGGCACGCATAACAATTTAAAAAACTGGCGATACTAGGGGGGAACGAATCCGTTCATGAGTGATTTCGCAAAGGAGTGTACCGTATGCCGAATTTAACAACCAAAGAGCTCTCCGCCATTGAGGACCAGCTCAGCATCGAAAAAACGATGGTGACGAAGTATCAGCAGTACGCCATGAGCTGCTCGGATCAGCAGCTGAAAACAAAATGTGAGCAGATTGCGGCAAAACACCAAAGCCACTATACCCGCCTGCTCAACCAGCTCGGATAGGGGAGGAAAGTACAATGCAGAACACCATTCCAGTTCCAAACAACAACAGCATGCCGTTTGATGACCGTGAAATGCTCAACGATGCGCTCATCAGCCAGAAACAGCTGACCAGTGATTACAATGACCATGTCAACGAGAGCGCGACCCCTGAAGTGCTCAACGAATTTATGGCAATCCTCAACGAAGAACATCAGATTCAGCACGACGTTTTTCTCGAGATGCAAAAACGCGGATGGTATCAGACAACACCCGCAGAGCAGACAAAGATCAACGAAGCGAAAAACAAGTTTTCCGGCCAACAGCAATAGGCCAAAAAGCGGGGCAGCCGAGGCGGCTGCTCCGCTTTTTTGGATCCATCATTGACCGAATACTAAGTATTCGGACCGGCATTGGAACGCCGAAGTTTTCAACCAACGGTCTGCTTTCATTCCTGTTCTTGTGAATAGACCCAAAATACAGTTGCTTTTTCTGCAGAAACTGCTGCCTTGCTGGTTTACAGAGAAAGACCCGTCATTCGGATTGCCGGCTGTGAGCGTGTCGACAAAGGGGAAGGGGCCCCCTTTCCCAACTTCCCCGCAATGCCGGGTTTCCGGCATTTGCCGTAAAAAAATCCGACGCGCATGTCGCCGGATTTTTTTGATTTCTTTGCTTAAAAGCAGTTTTTCGACAGTCTGATATCCGGCAATCGATGACCGGATCTTTTTGCAATCGAAAGATTTAGCGGGTCTGAATGCAGCTCGCATCTGCCGCAATTTCATAACCCATTTTATTGAGGCGGTTTTCAATTTCGTCATAAGAAGTCCCAGAACTGTCGTAATCAACCGAAACCAAATTGTGCTGACTGATGACATTCACGCAGGACACACCGTGTATCTGGTCAAGCTGTTTTTTGATCTCCTGGAAGTCACGCTTTCCGTGTACCTTTTCAACGATAAAGTTTGCGCTTTCCTGTGACATATTCTCACCTCATTTGCAGAGTATGGCCAAAACCATCCCCATTGAAATAAAATTTTCCGGGCACACAGTTTTGGTCATGATATTAGTATCTCCCTCCTTTAGAGATCTAGTTGCGGTAAAACCTGCCGCACTGCGGCGTAAAGTACTTTGATTGGTAATCTTGGAAAGACATTGAGGAGCCAACTCTCATTGCTTGGTATTCCTTTGTGCCCCTTGTCGCATAATTTTAGTACAAAATTGTCCGTTCGAAAAGATGTCAAGAATAGATCAGAAGAGAAGACGACCTTTCCTCACCCAAATCCCGATTTCCGTCATACATTCCATTGCAGTTTGGCCGCAAAAAAGCCGCCGGAGGTTCCAGCGGCAGAGTCATTATGCAATTTCCCTGTCGACCTGTTGGCGTTCGGTGAGAATATCAACCACCTCGTCCACTGAGATTCCGCTCGACTGAATTGCGTTGTACAGGGCAGAAATTTCGGCTTCCCGTTTGGCCTGCAAAATGCCATTTCTTTCCCCTTTTAGTTTCTCAAGCTTTCGTTCGCAGGCTTTTATTTCATTTTCAATTCTCTCAAGCTGTTCCTCGAACGTCTTTTTCTTGCCTCTGGGCATAACAAACCGCTCCTTTTGTAAAATAATATCTTTATTATAGGAGTATAATGGTAAAATTATGCACAAAACAGCCTGATTTGTGTCGGCAGAACGTTGGATGATCGGTCAACTCGTAAAAATGCGGTTATAAAATGAGAAACTTTAGCCAATCCTTTCTGCGGAGTACAGTATAATACAATCTGGGAGGATGATTCACAATGTTAACGTTAGGAGATCGCATAATCAGCTTGAGGCAGGATCTTGACATTCAACAAAAAGACCTTGCCGCCCAAATTGGGATCACAAAATCCTCGATGTCAAAGTATGAGAGGAACATCAACATCCCAAACGCCGAAATTCTTTCTAAAATTGCAGACGCGCTCAACACGACAACCGATTTCTTGCTCGGGCGCACGCCGAGTAAACAGCCCCTCAGTTCCAGCCTGGTACGGCTTTCAGCGGACGAACAGCGTTTGCTGCGACGGTTTGGGCTGTTAAACGGTCAAAACCGTGCACGTATCCTGGAAAGGATCGACACGTATTATGAAACGCAGATGGATGACGATTAGCGGTTGGGATTACCAACCAGCTGACCGTTATTTTTTTCAAGTAGAAGCAAAAATTGCTTGGTTTTGAGTCCTTCCGCCATGCTGTATCCCCCAATGCCGGAAGAGCCAACGACCCGGTGACAGGGTATGAGAATCGGCAGTGGATTGTTCTTGACCGCCCCTCCAATGGCGCGGTAACCTGCGCTCCCGATGAGCTGGCCAATGTCCTTGTAGCTGTAAACCTGACCGTATGGGATGGATGCGACAGCTTCAAGGACTTTTTTGCGGAATGGGGTGGTGTGCAGCGTGTAGGGGATTTCGAAATCCCTTCGTTTTCCACTGAAAAATTCGGGGAACTGCTGCGCGTAGCGTTCCACCTGGTCCCCTGCGGGCAGCGTCCTGTGACGGCCAATCTGCTTGTTGAGAAATCTCTCTGTTTTCTCCCATTCGTCTTCAAAGGCGATGGCAACTACAGATCCTGCATCTGCATAAACCGTAAACCGCCCCAGGCAGGTATCCACCTGCGCCTGTTCGATTGTTTTCATCCGGTCCCCTCCTTTTTTGTACCATTGTAACACATATTTTTTTAAATGGCAAAATACACTATATTAATGAGTGAAAGGAGAACCTGCGATGAATCTGGACTCGGCAATCGCCCTGCTCTCCCAATACGGGCTGTGGGCGATTTTTTTAATTATCATGCTCGAATACGCCTGTTTTCCCATTTCAAGTGAGCTCGTGCTTCCGGTTTCGGGACTGGTCGCTTTTCGCTTGGGGCACCGCATCACTTTGGTGATTCTCATCAGCGTTGTGGCCGGTCTCATCGGCTCAAGTGCCTGCTATTTTGCGGGAAGAGCGGGCGGCGGCTTTCTCGACCGCCTGTTTCATCGTTTTCCCAAGGCGGGCAGACAGTTTCACAAAGCTTGCGACTGGCAGCAGCGGTACGGGCGGATGTCGATCATGCTCGGGCGGGTCGTGCCGCTGTTTCGGACCTATATTTCGTTTGCATCCGGCATCACCCGACAAAATTACCTCGAGTTCCTCCTGTTTTCCTCCATCGGTATCCTCTCCTGGAATACCCTTCTCATCTCCTGTGGTTATCTGCTCGGAGAAAATTTTGAAGTCATTCTCCCATACATCAAACAGTATTCTATGGTGATTTTGCTGTTGATTGCAGCTGTAGTCCTGTTTGCCGTGTGGAAAAAGAGAAAGCGAAGGATGCAGTGAATCCCATCGTTCACTGCCGTCCACTTTCTTGGCGTGATACACTCCCTGAGCTCTGTTCCTTTCGCGTTTTTTGTGGTATAATAAAAAATAAAAGGAGGTGGCACCGATGAACAATCCAGTACTATTTGACTGTGACCCCGGTATTGATGATGCGGCGGCTCTCGCGCTTGTTCTTGCGCATCTCGATGTCCGTCTGATTACAACCTGCGCAGGCAATCAGCTCCCCATCAAGACCTACACCAATGCCCGCAATCTGCACAGCCTGATGGGCCGGGAGGAAATTCCCGTCTATCAAGGCGCGCCCAAGCCCCTGGTGCGCGAGCTGCGCATTGCCGCAGAGGTGCATGGGGGGAGTGGGGTTGGTCCAGTCGAACTCCCCGAATCCACTGCGCCGCACACCACAAAGACAGCGCTTGAAGCCTCAGCCCGCTTTCTCAGCGAATCGGAACAGCCTGTGGATATTCTCGCAACCGGCCCGCTGACCAACCTCGCGGTTCTGCTCGTTGCGCATCCCGAGCTCCAGCACAAAATCAAAGGGATCACCCTGATGGGCGGAGCGTTTCACGGGGGGAATACCACTCCGGTTGCAGAGTTCAACATGGCGGTTGATCCCGAAGCGGCGAATCTTGTGTTCCGCTCCGGTGTGCCGATTGTGATGTTTGGGCTCGATGTCACTCGGCAAGCGCAGTGTTACCGGGAGGATATCGAGCGGCTGCGGGAGGTCGGCACTCAAACGGCAACCACGCTCGCCGCCATGCTCGATTTTTATTCCCATACCCTCCAACTGCCTGTTCTCGCACCGCCTGAACATGTGGAAGGGGTCCATCTGCACGATCCCTGTGCAGCAGCCTATCTCATCGATCCGACGCTGTTTCAGCTTGTCCCCTGTAACGTCGAGATTGAAACCAAAGGGGAGTTTACCGCGGGTTGTACGGTGGTGGATTACTATCACAATACAGGCAGGGAGGAAAACGCCTTGGTCGCCTTTGCCGTTGACCGGGAAAAGCTCATCGACCTGCTCTGCGACGCTGCCGGAAAGCTCAGCTAAGGGGGAATTGCGATGAAGCTATTAAATTTTGGCGCGCTCAATATTGATGTGGTTTACCAGGTGGACCATCTCGTTTTACCAGGTGAAACGATCAGCTCAACCAGCCGAAAGATCAATTGCGGCGGCAAAGGGCTCAACCAATCGGTGGCGCTCGCACGGGCGGGCGCGCAGGTGTTTCACGCTGGGATGGTGGGGGAGGACGGCAATATGCTGCTCGAACTGCTCCGTGAAGCGGGTGCGGATACATCGCTGGTTCGGGAGGTGCCCGGCGGCTCGGGACAGGCAATCATTCAGGTCGACTGCCGGGGAGAAAACTCCATTATCCTCTACGGGGGAGCAAACCAAAGGATAGACGAGCTGTATATTGACGAGGTGATCAGCCAGTTTGAGGCAGGGGACTGCATCTTCCTGCAAAACGAAATTTCAAATCTGCGCTATTTGATGGAGCGGGCGCATAAAGCTGGGCTGCGGCTGATCTTCAACCCTTCCCCATTTGAGGAATGCCTTCTCTCCTATCCCCTCGACTGTGTGGATTATTTTGTCATCAACGAGGTGGAGGGGCATCAGTTCTCTGGAAAGACCGAGCCGGAAGCAATCCTCAAGACGCTGATGGATCGCCATCAGACGGCAGTCCTGTTGACGCTGGGCAGGGAAGGTGCCCTGTATGGAGATGACAACGGCATCGTGCGCCAGGGACTTTATCCATCCGAGGTGGTGGACACCACTGGCGCGGGGGATACCTTTACGGGGTTTTTCTTCAGCGCACTCCTGAGCGGGCAGC
>CBCSOX010000137.1:0-7514 GCA_965141735.1 uncultured Oscillospiraceae bacterium | reverse complement strand
TCAGCATGGCGCTGCCGTGCGGATGATCGCGCAGCGGGGTGTCCGGGTGGGGCACAAACGGGCCGATTCCCGCCATGTCGCAGTCAAGCTCTTTGAGCAGCAGCAGATCGCGGGCAATCGTTTCCTCGGTCTGCCCGGGCAGGCCGATCATGAACCCGCTCCCCGTCTCGTAGCCGAGGCGTTTGATCTCTCGCAGACAGCCGACCCGGCTCTCGAGCGTTCCGCAGGGGTGTAGGCTGCCGTAAAGCTGGGCATCCGCCGTCTCGTGCTTGAGCAAATAGCGGTCCGCCCCGCACCCGCGCAGGTAGGCATAATCCTCAAACGGGAGCTCTCCGCAGGAGAGGGTGACCGCCATTCCGGTTTTCTTGATCTCTTTGACAACCTCGCCGAGCATCTGCGCGGTGTAGTACCCGTCCTCTCCCGACTGAAGCACAATGGTGCGGTAGCCCGCTTCCCACGCCTGCTGCGCGGTCTCCACCATCTGTTCGGGCTGGATGCGGTAGCGCTCCAGCCCGGTGTTATTGCGGTTGAGCCCGCAGTAGCGGCACTGGCGTCGGCAGTGGTTGGAAAACTCGAGAATTGCGCGGATCTGCACGCGGTCGCCGACATTTTCACGCCGCACCCGGTCCGCCTCAGCATAGACCGCGCTGAAATCCTCCAGTCGGAGCAGCTCCGCGAGTTTTTCCACAGTTTGCTGCTGTTCCGGCAGTAGGCCTGTCGCCATCGGCCCGCCTTCCTTTCTGTTTTCTCTGTCCGCGGGTTTACTCATTTGCACACTTGGAGTAAACCGTCTTGGTGCTCACTCCATCGATCATGCCGAGCTTGCCGGAGAGTGAACTGATGAGGTCGTTGGACGCATCGACCACCACGCTGATGATTGACACCCCCTTGTCGCGGTAGGGGATGCCCATCCGTCCGACAATGTACTCTCCGTACTCGTGCAGGATCGGGTTGATCTGCGCACTTGCGTCAGTGTCCTCGACAATGATTCCAATCAGAGCAATTCTTGTTTCCATAAAAGATAACCCCTTTCAAAATAAACGACCCCATGCGGGTGAACGCATGGGGCTGATTCAACAAATAATTGACATCGCCTTTTCCTTCGGGACGAACCCTCATGCTGTTCAGAACGATTTGATTTAGATTTCCTTTGTCCTTAGGTTTCCTCCTGCAAACTTAGGAATTATTTTTATTTTACCACAAAATTTTCCTGATGGCAAGCCACTTTGCAAAATTAATTCTTAGGCCGTCCGGATGAAAAGAATCCTGGCTTAACATACAACTGCCAGTCCCTTTCTATACCCGCTTCCGTGCCAAATTTAAAACACATGACAACCCTCGGCTCCTCCTATCCCCGCCCCAGTAGGTTTTTTAGCACCTCTTCGAATAGGCCCTAATCAGTTTATTCCTTTGTCTTCAGAGAAGGCTATCCCTCGTATTCCCTAGGGGAGCCTTGCAAAAAAAATTTAGATCCTTGGATTGCAGGCCCAAATCACTAGAAAAATCTCACTCACTACCCCTGGCTATGTAGTGGTAATCTCTGCAAACGAGGCCCCAGTCAGCTGGGCGAGCTCCTGGGGAGCAAGCTCGATCTGGGTGCCGATTTTTCCCCCGCTCACAATCACCGTTTCATACTGCTGGGCGGAAGTGTCGATGACGGTTGCATACTGCTTTTTCATCCCGACCGGGGAACAGCCCCCGCGGATATAGCCGGTCACCTTGTTGATCTCCTTGACTGGAATCATTTCCACTGACTTTTCCCCCACAGCGCGGGCAGCAGCCTTGAGGGCAAGCTCTTTTGCAACAGGAATGACAAACACAAAATAACTGTGTGCCCCTTTGGTGACCAGCGTTTTGAACACCCGCTCAACCGGTTCACCGAGCTGGGCAGCAACGCTGACACCGTCGACCGCCTCCCCTTCCTTGTGCTCGTAAAAATGCGGCTGATAATCCACCTTGGCACGGTCGAGGATCCGCATCACATTTGTTTTGACGGCTGACACGGCGTATCCTCCTTTCGTTTTGCTAGCAAAATCCACAGCAGCGCACTGACTCCCATCAGAATTGGATAATAGAGATTTGGGATGATATCAAACGGGGTGATGTTCACCAGGCTCGCCGCTGTAAGCAATTGGGCGCCGTAGGGAATCAGTCCCTGCACCATCGAGGTAAAGATGTCGAGAATCGAGGCGGCGCGCTTGGGCGGGACTTTAAACTCGTCCCCGATCTCCTTGACAATCCCACCCGCCATGACAATGGCAACGGTGTTGTTTGCGGTACAGACGTCAACCACCGCTGAGATGCCCGCCATGCCGAGTTCCGCGCCTTTTCTCGTTTTGACGTGCCGCTTAATCAGGTTGATCATGTACTGGATGCCGCCGTTGTGCTTGACAAGCGCGACAACCCCTGAGACGAGAAGCGAAATGACCGCGATCTCATACATCGATTCAATCCCTTCGCCGATCTTGCCGAAAAGCTCCCCAAAAGTAAAACTGCCGAGCGAAATGCCGACGACCGACGAGGTGACGATTCCCGCCGTGAGCACCGCAAAGACGTTAAAACCGATGAGCGCCCCGATAAGCACGACGAGGTACGGCACGATTTGCAGAAAATTGTAATGCAGGTCCCCTGTGATCTGATAGCTTACACTGCTCGTCCTCCAGGCGAGAATGAGGGCGGTGATCACTGCTGCGGGCAGGACGATTAAAAAGTTCTGCTTAAACTTGTCATTCATTTTACAGCCCTGTGTTTTTACAGCGGCAATTGTGGTGTCCGAAATCATCGAGAGGTTGTCGCCGAACATCGCGCCGCAAACCACTGCGCCGATGCAGAGCGCGACGGGAAGCCCCGTCTTATCGGCCACCCCCGCTGCAATCGGGGCAAGGGAGGCGATCGTCCCCATCGAGGTGCCCATGGACAGCGAAATAAAGCAGGCGACGATAAAGATGCCAACCACTGCGAGGTTGGGCGGGATGACGGAGAGGCCGAAATTGACCGTGCTCTCCACTCCGCCCGCGGCCTTGACCACTCCGGAAAACGCCCCGGCGAGAATGAAGATGAGCACCATGGTGAGGATCGTCTCATCCCCTGCGCCCTTGCAGGCGGTTGTCAGCTTCTCCTGAAAGCTGCGGGTGCGGTTTTGGCAGAGCGCGACCGCGAGGGCGATTAAAAAGCCCACCACCGCTGGAATGGTGTAAAAATCCCCTGTGAGAATGCCCGAGCCGACAAACAGCAGCAAAAAGACAACAATCGGCAGCAGGGCAAACCAGTTTCCTTTTTTCATAGCGTCCCCTTTTCTTTCTTTTGATATACCAGAACATTAAACTCAATTCGGGTGGTGAGCTCACACAGCGCGGCAAGCCTCTGGTAATCCTGTTCTGAGGTCTTATAATAGTAGGGTGTCATTTTGAACAAATGGTCGATGTCCTCTGCATTGTCAAGAAAGAGGGTCTCCCCACAGTGTTCTGCGCTGAGCAGTTCAAAGCCCTGCAAAGCAAAATCTTTCACTTCATTGCGGTAGGGATGCTCATAAACCGCTTTTTTGAGTTCCCAGAGATGGTCTTCTCCCGGGATTGCCAACAGCATCTTTCCGCCTGGGACAAGCACCCTTTGATACTCCTCCCCGCAGTAGGGGGCGAACAGGTTGAGCAGCAGCTCGCAGCTTCCCGTTTCAACCGGCAGATGGAACACGCTGCCCACTGCCCAGGCGATCCCTTTGCATCTCTTCGCCGCCTTGTCAAGTGCAATTTTAGAGATATCAATTCCCATGACATCCACCACCCGCCCGCTGCGTGCAAGTGCCTCGAAAACAGCGGTGGTGTAGTATCCTTCCCCGCAGCCGGCGTCAAGCACAGGGCCATTGCCCGCAAGTTCGGCGGCATGCTGGCTGACCAAACTGCACAGCTTACTGTAATAGCCCTTGTCGAGAAAGCTCCTGCGCGCGTTTACCATCAGCTTGTTGTCCCCGGGGACCTTGGAGTGTTTGCTCCCCGCAGTCAGCAAATTGACATACCCGCTGCGCGAGAGGTCAAACAGGTGGTTGTGCGCACAGCGATAATCGCGCAGCTCTCTTTTCAGGGGCGCACCGCAAGTTGGGCAGAGGAATCTGTCATGCAAGGAAATCAAACCTTTCAATCTGTTTTTCATTATTATAGCACAAGGAGCAATATTCTTCAACGAAAACCAAAATCAGGCTTTTTCCCTTTTTTATTTTCATTTTTTGTTCATAGTTCACTTTTTAGCAACAAAATCTTTGTTCAATTTTTTGAAATTCTATTCTCTTCATCCTTCATTTTTGTGAATCGAGTCATTTTTTGTGAATAATTTGAAACAACATCCACATCGAATTGTTTCCATTGGCAAGTGATGGTATAATAGATAGCGTATATAAAAGACTTGTCAAAAAAGAAATCAGTGAATTGTTATGGAGTTTTCTGCTTGTTCCGACCAAACATCTTACTGTATAGGAGGAGAAATTCTTGTTATCGTTTATAAACAACTTTAATTTTGTCATACTGATCTTCTTTACCCTGTGCTATTCGTACCAGTTTGTGTACGCGTTTGTTGCACTCGTGTCCAAGCCAAAAATCAAAACCGCTAAAAAGTTACATAGCTATGCGGTCATCATCTCAGCGAGAAATGAAAGCGCCGTCATCGGCGAACTGATTAAAAGCATCAAACAGCAAAACTATCCGGCCGAGCTCGTCGATATTTATGTGGTTGCGGACAACTGTACCGACAACACCGCAGAGGTCTCCCGCAATGCGGGCGCAATCGTATATGAGCGCTTTAACCAGCAGTATGTTGGCAAAGGCTATGCGCTCGATTACATCTTCAATATCATTCACAGCTCCCCAAAAAAAGATGCATACGACGGATATTTTGTTTTTGACGCTGACAACCTGCTCGATGAAAACTACATTGCAGAGATGAACAAAGTCTTCGACAGCGGCTACCGCGTCGTGACAAGTTACCGCAACTCCAAAAACTACGCAACCAACTGGATTTCCGCCGGCTATTCCCTCTGGTTCCTGCGTGAGGCCAAATACCTCAACAACGCGAGAATGCAGCTGGGCACCAGCTGCGCCATCTCGGGAACCGGCTTCCTCATCAACAGCGCAATCATTAAGGAAAACGGCGGTTGGAAGCACCACCTGCTCACTGAGGACATCGAGTTCTCGATCGACAGCGTGATCAAAGGCGAGAAGATCGGCTACTGCGGCGCAGCAAAAATCTACGATGAGCAGCCCTCGAGCTTTGAGCAGTCGTGGAATCAGCGCCTGCGCTGGTCCAAAGGCTTTTACCAGGTATTTGGAAAATATGGCGCAAAACTTGCCAAAACAGTTGTCAAACGCCGCAGCTTTTCCTGCTACGACATGCTCATGACAATTTCCCCGGCGATGTTTGTCACCATTGCGAGTGTGTTTACCAACCTCGTATTCTTGATGATCGGCATGTTCAGCCTGAGCAACACCACCGCAATTATCCCCACAACCCTCATGGCGATCGCCGGCTCCTTCCTCAATTTTTACTGCATCCTCTATTTCTTCGGCCTGCTGACCACCATCACCGAATGGAATCAGATTCACTGCTCGGCAGGAAAAAAGATTTTTTACACCTTCACGTTCCCAATCTTTATCTTCACCTACATCCCGATTGCGATTGTCGCACTCTTTAAAAAGGTGGAGTGGACTCCGATCACCCACTCGGTTGTCAAATCAATCGAAGAGATCCGGCAATAACAGAACAAGCAAAAAAGCACACAGAGAAGTTCTCTGTGTGCTTTTTTTGTCCCTGCGTGATGGTTTGCAACTGCTCACCCTGTGTTCAATCGCTGAGTGTGCTTGTTGCAATGTACGATCCTGATCTCTGTGTTGCAGACACGATGGACTGCCCACGAACAAGGGAATCAAGTTTGCAGTTCGACGGGGATTCTCCTGGGCTGCTTTTCAAGAGGGTTCCGCTGTCTATTGCCTCAATCTCAACCTCCTGGACAAGCAGGATGTTTTTGTACCAACCCGCTTGCTGCGCATCAAAGATTGATTTGACGATATCTAGATTTCAATGAAATCAGTTCTGACTTTTAAGAGAAACTTTGTTCAACTCGCCCGCTAAAAGCTGTTGCGACGTTGTCCCAAATTGAACTATTCAAAGCGCCTGCATAAAAAATTATAGTATTTTAACATAAAATAATTTACAACAGCTTTTATTTGTGGTATAATTTTAAATATCATTTAGGCAACGATCCCACTTTATGATGAAAGAAGGTAATATTGATGGCAGATTTAAAGGATAAACCATTGCTCCTGCTCAACAACAGCAATATGATGTCGGTGCTCAACGAGGGCGAGTTCAAATGCTCCAACATGAGCTTTGAGGAAACCAAGGCAATTATTGAGATGTATGACAAAGATGAAATCCTTCTCTGCTTTTCAAGCAACGATGTTCAGACAATCTTTGATTACCTCGGCATCCAGGCAAAAGATTTCACCTTTAAAAGCATCCGCAATATGCGTGTCGGACAGGATGCAATCGTGTTCAAACGCTATATTACCCCTTCCCTGACCGAGCCGGTCATCCAGGCGGACGACGGAGTGGAGGCAAAGAAAATTCAGAACGTCTACATCTACTGCCAGCACCTCTCCCGCGTAAAATAAGCCAGACTCCACATGCATCATAAAGAATACGCCCCCGTGCAGTTCATTCTGTACGGGGGCGTATTGCATCCCTCCCCCTTTTATGCTATACTAGCTGTTGTCCGCCACAAAAAAGCGCGGCAAACTCGAACAGAAACGGAGAATCAGCATGAGCATTTTATCGGTGGAACACGTCACACACGGCTTTGGAGCGCGCAGGATTCTGGAGGACGCCTCGTTCCGGCTGCTCAAGGGGGAGCATGTCGGCCTGGTCGGCGCAAACGGCGAGGGAAAATCCACCTTTTTAAATATCATCACCGGCAAGCTCTCCCCAGATGAGGGAAAGATCAGCTGGTGCAACCGGATTACCACCGGATATCTCGACCAGTACAGCACCCTGACCAAGGGAAAAACAATTCGGGAGGTTCTGCGCGAGGCGTTCCAGCACCTCTATGACCTGGAGCAGGAAATGCTCGGAATGTACGAACAAATGGGCGACTGCTCGGAGGAAAAGCTGAACTACCTGATGGAGCAGGTGGGTGAAATTCAGGACATGCTCGAACACGGCGGATTCTATGTGATCGACTCCAAGATCGAGGAATACGCCAACGGACTCGGGCTGGGGGAGATCGGGCTCGATCGGGACGTCAGCGAGCTCAGCGGCGGGCAACGCGCCAAGGTGCTGCTCGCGAAAGTGCTGCTGCAAAATCCCATGATCCTCATTCTCGACGAGCCGACCAACTTCCTCGATGAAAACCACATCGCCTGGCTGACCAGCTTCCTCAAAAACTACGAGAACGCCTTCATCTTGGTCTCTCATGACATCCCGTTTTTAAACGAGGTGGTCAACGTGATCTATCACGTTGAAAACGCGGTGCT
>CBCSOX010000136.1:0-7599 GCA_965141735.1 uncultured Oscillospiraceae bacterium | reverse complement strand
CTGACAGATGAAAGAATTGTTGAAATCCTCAAAGAGGCGGGGGTTCTGCTCGAAGGACATTTTCTGCTGACCTCGGGCAAGCATAGCAATAAATACCTCCAGTGCGCCAAGGTGTTCCGCAACACCAAATACAGCGAGGAGCTCTGCAAAGACCTCGCCGCAAAATTTGCCGACGACAATGTTGAGGTTGTCATCGGCCCGGCGATGGGCGCGGTGCAGATGGCCTATGAGGTCAGCCGCCACCTCGGTGTTGAAAACTATTTTACCGAGCGCGAAGAGGGCAAAATGGTGCTCAGAAGGGGCTTTGAAGTGAAACCCGGCATGCGTTGCCTGCTGGTGGAGGACGTCATCACCACTGGCGGATCGGTCAAAGAGGTACAGGAGCTGGTTGAAGCAGCGGGCGGCGTGGTCGTCGGCATCGGTTCGATTGTCAACCGTTCGGGCGGCAAAGCGGACTTCGGCGTTCCCTTCAAGAGCGAGTACATTGCCAACGTCGAGGCGTGGGAGGCGGACGAATGCCCGCTGTGCAAAGAGGGGAAAATTGAGCTTATCAAGCCTGGAAGCAGAAAAATAAAAAAGTAATGGCGAAGAATTGTCACGACAAACACAGGCAGAGGCTGCGCAAACGTTTTGTTCAGGAGGGGCTCGACAGCTTTGAGGTGCACACCGCCCTCGAGCTGCTGCTGTTTAACAGCATCCCCCGAGGGGATACCAACGAGCTTGCGCACAGCCTGCTCGACACCTTCGGTTCGTTTTCCGGCGTATTGGATGCGGACCACGACAATCTGCTCAAAATCAAGGGCGTCGGAGAGCGGACTGCGACGCTGCTCGAGCTCATTCCAGAAATCTGCCGCCTCTATATGGAGGACAAAGCGAAGCCGCACAAAACCTACAATACCACCGAAGCGTTGTGCGATCTGTTTATCCCCAAATTTATTGGACGGACACAGGAGTGCGTTTATGCCGCCTGTTTTGACAACGCATCCAAGCTCATTGCCTGTCAGATGCTGGCAAAGGGAACGGCGGATACGGTGCTTTTGCCGGTCAAGGAAATTGTGCAGTTCGCCTGCAACCGCAACGCAGCGAATGTGGCGATTGCGCACAACCATCCCATGGGGCTGTGCAATCCGTCAAGCACCGATGTGACCAATTCCACAGATCTCAAGGCGACGCTGCAAAAAATTCAAATTCGCCTGATCGATCACATTATCGTGGGAAAGAACGGGGACGCGCTCTCTTTGGTGGAATACGGCGTCTTGTAAATCGTGACATTTTTGAGATACGGCGTCTGCCCAGACAGCGCCGTATCTTTTTCGCATTCGCCTAGCGCCCATAGGGAAACAAACTGCTGTTTTCCAGCCGGGCAGGATGAGGGCGCAATAACGGGAGGAAACAGGATGAAATTTGATTTGTGCGGGCTTTCCTACTACGAGAGCGGCAATGTCTTTACTGGAAATCAGGGTGATTTTTGCTACAAAATCCGGCCCGATGAAGGAAATCTGAAGATATGTCTCTGGCGAGGCCCCTATTGCTTTGATAAGAGCGAGCCACTCAAGGAGAAGGAATTCACGATGGACCAGGCTGGCTTTGAGCAGCTTCACCGCTGGCTTGAGGAGGAATACGCAGGCTGGTCCTGAACAAACAAGCTTCCGGCAAAATTCTGCCGGAAGTTTTTCGTTTTTTGTTGCCATTAGGTTTAAAAAAGGCCTTGGCAAATAAAATGGTTGAAGCCAGTAGTGAGGTAAAAGAAATTGCTTTATTTTCCTGAATAAAAAGTTTTATAGCGCAGGAATCACTGTAAGCTTTCAACAGCCGAGTAAGACTGGTTGACCAGTTGCAGGGCGAGCGATGCGATGATACTTTTCAGTACCCCTTCTAGGGTCTGTGCAAAACACTCGTTTACAAGAGGTTTTGATTTGTACTAGTGTTTTCAACCCCCAGTTCTGCCGGGAGAATGGATGCTCTCGCATCAGGTTTCCCCAGAGGGAAGCACCTGTATAAAAAAGTTCTGTATGAGAAAAACCACCTTTCTCTGTTCCGGGTCTGATACGAGTGATGTGGTGGCAGGATTCAGTGTCCTTTGGGAGCAAAGCCTTCGCATACTCCAGTTCATTGGTAGTTTTGCTTGACAAGTGACAGGACGGCTGCCCGCCTGAAACCGCCGATACCGGCCCACGCTGATGCCTCGGGCAATGGAGGGGGTTCTGCTTACCTCTTAGAATACAGCAGGAAAACACTCTGTCTAAGGGGTAGGCTCTCCAAAAGAACGCTTCTTCTCCGCACAAGGGGACTAGATTCACATCATCCCGGTTTTGCAGGACTTGATTGGGAATTTTAGTTGAAAAAACACTCTTTTTGTACTATAATGAAGCTATATCTTTTAACAATAGAGGAGGAACAACCGTGGGAAAACGATTTTTGATGGGCAATGAAGCGATCGGCCTCGGGGCTATCCGCGCCGGCGTCAGCGTTGTGTCGGGCTATCCGGGCACCCCGTCCACCGAGATTCTCGAGACGATTGCCAAACAGAATACAGGAGAAATCTACGTCGAGTGGTCGGTCAATGAAAAGGCTGCGCTTGAGGTGGGGGCTGGCGCAGCCTATGCCGGACGCAGGGTGCTCGTCACCATGAAACAGGTGGGGCTTAACGTTGCCTCCGACCCGCTCATGAGCCTTGCCTACGTCGGGGTCAAGGGCGGCATGGTCATCGCGGTTGCAGACGACCCCGGGCCGATTTCCTCCCAGACCGAGCAGGATACCCGGCACTTTGCCCGGTTCTGCAAACTTCCGGTGTTTGACCCGAGCTCTCCCGAGGAGGCCTACCGGATGATCGGGGATGCATTTGAGCTCTCAGAAAAATACGGCACACCAGTGCTCTTCCGCCCCACCACCCGCATCTGCCACGGCTGCGCGTCGGTTGAAGTGGACGATGTCCGCGCCGAGCTCCCGCAGGATGGCTTTGTCAAAGACACCGCCCGCTGGGTGATTTTCCCGCGTTCCTCCTACCTCAACCACATCAAGCTCGAAGAGCGGGTCCCGGTGCTCGGGGAAGAATTTTCCTCCTATTCCTACAACTCGGTGACCGGCAAGGGGCGCAGGGGAATTGCGACAGGAGGCATCAGCTACGAGTATACCAAGGAGGCGCTCGGGGGCAGCGGTGCAAAGCTGATGCGGGTCGCCACACCCTATCCCTTTCCTGAGCGGCTTGCGCTTGAGTTTTTGGAGGGGCTCGACGAAGTTCTCGTCGTCGAGGAGCTCGACCCGGTCATTGAGCGGGAACTCGTCTACCTCTGCGGCAAGCACCACCTGAATGTCACCGTCCGTGGCAAGCTGACCGGGGATATTCAACCCGCCGGGGAAAATAGCGTTGAATCGGTGGGCAAGGCGCTCGAAGGTTTTTTGGGCATCCCGTTTGTTCAGCGGGAGCACCCGGAACCGCCTCCGCTGCCGGTGCGGCCCCCGGTGCTCTGCGCGGGCTGCCCCCATCGCGCGTCATTTTACTCGGTCAAACAGGCGATGAAGGGGAAAAAAGCGGTCTTTTCGGGGGACATCGGCTGCTACACACTCGGCAACGCCGCTCCCCTCGACATGGTGGACACCTGTCTCTGCATGGGCGCGGATGTCACAATCGCCCAGGGCCTGCACCGCGCTGAGCCGGACGCGGTGAACTTCGCGTTTATCGGCGACTCGACCTTTTTCGCTTCAGGGATGACAGGAGTTGTCAACGCAGTGTACAACCAGACCGATATTGTCCTGATTGTACTCGACAACTCCACCACTGCGATGACCGGACACCAGCCCCACCCCGGCACCGGCCGGACGATGATGGGCAATGTGGTCGACAAGGTCAGCATTCCCAAGGTGCTCGAGGCAGTCGGGGTCTCCCCGGTCGAGACAGTCGACCCGCTCGACCTCAAGGCTGCGGTCCAAGCGGTCCAGCGTGCGGCGCAGGCAGAGGGCGTTTCGGCTGTGATCTTCAAATCCCCCTGCATCGCGGTGACCAAGCCGGCGGGCAGATATACCGTCGACAAGGACCGCTGCATCGGCTGTAAAAAATGCATCCGGGAGCTCGGCTGTCCCGCGCTCGTGCTCGAGGACGGCAAGGCGGCAATCGAGCCGTCGCTCTGCTACGGCTGTTCAATCTGCGCCCAGGTCTGTCCCTGCGGCGCGATCGGAGGTGTTCGCAATGACAACTAACATCATGCTCGCCGGGGTTGGCGGACAGGGGACGGTTCTCGCATCCAAGCTCATCGCCCAGTCGGCGATGAACCGAGGGCAGAACGCCCGCACCGCTGAGACGATCGGCATGGCCCAGCGCGGCGGCTGTGTGGTCAGCCATGTGCGGATTGGGGAGGAGCTTCACTCGCCGATGATTCCGCAGGGGAGCGCTGATCTGCTCATCGGGTTTGAACCCGCCGAGGCGGTGCGCTGCCTGCCCTATCTCAAGAAGGGGGGCACAGTGGTGGTCAGCAGCAAGGCGATCAAGCCGGTGACCGCCTCTCTGGGCGGCTCGGACTATGACGGAACCGAGATGCTCGCCTTCCTCAAGCAGCAGGTGGACAAGCTCATCGTGGTCGACGGCGAAGCGGTCTGCGCCCAGTGTGGCAGCGCCAAGGTGCTCAACGTTGCCCTGCTCGGCGCGGCGGCGGCTTCCGGGGTGCTCGGCCTGACACTGGCGGAGCTGCTCGAGACGATTCGCCAGCGCATCCCCGAACGGTTCCTCGACAGTAATTTACAAGCGCTTTCGGCCGGGGCCAAAGCGGCGACAGGAGAATAGCCCTATGGAAATGAAACAATCCCAATTTGATCTCATCAAACGACAGCTCAAAAAGCTCACTGCAATTGAGGGCGGTTTTTATCAGAAAAAATTTGAGGGAATTGACATTGACTCGATCAAGACCCAGGCGGACTTTGAAAAGCTCCCCTTTTCCTGGAAGGGCGACCTGCGGGAGGCCTATCCCCTTGGCTTGCAGGCAGTGCCGGACAGCGAGATTGTCCGCATTCACTCCTCCTCCGGCACCACCGGCACCCCGGTCATCATCCCCTACACCCGCCAGGACGTCGCCGACTGGGCGGAGCAGTTTAAGCGCTGTTACGAGACTGCGGGCCTGACCAATCTCGACCGGGTGCAGATCACCCCGGGCTACGGCCTGTGGACCGCGGGAATAGGCTTTCAGGCGGGAGCGGAGCTGCTCGGCGCCATGGTTATCCCTATGGGACCAGGCAACACCGACAAACAAATCCGCATGATGCTGGACTTAAAGTCAACGGTGCTGTGTGCCACCTCCTCCTACGCCCTGCTCCTCGCAGAGGAGATCGCAAAGCGGGGGATTACAGATCAGATCTGTCTCAAAAAGGGGATCATCGGATCGGAGCGGTGGGGCGAAAAAATGCGCCGTCGCATCGCCGCTGAGCTCGGTGTGCAGCTCTACGACATTTACGGGCTGACCGAAGTGTACGGTCCCGGCATTGGAATGAGCTGCGAGCAGGAGTGCGGCATGCACTACTGGGACGATTTCCTCTATTTTGAGATCGTCGATCCCAAAACAGGAAAAATCCTTCCCGACGGGGAGGTGGGCGAACTGGTCATCACCACCCTCAAAAAAGAGGGCGCGCCCCTCATTCGTTACCGCACACACGACCTCACCCGCTTTCTCCCCGGCGAGTGCAAGTGCGGCCGGCCTTATCCCCGCATCGACACCATTCTCGGCCGCACCGACGACATGACCAAGGTCAAAGGAGTTAACATCTTTCCGAGCCAGATCGACGAGCTGCTGCGGGACGTGCACGGGGCGTCGAGCGAATACCAGGTGATGATCGACCATCTGAACGGAAAGGACATTCTCACCCTCTTTGTGGAGCGGGAAAAGGGCACCGACCGGGAAGAACTTGAATATGAAATCCAAAATATTTTTAAATTAAAAATTGGGATCACCGCAGTGATCAAGGCGGTGGACATCGGGGACCTCCCTCGCAGTGAGAAAAAGTCGACCCGCATCTTTGACAACCGCTATTAACCGAAACGTTTGCTTCGGAAGCAGATCTTACTCTGCACCGCAGCTTTGATTTCATATATATGGAATAAAATCAAAATATTAGGTAAAACGGCACATGTTCTCAGTTGAACATGTGCCGTTTTACTTGTCTAAATTCAATTCATTTGGTATAATAAAAAGAAATTATGCATTGCAGAGAGGAGAAAAATGCTATGCAGCGTTCGCCAGCGCGTTATCTTCGGCCGGCACTTCTGTTGTTGTTTGCATTTGTTTTGCTCATCTCTGTTTTTATCGGCTATTATATGCGGATTTCGCAGAGCCTCGACAGACAAACGAGTAGCGACCTGCTCGAGCGGGCGAGCCAAACGGCCAAGGTGTTTCAAATCAAGCTTGATGACAGCTTTGCCTACCTCGAATCAGTCGCGGGGGTCGTCGCTTCTTTCGACAGCCTCCATTCCCCCGAAGTGCGCAGATACCTCACCCAACAGGACAGCGACAACCTGTTTCAAAATTATCTTGTAGCGCTGCCCGACGGCACCGCTATGTCTGGAAGTGGGGAAACCTATTCGCTGCGCAGCAGCAAGACCTTTGAAACAGCGCTCAAAGGGCGCAGCGCAGTCTCCGACCCCAGCGAGTCGATTGTCAGCGGTAACCGAGGGGTTTCTCTCTGCGTCCCGATTTTGCGCGGCAGTGAAGTCGTCGGGGTGCTTCAGTGCGATTACCGCATCGAACTGCTCAAACAGCTGCTTGACGGCCAGATCTACAGAGGCCAGAGCGCGGCAAATATCATCACCTCCAACGGCATTATGGTGACGAACAGCGCGGCGCTCGAGGGTTATCCTTCCTATTTTGAGGCGCTCAAAGACGTCCAGTTGACCGGAAACACGACACTCGAAACCTTTCAGGAGGATCTCGATCAGGGAAAAAGCGGTATATTAGAGTTTGTCTACCAAGGGAAAAAACGCTATGTTGTCTATGTGCCGGTCGGACGAAACAACTGGTACACCCTTGCGAGCATTTCGGAAGAGGTTGTGAACCAGCAGGCGAGAAATCTCACCAAATACGGGATCATTCTGGCGGGGGAAGTCATTCTGATTCAGTTTGGCCTGGTGATCTATTTTGCGCTGATGCAGCGAAAGGATAAAAAACACATCCAGCGCAGAGAACGGGAGCTCTCCTCACTTATCTCCAACATTCCCGGCGGGGTGTGCAAATACCGTCCGGACGAAGGGCTGTCGATTTGCTACACCAGCCCCAGTTTCCGTACCTTTCTCGGCTATCAGGAGGAGCAGATGCCCGTTCAGCTGGCGGCATTGATCGATCCCCGTGACTTGGGGGAGGTTCAGTCCCAGCTGAACAGCCAGCTCAAAAACGCGAGCTCTTACGCCTGGGAGCACCGCATGGTGCACCGGAGCGGCGTGGTGCTGTGGTTCCTGCAAAGAGGACAGCTGCTGATTGAGAACGGTGAGCGGTTCCTCTACAGCGTTTTTGTCGACATTACTGGGCAAAAGCAAATCCGCCAGCAGCTGGAAATCAGCGACCAGCGCTACCGGGCAGTTCTCGACCGGTCGGACAGCGTGATCTTTGAACTCAACCTCGAGAC
>CBCSOX010000135.1:0-7653 GCA_965141735.1 uncultured Oscillospiraceae bacterium | reverse complement strand
TTCTTGTTCGCTCGGCAGCTCCCTCACCCAGTTTTCCTGGTACTGTTCCACTGCCCGCTGAATTGCACGTTCTGATACCATACGTCTGGACCCCCATTCTGCGTCGTGTCGTCACAGGGCACACAAATTCACCCACACCACCCAACTACATGGCGTGCTAATTACCGTCCAGTGACGATCCGGTTCCTGGTTTTCTAAAATACCTACGGGGTTTTGTCTGGCGGCGCTCATCGATTTGAGCGAACCCCTCTCAAAACTGTTCTGTTCCCAAATTCATATGTTTCAATACTTGTGCCTGGCTCCAAAAGAAACAACCCTTTGCTAATAATAACCCTAAAAAAACGCAGAATGGGACAACAAAATTACACAAAAATCTATTTTTCGGAATTTTTTTCTGTTCTATACAATACTGGAATCATATAAGCTCCATCATGTGTTAAAAACCACAATTTATAGCAATCAATTTCCTTTCAAATAATGCACTGCAATTTGAGTGCGGTGTTCAAGCCCTGTCTTTTCTAAAATCACCGAAATATGGTTTCGAACTGTGCCATTGGACAGAAACAGCCGCTCGGCAATCTCTTTATTGGACAGGCCTTCGGCGATCAGTGCAACTACCTCCATCTCTCGCGGCGTCAGCAGGGAAAAAATCGTATGATCTGGAAAAGCGGTGCGGTCACGGATGTACTCCAGAATATCCTGCTGGAAAACAGTGCCCCCCTCTGCCACTGCACGGACAGCGGAGAGAATCCGCTGGGCCGGGCTATTTTTTAAGATATATCCCCTCACCCCGGTTTTGAGCGCACGCAGGATAAACTCCGCCTCGTCAAATGTTGTGAGAAGGAGAGGGGCACCTGCTTGCATCTGCATAATCTGTGCTGCGGCCTCAATCCCATCGAGCAGAGGCATCCGGATATCAAGCAGCACGACGTCAGGCCGCTCCAACCGGCAGAGTTCCACCGCCTGTACGCCGTTTTCTGCAACGCCGCACAGCGCAATGTCCTGCTGCGTCTCGAGGATCATCTTGAGTCCCTGGCAGATAATCGGATCGTCATCCGCTAAAATTACTCGTATCATTATTCCATCACTCCAATAAAAAAATCTGCGTGATCACAAATCCGGTGGAAGAGCTTTGAAAAAAGCAGCGTCCGCCGTTGAGGATAACCCGTTCTTCGATGGTTTCAAGTCCCATCCCCTTCTCAAACCGCTCAGGGGCACGGCCGTTGTCACGGAACTCCACCCTGACAATTTTGCTGGCAACCGAAAGGCGCAGTGTAAACATCGTCGCATCGGAATGCTTGAGCAGATTGGTCAGCGCTTCGAGCAGCGTCTCGTAAATACAGTTCCACAGATAGCCGGGGACCTCCTCCACCCTGCCCGACGGTTTGAGCGCCGTCTTGACCGCGTGGGCATCGGAAAACCGGGCGAGCTCAAGCTTGATTTCACTCAGTCCCGCTTCACTGCGGGTGGAGCGCTCGCTGCGCAGGGACATGCGGATGTCGTCCACGCTCTCCCGCAGGTTGGAAACCGCCTGCTCCACTGTTTTCCGGGAAGCCGCTGGAGTTTGCTCCATGGTGAGCATCGCCGCTTCAAGCAGGAGAATGCTCCCCGAGACTCCGTGTCCGATTTTGTCGTGGATTCGGGCGGCAAGCCGGTTGCGCTCCTCCAGTCGGGCGGCGTACTGCAGCGTTTTGATCAGCCTGCGGTTATCCGAAAGACGGCTGTGCAGTTTTTCGTTTTCCTCCCGCTGCCGCGCCAGCAGAGAGCGGCATTGGGCAAGCCTTTCCAAAAACAAGCGCGCAACAAACAACAGCGTAAGAACCGAGAAAGTGAACGCCGTTAGAAAAACAGAGCAGGGAAAGAGAATCCAAAAAAGCACGGTCAGTGCTGTAGTAAGCTGGAGGCTGGAACGAAAACCCGCCAGGCGGTCGGTGATCTCGGCAAACAAAACTGCCAGAAGGGGAAACAGCTTTTCCGGCCCGAGCGCAAAACTCACTGCCGCGCACCCCAGACAAATCACAAGATCCAGCCGGCGCGGCTTGCCGATCCTCTGCGCAAGCAGCTTGCCTGTCAGTGTGCACACAAAACACAGGCCTGCCAAGACTTGTCCCGCCTCAAAATGATCCACCATCAGCATGGCCAGGCTGACCGCAACGGCCAGTAGTTCCGCTCCAAA
Organism: uncultured Oscillospiraceae bacterium; assembly: GCA_965141735.1. Taxonomy (GTDB): domain Bacteria; phylum Bacillota; class Clostridia; order Oscillospirales; family Ruminococcaceae; genus Massilioclostridium. The sequence continues at coordinate 5,477 of CBCSOX010000135.1, read as the reverse complement.
ATAGAGCAGTTCTCTCTCTTTCATCTCTGTCCTCCTCACATTGGAATTGTTCTTCTAGTATACCATCTTTTGCCCAAAAACAAAAGAGAACCAGCAGCTGAATCAGCTGGTTCTCCTTTTTGGTGCAAGGACCTTTGATAAAACCCATTGGACTAACCGACGCAACGGGCGTCCCGCATATTTTTCGAGGGATGGTTCCCACTCCTCCTGCCTAAAAACTCCTACTGCTGGGCGGACGGCTTTCTGTTGGAAAAACGGATGCCCGCAAGCAAAAAACAGAGAAGTGCGAAGAGGAAAATCGCAACTGCATTGACTGTCCAGTTGAAATCCGGTGTTTGCTGAATCGACCGGATGGCATTCATGTACCAATACTGCGGGGTGAGCAGCGCGAGCTTTTGCAGGAGCTCGGGCGAGGTGTCGATTGGAAAGTATGCGCCCCCGAGCAGAGAAGTGATCGTTGCCGCGCCGATGACCAGAGCGGAAATTGCATTTTTGCTGGGGACGTAGAGCGCGGCAACGAGAGCAAACCCCACGATGAACAGGCTGTAGAGAATCGATAGGGTGAGAACTACCCCAATGGAGACGCCGGTGTAAAACCCGCTGAACAGGACAAAGGCGCAAAACAGGGCGACAAAGAGCAAACAGTTGAGCAGCCCGAAGAGGCTGGTTCCAAGAACGTACTGCACCGGCCGAACCGATGCGATTTGAATGCGCTGGTAAAGTCCGTTGTCCCGGTCGTCAAACACACTGAACGCAAGGCTCATCGCAAAGAGGAAGCCGAGCATCACAAAAAAACCGATGCAGGTGGAAAAGCCGTCCTGCTGGGAAATCTGCTGCTGGGTCAGCGCGGCGACCGAGGTTTCCTCCACTGGAATCGACTGTGCGGAAAAGTCGGACAGCAGAGTGTCAAAAGCGGCTGCGTCCCCCTGAGCCCCTTCCGCCAGCAGATGGACAGCAGTGAGATAGGAATCGAGATAAGCCTCCAAATAGGCGGCGTTTTCATAGTCGTCGAGTGTGGTCATGTCGAGACGCGGCTCTTTCCCATCGAGGATGCCCTGGGTAAAACCGGCTGGAATCTCGATGATCGCAGAGATGTGCCGCTCGATGAGCTCGGTCGAAAGGCCGTCGTAGTCCAGATCAGTCGTCAGCTCCATTCCCTGCTCTTCCCTCATATAAGTCTGAAAGTCACTGGTCAGGGCGGTATTGTCGTTGTCAATGATCCCGACGGGGATTCCCCCCACCTGGTGCTCGGACGAAAGACCTCCCACATAACCGAACATCGAGCAGATCAACGCGCTTCCCACCACTGCCAGCAAAAGATACAGCCGGTTGCGCCGCAGATTCCCGCGGAACAAAATCCAAATTTTACTCATAGCTTTTCCCCCCTTTTGCTGAAAATGGCTGCGCCAACTCCCAGCGCTGCGACAAACAAACCTGCGCATACGCCAAGCACTGTCCACGCCTGCCCCGTCCTGCCGAACACTGTTAAATCAAACGCTGCGTTCTGAACCAGGTAGATCGGGGAATAGGGGGTGAGTCCGTCGATGTAAATCTCCTTGCTGAATGTGCCGGAGATGAACATCACTGCCCAGAAAATCGGCATGAGCACGAGCATAGCGTTTGCCCGGAGAAACAGGCCGACAATCGAGCAAACCGCGATTACTGACAGGCCGCACACAAAGAACATGCTGAACAGCAGCAGATTGTGCTGCCAGGATGCCGCATAATGGGCGCCAAACAGCAGGGTGCTCGTGAGCATGACGATGCCAACCTGTAAGACAGCCTGCGGCACTGCGCCGAGTACTTTTTGCAGATAGAGGCTGACCTTATTTTTGGGGGAGATAAACAGCCGGTTGACTGTTCCCCCCTTGCGCTCGAGCTGGAACGAGAGAGCACCTCCCATCCCTCCCATAAAGAGGATCATGACCGTCATGGCGACCGCGTAATAATCGAGCATCGTCCGGTTCACCCCAAGGTCTTTTTGCTGCACAAAGGAACTCTCCGCCCCCCCAATGCTGAGGTTTTGCACCTGCTCCGGTGCGCTGTGCAGCACGATGTTCACTGCGCCCGCTGTTTTGGAAAACGCGGTAAACACTGATTGGAGCGCGCGGTTTTTGGTGTGGTCGCTCCCCTCGTAGAGCGACACGCCCAGGGGCTGCTCAAATACGGCCGCGGCGGTCAACTCCCCTGCGGACACCTGTGCTTTTGCCTGCTCGATATCCGATGTCTGTTGGAGATGGATGGAACTGTTGTCCGCCATACCCTCGAGAAACGACTCGATCGCCGCAACTCCCGCCGGATCGGTTGTCTCAACCACATAGGCGACGTCAATGCTGCCCACTGTATTGTCCGCCTTATCCATATAGGTGAGGAGGTTCCCCAGCAGACAGACCAGAAGGGATGGAAAGAGAAAAATAAAAAAGAGATTTGCCTTATCCCGCAAGGTCTCCTTGCATTCTTTGATCAAAACTTGTATCATTTTGGCACCCCCTCAGTGCAGGTCATGGCCGGTGAGTGCCAAAAAGGTGGTCTCAAGATTGGGGGACTCGCTGTTGACGCTGAGAATAGGAAGCCCCATTTCCATGCAGACCTTGAGCACCGGCGCAATGTTGGAGAAGCCGAGCGATACGTCAAGACGGATCTCGTTCTCCCGAACCGTCACCGCCCGGACATCGGGGATGACGAGCAGCTGTTTTTTGAGTGTTTCCTGTTGAAAATCCGACGGAAACCGGATGCCCACATATACCGAGCTGATGTCGGTGACCAGGGTGACGAGCTCCTGTTCGGTTCCGCACGCGACGAGCCTCCCCTTGTCAACGATCGCAATGCGGTCGCAGATTTCCTGCACCTCAGGCATGTAGTGGGAGGTGTAGATCACGGTGGCACCGCGGTCGCGCAGAATGTTGATTGAATGCAGGATCTGCTCGCGGGACTGTGCGTCCACCCCGACAGTGGGTTCGTCCATGACGATTAGTTTGGGGGTGTGGACGATGCCGCAGGCGATGTTGAGCCGGCGCTGCATTCCCCCGGACAGCCTGCGCGCCTGGATTTTACGGTGGTCCGAGATCCCGACAAAATCGAGCGCCTCATCCACCGCGCTGTGCAGTTTCTTTCCCGATAGGCCGTAAAGCGAGGCAAAAAAGGTGACGTTTTCCGCTGCTGTCAGGGTTGGGTAAACTGCAATGGATTGCGGAACCATCCCGATGAGCCCTTTAATTTTATCTTTTTTCTGTACAAGATCGTACCCTCCAATTGATATCTCCCCGCTGTTGAATTCCGACAGGGTGGTAAGTACATTGAGGGTAGTGGATTTTCCCGCCCCGTTTGGACCGAGAAATCCAAAAATCTCCCCCTCCTTGACTGTAAAGCTCAAATTATCAACCGCACACAGCTCGCCGTATTTTTTCGTCAGTCTGCTGACTGTAACAAAATCGTTCATCCGGCATCCTCCGTTTCTTTGTTTGATGTTGTTTCCTGTCTCTAGGATACCACAGCAGCGGCTTTACCGACAGTGACAACAGTTTGAATTGGCCATGACATTTGTCATGGTTCTGCCACCGCGCTGGGCTGTCCTAAACAAATGGCCTGACTAGTGTTTTTCAAATTTCACATTCCTTACTGAGTCCCATAGTTGACCAGGGTAGCAAACAGTTCCCATATCAGCAGGCATCACTTTGTGAAATATTGCTTCGCGAATTTCTCATTTCTATTGTATACTATATGTAAGCTGTTTTCTTTAAAAGAAGGCAGTAACAGAAAAGACATCCGCAGCCAATGCAGATGTCTCTTTCGATACAATTCCTTCCTTTTCCGGAATGAATGAGAAATATGTGATGTAATATGTTATTTATCATATCATATAAATACAGATTTTAGCAAGATATTATAATAGTGAGGTGAATCTCATGGAAAATAAGCTAAAAATTAGTAAAAACCTGAAGGGAGAAGACGGATATAAAACGTTTTCGATTCGAATTAAGGATGACATTGTCGGACAGTTGGACCAGATCGCTTCTGAAACAAACCGTTCGCGCAACGAACTGATCAACATTATGCTCCAGTTTGCAATTGACAATGTAGAAGTCGAATAGTTCTTCTTCCTCTGCCGGAACAGGAAGGTTCAAAATTGAGACAGGCTGATAACGATGCCGGCTGCCCTTCATCAGAGGATACCAGCAGCCAATCGTTTTCCAGCCTGTTTTCACTGTTCAATCAGTTCGGGTTCCCACTGTCTTTCCTGCATTGACGCAGGATTTTTTTAAATTCCAGCGAAAACATGGTAATCGTTGTTGTGGTCGCGAGCAGGTCCGCAATCGGTTCTGCCAAAAAGACGGCGAAAACCTTGTCCTGGAGGAAAAGAGGGAGGATGTAGATGAGCGGTACAAGGAGCACCACTTTGCGCAGAAGGGCGAGAAAGAGCGAGATCTTTGCCTTCCCCACCGCGATAAATGTCTGCTGACAGGCGATCTGCGCGCCGAGGATAAAGCCGGCGCCAAAGTATATCCGGATCGCCCAGGTGGTGATCCGCATCAGCTCTGGGTGGCTGTTAAAGATCGAGATACAGAGCCGCGGCGCAAGCTGAACCAACAGGAAAAAGCAGACTGAATAGGCAAGGGCTGAGATGAGCAGAAGTTGAAACGTCCGCTTGACCCGGTCGGGATTCTTTGCGCCGTAGTTGTAGCCAACGATTGGCTGCGCGCCCTGGCTCAGCCCCATGAGCGGCATCATCAGCACCTGCATGAGGCTGGTGAGGATGGTCATCGCGCCGACGGCCATATCCCCGCCATATCCCTGCAACGAGGAGTTCAGGCAGACGCTCACCAGGCTTTCGGTGCTCTGCATGATAAAAGGGGAAACACCGAGCATCAGGACGGGGAGAATCACCGAACGGCGCACCCGCAAATTTTTGCGGCGGATCCTGAGTGCCGTCTTTTTGCCAGTGAGAAATTTGAGCACCCAGATTGCTGAAACCGCTTGAGAAAGCACAGTGGCGAGCGCCGCGCCGCGCTCTCCCAGGCCAAAGACAAAGATAAAGAGCGGATCGAGTGCGATGTTGATCACAGCGCCGATGACCACGGTGAGCATACTCCGGGTCGCAAAGCCCTGGCTGGAAATAAAGCTGTTGAGTCCAAGCGCGAGCTGGACAAAGACAGTGCCGCAAACGTAAATATTCAGATAGCCGAGGCCATATCCCACAGTGCTCTCACTCGCTCCGAAAAGGAGGAGCAGCTTTTCCCCTGTCAGCAAAAAGAAGGCGGTGAGCACAACCGAGATTCCCAGCAGGACGGTAAAGCAGTTGCCGAGGATCCGTTCCGCCGCTTCATTGTCTCCCTGCCCCATTTTAATTGAGGCGTGGGGCGCTCCCCCCATTCCGATAAGGGCGCTAAACGCCGAGATAACCATGATGATCGGGAAGGAAACTCCGACTCCGGTGAGGGCTGCAGCGCCGACGTCCGGGATGTGCCCGATGTACATCC
>CBCSOX010000134.1:0-7737 GCA_965141735.1 uncultured Oscillospiraceae bacterium | reverse complement strand
CTGAGCGGAACATAGTAGCCGGGCAGGAAGGTGTCCTGCTGGGATTCAAGAAGGAGGTAGCTCATGTCAAGCGATTCGACGTTGTACAACTCGATTTCCGATATGACTGGATCGACGCAATCAGGCATGTTGACCCGGAGATAGCGGGCGCGGACCGTGTCAAACCGGATGCTGCCGTTCGACTGTATGTATTTGGAGGCGACGGTTGTAAAATTTTCGCCGTCGTTGGAGTACTGAATTTCCACTGTGCGCACCTGATTAATGCCGACATAGTATTTTTCAAAGAGCAGCACTGTGTTGAAATCCGCCTCCTGCTGGAGATCAAAGGTGAGATAAACGCTGTTGGTGGATCCGAGGGACACGCTGTTGTTGCGGTTGTTGTCACAAATAAAGCCGAAGAACATGGTGTCCCCATAAGGGTTTGAAGTTGTCGGCCGTTTTGCGTAGAGCAGGCTGGGTGGGTTGACAGCATCTTGAATCAAGTAGAATTTGGACTGCGCTTCACCCACCTGTTTACCGCCGAAAAAGGCGGCTGCCCGAATTTCAAAGTTGCCTTGGTTCGGGGCGTTAAACGGCTCGCTGTACAGCTTGGAACTGTCGGTAGGATCGGTCCCATCGGTCGTGTACCGAATCGAAAGATCCTGGCTGTCGGTGCTCATCGAAAGTCTTTCAAGTGGGGAAATGATGTCATCCTGCGGGTGAAACGAGACGACAGCGATTTTTTTGAGACTTTCGAAATAATCCTGATCCTGCTGGATGCTGTCGCTCCAGGCTGCAAGCTTTGCCCGATCGGTTTCAGGGAGCATGAGCGCAGCATATGCTGCTTTTATCCGCGCCTCGATTGCAGTCTTGATAGCGGCGGGCATCTCCCAGGCGTGATCGCCGACCACTTGATTTTCTTTGGTTTGTTCCAGGATGACCAGCGCCTTTTCAATCCTCTCTGCGTCTCCGATCGAACCCTGGATCTTTTTGAGTTCCTCCATAGCGGTCTGCTGGTCTTGCGGTTCGGAGGCTGCGCGAAGCTGGTTGTATTTTTCTTCGAGCAGCGGGCGATAGCGTTTCAAAACAGCGGGGTAGTCAGGCGCGTTCATCTCTTCGAGCTTTATTTCGGCGTATCGCAGCGTGTATTCGACTGTCGCATCAAAGTTCTCATCGAGTTTGATGATCGTATCGATGCTGCTGAGCGATTTGCCGTCGGCAAACGCCATCCCCTCGGGCAGCGTAAAGGTGTATCCTTCCTCATTCAGCTCAAAGTCGAGATTGATTTCCGGGTGTCCGAGCACGATGGCGGAGCTGTAAATTTTTCCGTCGCTCGGGCGTTGAATGGTGAGGGTGTTGCCCTGTACCGCATAACTTCCCCGCACGCTGGGGCTGATGTGCAGATACAAGGTGGTGGTGCCGTCCTCATTGGTACGGTAAGCACTGCCGCCCCAGCCGGGTTCTACATAGGGGCCGCCGCGGGTGTTGTAAAACGCCTCGGCATTCTGCTGCAGCCAGCTGCCGAGTTCGGCAAAGGCGTCGAGGTGGACCTGCGAAAACTGCCCGTTTGGCATCAAGCCGATGTTGAGCAGCAGGTTGCCGTCGTTGCAGGTGTTGTTGATCAAAAAGCCCGCCAGATCTTTCGGGGTTTTGGCTCCAGTTGGGCCGTTGTAGGACCAGCTTGTGCCCTGGTCGATCGTCATACAGCTCTCCCAGGGGTACTCGTTGTGAAAGCTCCCCGTTGTCTGCTCGGGGGCGACGTAATCGCCCGCGATGTCGAGCGGGAGCTTGTTGGGTTCCCCCTCGCTGTCCCACAACTTGGGATCCTCCCAGCGGTAGGCGTAGCGGTCGTTGAGAATGATGCCGGGCTGGAGCTGTTTGACGCGGCGCAGGACGGTGCGGGGATCCCACGCACCCCAGGCCTCGGTCCAGCCCTCAGGGGCCGGGTTGTAGAACGACTGGAGGGCGGAGCAGATTCCGTCTGCCCAAAAGATATCCACTTTTCCATAGCTGCTCATCAGCTCGTTGAGCTGGCCGATATAAGTCTCCATCCAGCGGTAGTGCTCACTGCTCGACCAGTAGTCATTGTACCAATCCTGCGGGGAATAGTAAAGGCCGAATTTGAGCCCTTCGGCGTGCACCGCGTCGGCGAGCTGCCGGATGATGTCAGTCTCCTGCTGCTCGGAACGCTCGGCATAGGGCGTGCCCTCAATCGAGTGCTCGGCAAAAAAGTTGGTGTTCCACATCGCAAATCCGCCGTGGTGTTTGGAGGTGAAGACAAGGTATTTACAGCCCATCTCCTTGGCTTTCCTGGCGATGTCGGCCGGGTCGAAGTCAGCGGGATCAAAATCGAGATACGCGAGGTCGTAGTCCGGGACCTTAGCGGTGATTTTGTACGGCCCGGGTGTGCGGCCCCAGCCGATTTCCTTGCCCGACATCGTACCGGGATCCCAGTGGATAAACATGCCCAACTTAGCGTCGCGGAACCACGCAAGCTCCTCCTCGCTCGCGCGAAGATCGTAAAGCTGGTTGACCATCTCGTTGAGCACATCGCGATCCGCGACCACATCGATGTCTATCGGTGTATCCGAAACGATCACAAGACCCTCGGCCTGCGCGGTGGAACGGTAGTTGCCGTTCGCGCCTGCTGCAACGGCCTGGGTGCCGTAAAAAACAGTTCTTTTTAAACCCGCGGCAACCTGGTCGAGCGCCACGAGATCAGCGCCCGCAAAGTCGTAATCAGGCGCGCCGAGCACGGTTGAGACAAACGCCTTGTTGACCATGACGGCGCCGTCCTGCACCTGCGGCCGGGCGTTTTCAAAGGCTTGGCGCAGGCCGTTGCTGTAATAATGCTGCGAGCCTACGATCTGGCTGACCGGGGTCTTGTCCTCTCCGCCGTAGGTTTCGTCCACTGAAAAGTAAACGCAGTTTGAAAAGCGTTGGCGAATTTCCAACGAGAGGTTGTTTCTGCTCTGAAGATAGCGCTCCTCTTTTCTCAGCCGGGGGCTTATCCTCCCAAACTCCTCCCGCGACATGACCGGGCCGACCGGATCGCTCTGGATCGCCCTTCCCAAGGCCCCGCCCGATTTCGGGGTGACCTCAAACCGGATATACTTGTTGAGGTCCGACTCCCGGATCGCATAGGTCTTTCCGGTTTCGCCCTCAATCGGGGCAAAATCCCCGTTACGGCTTTCGCCTATGTACCACTGAAAGGTGCTTTCATCCAGCGGGTCTACGCTTCCATCCGGCACGGATTTTCCATCGAGCGAGAGGGTATACCGCCCTGTCAAAGTGGAATCGAGCACATCGTCCCCGTTGATGTAGGGAAAGATAACAGAGCATTTGATCGCCTCTGCGTAGTTTGGCCTGTCAAGAGAGCCCATGTCGATCGGCTCTCCTCCAGCCGATGCAAATGCTGTGAGCGGGGAAATTGCCGACACAGCGATCGCGCAAGCGACCAGGGCCGCGGTGATTTTTGCAGTCCGTTTTGTCCTCTTTCCCCGAGCGGATATATCCCGTAAATCATTTCCTTTTTTCATTTTCCAATACCTCCTCACATGCATTTTTCATCAAGTCTTCCCCATTTCGACAACAGTGATGGTGCTGAGTATACACATTCTCATTATGCTTCACCTCCTCGCCAGCATTTGAGAATAGAAAATCCACTATCCCCCTCTTCCGCACAGCTTTTGCTAAAAAGTTCGTCGGAGGGAAAATTCCTTCACTTACAACTTATTAGAAATTATGAATAATTTTTTTGAATTCTCAAACATCATTTTAAGATATTATAACATATGTCTTTTTTATTACTAGACTATTTCTGTGATTCGTTATATTTTTTTATTTTTTTTCAAATTATTTGTTTGAAAGTTACAAATATAAGAAAATCCCCTTCAATCATCAGCGTTTCTATTCGACAAAGCAGCCTAAACAGGAAAAAATTAGAAACGGCATAGCGTCTGCTATGCCGTTTCCCTTTCCCACATTCAAGGGGGTTGCGCTATTTAACTCTCTTGTCTCAGTCTATCCGGGTTATTTCTTCTTTTTGCTGAAGGTTGCTCCCGCAACTGCGAGCAGGAGGATTGCCGCTGCTGCCACAGGCAGGCTTTCACCCGTCTTGGGCGAGCTGTTTGCCGCCATGGCTGCTCCATCCCCTTGAATCTGGACGGCGGGAGCTGCTTTGAGCGCTTCCATTGCCGCTTTCAGCGACCTTTCTGCCTGCTCTACTTCTGCCTTGCCTGCCTGCGGGTTGTCATACACTGCCTGTGCTGCGTCCCGCGCTGAGGCGAAATACTTCGCCGTTTCCGCAGTGTAGGCGTTCAGGTCAAGGCTTCCCGCTTCCTGCAGCAGATTGGCAAGCAGCGTTTTGTCGGGTTTCAGCCGCAGTTCGAGCAGTGCGTCGGTCAGTTCGAGCGCCGCCGCGTCGATGGCCGACTGTACCGCTGTCTTGTCCCCCTGCACGGCAATCGCTTGTTCGAGCGCTTCGGCAAAGGCTTGCTTCCCGGCGTCGAGGTAATTCTCCAGTTCGAGCTGCTGCGCATAGCGGATCACCAGGTTCAGCTGCGCCTTGTCTCCCGCCTTGAGCAGCAGGTGCAGCGTCGCCTCGATCAGGTTGTCCCTGGCCTCGTCCACTTGGTATTGCAGCGCGTTTTCGTCCGCCTGCACGTCCTTTGCCGCAGCGAGCGCCGCGAGGAACTCCGCCTGGCCCTGCTCCTGATAATCATCGAGGTTGAGGGACTCCGCATAGGCGATTGCGGTGTCGAGCTGATTCTTGTTGCCCTGGATAAAATCGAGGAAATGAATGATCTCCATCAGCGAGATCCACGCCTCGTCCACTTCTTGCTGGGTGGCTGACAGGCTGTTCAGCAGGGTGTTTGCCGCGTCGAGCCGGGTGTTGTACGCCTCTGCCACCAGCGGGATGATATTGTCGAGCGCTCCGTTGTCCTTCTGATCCTGCGCGTAGGCGATGACCTTCTCGAGGATTGAGGTATCTACCGCAGATGCAGTGTCACCCGGATACAGTTGGAGGCTGATCGGGCCCTCAATGCCAGTGGCAAGCGTCTTGGTGGAGCCCACGTATTTTTCATAGTAGAGGTACTGCTGCTCACCTGTCTGTTGGTAGGCGGCCTTAAAGCCCGCCCTGCGGTTGGCGGCAAGCGGCTGCATCTCAATCCTGATCTCGTTGTTCCCCTGCCGGAGCGCAGAGGTGATATCGATGGCATAGGGGGTGAACATCACATCGCCAATCTCTTTGCCGTTGACATAAACGGTCGTGGGGGAATGTACGGTGCCGAGGTCGAGCATCGCCCGTTTCCCGCGGTAGGTGGAGAGATTGTCAATGACAAAGTTCGCGGTGTAGATCCCCTTGTCGCTGACGTATTTGAGCGCGCCACCATTGAACTCGTCGCTCGCCCAGTCGCCGAACACCTGGTCGGTGTAGGTGGCGGTTGTCTCTTCACCCTTGAGGACGGAACCGATGTTGTCGGCGGTTACCGTCAGGCTGAAGCCGTCGACCGCAATGGTCTCGACCGCCGCATCGGTGTTGATGCTGTCGGGGATGCCGGCACTCACATCGCTGTCTGCAAAGCCGTACTGCTGCGGCTCACAGAGCAGGCCGATCGCCGATTCCGCTTCAAGCGTCAGGGTGATGTTGCCGCGGTTGCAGTCCGCGCGGTAGATGCTGCCGTCGTTCTGGTCGAGCCAGTAGCAGTTGGTCAGGGAGGAATCCACCTTGAGCTCAACCGTCACCGGCTGCTTGGAGGTGTTGCGGATGTAGGCGAGCTCTCCGCCGTCCGACAGCGCTCTGCGGCTCATACGGACGTTGGTGTTGGCTGCATACGAAATCGGCGCGTCAACTGTTTTGGACAGAAGGCTGACAAGTCCCTCTGTCGAAGACGCCTGGCTGACGTTGCTGTGGTTGTCGAGCAGCGCCTGGCTCTCTGCCTGAACCTGCTGGTCGAGCGCTTGGTAATTGCCGTCTGCAAAGCTCGGCTGTTTGTTGGGCAGTCCACCGTAAAAGAGGATTGGGGCGCCTTGTGCGGCGAGGGTTTCAAGCGTCTGCACCGTCTCGACCGGAAGGGTCTGGCTCTGGATGAGCAGCGCGTCGTAGCTCATGCCGGAGGATGCGACCACGATCTTCCCGCCCTGATAGGAGATTTCATTTTGGATGCAGTCGTCGTTGATCGCGTCGTAGGTGTAGCCGTTGGCGTTGAGGGTTTTGACCGCTTCGGTCTCGGTGACACTGCCGAACAGCGGCATGTAGATCGCGACGTCCGAGCTCGGGCTGCCCTGCTGCATCATGTAGTTTGCACGGGAGGCGTAGCTGTTGAGGGTTTTGAAGTAGGGCCAGATCGGGTTGACCTGCCCGACCTCGATGCCGATTGTCGGCCAGCCGCGCCAGCCGTATTCGCCATAGGCGTTGTCCGCCTTGGCCTCCTCGGTGCCGAAGTAGGTCGAGCTCAGACCGTGATAGAAGAAGTTGTTGACGCCGCTCGTGGCCATGAGGTCGTAGCCGTTTTTGATAAACTGTGGGGTGCACTGGTAAGGGGTGGACCCAAGGGTGTACACCTCCGAGGTCACAAGGTTTTTGCCGTAGAGGTGGGCGCCGGAGGAAACCCGTCTGAGCGAGTACTCGCTCAAGCCTTCGGTTTCGGGGATGCCGACGTATTTGGAAGATTTGAGGGTGTCAATCGGGGGATTGTAGGCCTGCTGGCGGTAGGCCATGCCGTATTTGGCAAGCTCGGTGCTGAACGACTCCATTCCCTCTAGAAAGAGGCTGTTCACCAGCTGGTTGTAATCGTAGGTAATCCTCGTCTTTTCATCTTCTGGAATGTTGTAAGTGAGGAAGTTGTCGGTGGTTTTGTCATACGGTGCAATGTCGCCGTTGGTTTTGCCGATGGTAAAACAGTTCTCTCCCAGCTTGTACAGTGCGGGGAGGTATTTGGACAGATCGTAGCCGATCCCGTTGGTCTCGGGGCTCTTGGCCGCGTCGTACACCTTGTAGTTGAAATACTTGTCGGTGTAGAATTCATAGCTGTCGTTAAAGCCCGCACGGATGGAATCGCCGTATTTCTCGACGATCGGTTTGAGGCCTTCCTTGTTGCCGAGCCACATGATGACAAACCGGGCGACCGCCGCGCCGTCCAGGTGGTCGACAACATAGCTGTGGTCGTAGATGCCGCGGATTGGGAAGGATCCGGAGGGAACCGAGTAGAGGGCGACAACCTCCCACTCCCCTTCCAGGTCTGCTGTCAACGAAACGGTGTCGCCGGGCGCGAGGTCCTGTTCGCTCATGTCAATGATCTTGGTGTGGTCGATATCGAGCACCAGCTGGTCCGCGTAGGACTTGGCGACCTCTCCGCTCTCGAGGTCAATGAACTGGTTGCCCTTGGCAAGCGCTGTTCCGTTGCTGTCCTTTTTGGCGAAGACAATTGCCTGGAGCTTTTTCACGCCGGTCCACTCCGCCATGGGCACGCCGTTCGCGGTGCTGTCGTACAGCGGGCTGACCTCGGCGTCCGGAATTGCGATCTCAAGCGATTGGCCGACCGATGCGGAATCCACCGCAACGGTGGCGCGGCCGAGCGCCATGTTCTCCATGCTGTCCTCCGCGGTGATGTCCTTGTAGCTCGCCTCGTAGCCCGAGCCCATGTTGAGATCGACAATGATGCCCTTTTCCGCGGCCGCCGCAATGACGGTTTCGAGCTTTTCGTAATAGGCGGGGTTATCGTACTCGTACAGCTTTTCATCCGGGTAGATGGT
>CBCSOX010000133.1:0-7752 GCA_965141735.1 uncultured Oscillospiraceae bacterium | reverse complement strand
CGCGGCATTCTCGAAGGTGTGCTCAACGATCTGATGTTCCGCCTCCCCTCCGAAAAGGCGACCCGCGTGGTCATCACAAGAGAAGCGGTCGAAGGAACAGGGGAACCCCAAATCGAACGGGAATCCAAAAAAGCAGTATAGAATCGAATCCAACAAAGGCGTTGGGCGGCTCTCGGGCCGTCCGGCGCCTTTTTGTGTGTGAAAAGAGGCCGTTTTTCCGATAGAATTTTGAAAGAACTCTTCTGTGGGCTTGCCTGTGGCTTGAACGAAAAGAACCCACCGGCTCTGTGGGGGAGAGGAAAAAGCATTTGCATTGGGCATGGAGGGGAATGAGTGATCGGAATGGGCTATCTGAGCGTGAAAAGTGATTGGAAGATCTTTGCTTTCGCGCGATATAAAGAAAAGTTTTGCATTGCCTTTCGTGAGGCGTGCCCGTGTGGTGTCCTTTTCGGACTGGTGCAAACGACCCATTCTACTTGTGGTTTCAGTCCCCCGATTTTTTGTCTGCTGCGGGTATAAAAAGGACCTTTTAAGAAAGGATTAGGATCAGCTGATGCCGGCTCATTCAAAAACAAGATGCAGTTGTGCCCTGAAAAAGAGTTCTCCAAACTAGTTTCAACAGTCACAGATCGGGAAGAAAGATAAATGATCTTTGAAAAAGTCTCTCACATGGGCAGTTTGAATGGCACAATCTGGATTTCCTGTCTAATCGTGTGTTTTAAAACACACTCTAGGCGAAATTTTTGTCAAATAGCTGAAACTAGCCGCATTCTCTTGCAAATTGTGTGTTTTTTCTTTATAATAAAGTAGACCAACCATACAATTCAGGGCATTTGCTCATCAAATATAAGGAGAAAAACATGGCACAAAGAGTAGCGATCAAACAAACCACGACCCTGCCTGTGATTGCGGCGCGCGGCCTGGTCGTTTTCCCAAATTCGCTGATTCATCTTGATATCAGCAGAGAACGCTCGGTCGAGGCAATCCGCCGGGCAATGGAGGAGGACCGCAGGCTGTTTATCGTCACCCAGCGCGACGTGATGGTCGAAGAACCGGCACAGAGCGACCTCTATTCCATCGGCGTTGTGGTGGAAATCAAACAGTTCCTCAAACACACTGAGGACGAATACAAAATCCTGGTCAGCGGGGAGTACAAAGCGCGGCTTCTCCGGCTGACCAGCACCCATCCGTTCCTCGAGGCGGAGGTCCGCTGTCTGCCCACCAAGGCACAGCCGGCGTTCGACAGCATCGAAATCGAGGCATCCATCCGTCTGCTCAAAATTGCGTTCGAGAAATACGCGATGATCCTTCCGAAAATCTCCCAAGAACTCGTGGTTTCGGTGGAACGGGAAAATGATCCGACCAGTCTTTTCATGCTTATTGTCAACAACACGATGCTCAAGTTTGAGGACAAACAGGTGATGTTGGAAGAGAACAACCTGCTGGAACGGATCCGCCTGCTGATCCATTCGCTGAATGAGGAAACCCAAATCCTCATGATGGAAAAAGAGATCTTTGAAAAGGTCCAGGTGCGGATCGATCAAAACCAACGGGAATACTTCCTGCGCGAGCAGGCAAAAATTATCAATGAAGAGCTCGGCTACGACGAGGAATATCAGCCTGAGGAGGAGACTCAGAACTACATCGACCGCATCGAAGCGATTCAGAATATTTCGAGTGAATCCCGCGAAAAACTTCTCTCCGAGGCGCGTCGGCTGTACAAAATGCCCCCGAGTTCCCACGAGGCCTATGTGATTGAGAACTACCTTGACACTGTGCTTGAGCTTCCATGGGACGAGTCCACCGTTGACCGCATCGACATCAAGGCGGCCCAGAAGCAGCTCGACAAGGATCACTACGGCCTTGAAAAGGTCAAGGAACGGGTGCTCGAAAACCTCGCGGTGCGCAAGTTCGCCCCCGAGATGAAGGGGCAGATCATCTGCTTTGTCGGCCCTCCCGGCGTCGGCAAAACCTCAGTCGCCAAGTCGATCGCCACTGCGCTCGGGCGCAAGTACGTCCGCATTGCCCTCGGCGGCATCAGCGACGAGTCGGACATCCGCGGCCACCGCAAAACCTACATCGGCGCAATGCCCGGACGGATCATCACTGCGATCAAACAGGCGAAATCCAGAAACCCCCTCGACGAGATTGACAAGATGGGCTCGAGCTTTAAAGGAGACCCCTCCTCGGCGATGCTCGAAGTACTCGACGGGGAGCAGAACTCCACGTTTGTCGACCACTACGTCGAAATTCCATTCGATCTGAGCGACTGCCTGTTTGTCACCACTGCCAACACCCTCAGCACGATTCCAGACCCCCTGCTCGACCGCATGGAGGTCATCGAGCTTTCGAGCTATACATTGGAAGAGAAGTTCAACATCTGCAAGAAGTACTTAATCCCTAAGCAGCGCAAAAAACACGGCCTGAACGCAAAACAGATCAAAATTACTGACGAGGCGGTTTACGCCCTCATCGACAGTTACACCCGGGAATCCGGGGTGCGCAAGCTCGAGCGTATCGTCGCGACGCTCTGCCGCAAGACGGCAAAGCTCCTTGCAGAAAACGGGACTGAGTCGGTGCGCTTTACAGCCAAAAACCTGGAAAACCACCTCGGCCCGAAAAAATATCTCGGAGAAAAAATTGCAGACAGCGACCAGGTCGGTCTGGTCAACGGCCTTGCCTGGACGAGCGTGGGCGGAGAGCTTTTGCAAATTGAGGCGAGCGTGATGGACGGCAAGGGTCAGCTTCAGCTCACCGGCAATCTCGGAAACGTGATGAAAGAGTCAGCCAACACCGCGCTGAGCTATGTGCGCAGCGTGGCCCACCAGTACGGCATTGACCCGGGCTTTTACCAGAAAAAGGACATTCACATCCACGTGCCGGAGGGCGCAGTGCCCAAGGACGGGCCCTCGGCGGGCGTTGCGCTTGCAACGGTGCTCGTCTCCGCCCTGTCCGGTATCCCGATTCGCCGGGACGTGGCCATGACTGGGGAGATCACCCTGCGCGGGCGCGACCTGCCGATCGGCGGACTCAAGGAAAAGGCGATTGCCGCCTTTAAATCAGGGGTAAAGACGGTGCTCATCCCGGATGAGAATAAATCCGACCTCGAGGAGATCGACAGCGCGGTGCGTGACAGCCTGACGTTTATCCCCTGCAAGACGGCGGAAGAAGTCCTTTCAGCCGCCCTCGCGCAGCCCAAAGCAATCCTCAAAAAATCCCCCCGCCCCGAGCGCAAGCACTCTGCAGAGGCGGACAAAGAAACTACAGTGATACGGGTATAAAAAATGATAAATTTTAACAAAGCGGAATTTGTAACTTCCTATGGACTCCTCAGCCAGATCCCCCCTTCCGAGCGGCTTGAGATTGCCTTTGCCGGGCGCTCCAACGTCGGCAAGTCGTCGATGATCAACAAGCTGTTTAACCGCAAGGGCCTCGCGCGGGTCAGCTCGGTTCCGGGCAAGACAGCGACGATCAACTTCTATCAGACGGGGGATGAAGTCTATTTTGTCGACCTGCCGGGTTATGGTTACGCCAAGGTCGCCAAGAGTGAAAAACAGCGGTGGAGTGAGCTGATCGAAGGGTATTTCCACGACGACCGTGACATCGCCCTCGTGGTGCAGCTCATCGACATGCGTCATCCCCCCACTAAGCTTGATTTGCAGATGATCGATTTTCTCATCGAATCAGAAATTCCCTTTCTGATCGTGCTCACCAAGGCGGACAAGCTCTCCAAAAATCAGCAGACAGCGCGGCTGGAAGCCCTTCAGACAGAGCTCCCCTATGCCGATCAAATCACCATGCTGCCGTTTTCCTCTGAGACAGGCATGGGGGTGGAGGAACTGCGGGAAATCCTCGACGAGGTCGCGCAGCCGGACGAAGACGAATAAAACAAAAGGAGTGGGTAACATGTTTGTATCAAAAAATTTAGCAGTCAACCAACAAGGACATCTGACCATCGGCGGGGTGGACACAATTGACCTCGCCAACGAGTACGGCACTCCTTTGTACGTAGTGGACGAAGATTTGGTGCGGGAAAACTGCCGCCTGTTTAAAGATTCAATCGACCGCTATTACGGTGGCCGCGGCCTCGTGTGCTATGCGAGCAAGGCGTTTTGCTGCAAGGAAATCTACCGGGTAATGGAGGATGAGCAGATCGGGGTGGACGTCGTCTCGATCGGGGAGATTTACACCGCGCTCGCAGCTGGGTTCCCGGCGGAGAACATGTGCTTCCACGGAAACAACAAGACAGCCGGGGAGCTCTACTACGCGCTCGAAAACGGGGTCGGGCGGATCATCGTCGACAACCTGAGCGAGCTCGAGCGGCTCAACGCCCTCGCCGCAGAGCAGGGCAAGCGCCCCAACATTCTGCTGCGGGTCAAGCCCGGCATCGACGCGCACACCCACAGCTTTATCCGCACCGGACAGATCGACTCCAAATTTGGCTTTGCCATCGAGACGGGGGAGGCTCTGGAGGCTGCCAAAGAGGCTGCGGCGATGGAACACGTCAACCTCGTCGGCGCGCACTGCCACATCGGCTCGCAGATTTTTGACATCGACCCATTCGTCCTTGCGGCTGAAGTCATGATGGGATACATCGCAGCTGTGAAACAGGAGACCGGCGTGGAGCTGACTGACCTCAATTTGGGCGGCGGCTTTGGCATCAAATACACCGATGAAGATCACCCTGTGCCCTATGACCGCTACATGGAACAGGTGTCTGCAAAGGTCAAGGAGGAGGCGACTCGGCTCGGCCTGAAGGTGCCGTTTATCCTGCTCGAGCCCGGCCGTTCGATCATCGGTCCTGCGGGGATCACCCTCTACACTGTCGGTGCGCGCAAGGAAATCCCCGACATCCGCACCTATCTTTCGATTGACGGCGGTATGACGGACAATCCGCGCTATGCGCTTTACCAGTCAAAATACGACGTTGTGCTCGCCAACAAGGCAGACCAGCCCAAGGATGACATCATCACGCTCGCGGGCAAATGCTGCGAGAGCGGAGACCTCATTGGGGAAGGGCTCAAAATTCAGCGCGGCGGCGCGGGGGACATTGTCGCAGTTCTCGCGACAGGCGCCTACAACTACGCGATGTCCTCCAACTACAACCGGGTGGCCAAGCCTGCGGTAGTTTTTGTTCGGGACGGGCAGAGCCGCCTTGTGGTCAAGCGGGAAACCCTTGAAGACCTCGTGCGCAATGACCTGTAAAGGGAGACCGTGCCCCGAGATTGCACGATGACCACTTATGGGCCGATGGCTGTGCTGCGGTCCTTCACACAAACGGTTAGTGTGAAAACGGAGTTTCGAATCACAACGCGAGTTGCGCCCGCCCCCAAGGGGGCGGGCGCCTTTGCCGATAACACGAGCCGGTCGGTCTGGGACGATACACAGGAGACGTCTCTTTGATTATTGGGCATCCTCCTCTTCCATGAAAACTCATTCAGATGCATGTCGCTGTGCTGATGCTGCGGCCTTTCCGTTGAGTCACGAGAAGAATCACGGCGGTCTACAAGCTGAACAGGCGAAACATCTGCAATTTGGATGACAAGGTGTTGAGCAGAATTCAAAAAAACGGGTGGCAGGCAAGCCGCATTTGAGGATCTTTCAGAAAAATTCACATCCTGTACTTTACTTTTACAGTTTAATGTGTTAAACTGTTTTCAAGACCAATCGTATGGGAGATGAATTCCTTGAACAACAAGCTCAACGATGAATATATGGACTACCTGTTTGACTGCATCCTCTCGCTCAAGAACAAGGAGGAGTGCTACCGTTATTTCGAGGACCTCTGCACCATTGCGGAGCTCAAGGCGATGTCCCAGCGGATGCACGTGGCAAAAATGCTCACCGAACAGCGGGTGTACAACGACATCGTCAAGCTCACTGGGGCGAGCACGGCCACGATCAGTCGGGTCAACCGCTGCCTGAGCTACGGAACAAACGGCTACAAACTCGCGATTGAAAGATTGAAGGAGCAGCATGAGTAGTTACGAAGCCTTTGCAACCGTTTACGACGAATTGACCGACGATATTTCCTACCCCGGCCGCGCAGCTTATTTTGACAAACTCGTCGAACTGCACGGGGGAAAGCGGGGGATCCTGCTCGACCTCGCCTGCGGAACCGGTTCTCTCTCAGAGGAGTTTGCCCGCCTCGGTTACGATGTGATCGGGGTGGACAGTTCGGAGGAGATGCTCGCCGCAGCGATGAACAAACGGGTGGAATCGGGATCCGACATCACCTATCTGCACCAGCGGATGCAGGATCTTGACCTGTACGGCACAATCGATGTGGCAGTGTGCGCCCTCGACAGCCTCAACCATTTGACCAGCCTTGGGGAACTGCAGCAGGCGGTTGACCGGGTGTCCCTCTTTCTGGACCCGCAGGGGTTGTTTCTGTTCGACGTCAACACCCCCTACAAGCACCGGGAGGTGCTCGCGAACAACATCTTTGTGTACGATTACGACGATGTCTATCTCGTGTGGAAGAACACTCTGCTCGAAGACGATGTAGTTTCATTCGAGCTCGACATTTTTGAGCGGGATGAGCAGGCGTATTTCCGGACAACTGAGCGATTCTGCGAACGCGCCTACAGCAGAGATCAGCTCCGGGAGGTGCTTGACCGCGCTGGGCTGGAGGTCGTGGGACTCTACCACGAGGACAGCCTCGAACCGCCCCTTCCCCACAGTGAACGGGTGGTTTACGTCACCAAAAAGAAGAATGCATAGGAGGGACTCTCAGATGTCCAATTTAGCCAGGGCGATCACCGCGGACGGTTCCGCCGTCGCGCTCGCACTCAACTCAACCGAACTTGTCAGCCACATCGAGCAAATTCACGCAACCTCTGCCGTCACTACCGCAGCTCTCGGCCGCCTTGCGACAGGGGCGGGGCTAATGGGAGCGATGCTCAAGGGAGAACGGGACAGCCTCACTCTGCGGATGCAGGGAAATGGCCCTGCCGGCATTTTGCTTGCCGTTGCGGACAGCGCCGGGCATGTCAAGGCATACGTAGAGAATCCGGTGGTGGAAATTCCCCTCAACAAGCTGGGCAAGCTCGATGTTGCGGGTGCTGTCGGCACAGACGGAACGCTCAGCGTGGTCAAGGACCTCGGCATGAAGGAACCCTATTGCAGCCAGGTGCCGATCACTTCGGGGGAGATTGCCGAAGACATCACCTATTACTATGCGACGAGTGAGCAGACGCCGACAGTCTGCGGGCTCGGCGTGCTCGTCAACCCCGACCTTACGGTGTGCTCAGCCGGAGGATTTCTGGTACAGCTCTTGCCGTTTGCAGACGAAGCCTGTATTGATCTCATTGAAGAGAACCTCAAAGACCTTCCGCCCGTGTCCGAACTGTTCCGGACGGGAATGACCCCGGAACAGGTGTGCATGCGCCTGCTCAAAGGGATGGAGCCGAATCCTCTCGACGAGTCAGAGGTCACCTATTTCTGCGACTGCAGCCGGGAACGGGTTGCGCGCGCACTCATGAGCCTTGGCAACGAGGACTTGCAGGAGCTCATTGAGGACGAGCGACCAACTCAGGTTGAGTGCCATTTCTGCAATCAAACATACACCTTCTCCAAACAGGAGCTCAAAAATTTCTTGAAATAATTTCTAAAAAAGAGTTGACAAATACTTCGTGATAAGGTATAATAATATTCGTCGCTGAACGAGAGAACGCAAAGCGGCGGAGAAACGGGAGCATAGCTCAGCTGGGAGAGCATCTGCCTTACAAGCAGAGGGTCATAGGTTCGAGC
>CBCSOX010000132.1:0-7763 GCA_965141735.1 uncultured Oscillospiraceae bacterium | reverse complement strand
GTGTTCGGCCTGCTCACCCCGCTGACCGACGCGCTGTTGGTTTTGTGGGCGGCGGCATGGGTGAAGAATTTTTCCCTCCACTATTGGGAAGCTGTTTTGACCGCGCTGCTGATCAGCCTTGCCTACTATCCGTATTCGGTCTGGAAAAAGAGAAAGCTCGCGGGGATGCCGGTAGCATAGGCTGCCTTGAGTGCCCGGTGCAGCACCCGTGAAAAGAGCAGTTTTGAAGCAAAATCGCTGAAAAGCACGGAAGTGCAGTGAGCTGTTTTCAGGACCGCATTGTAAAAGCCGCGGCGCAGAGTTGGTGGAACATCCACCCGCTTTGCGCCGGGGCTTTTGGGGCGTTTCAAAAAGAACAAATGGAGGAACAAAATCCATGCAGGACAAACTTGGAACTGCAAAAGTAAATCGGCTGCTGTGGGAGTTGAGCCTGCCCGCCATTCTCGGAATGCTCAGCAGCGCAATTTTTAACGTCGTCGACCGCATTTTTGTGGGTCGGGTGGATCCGCTGGCTCTGACCGCTGTCGGCATCACGATGCCAATTCAGATTTTACAGATGGCCCTCGTTCTGCTCATCGGCGTGGGGTCTTCCACCCTTGTGTCGATCAAGCTCGGGGAGGGGAAGCAGCAGGAGGCGGAAGGGATCCTCACCCTCGCTCTCAAATACATTGTGATCGCCATGGCGGTGTTTGCGGTTGGGTTCACTCTCTTCTGTGAACCGGTACTAAAGCTTCTCTCGGTGTCCGACGAGGTTCTGCCGATGGCGCGCAGCTATATTCTGATTATCATCATTGGGGGAGTGATTGGAATTCCTGGGTACTGCCTCAACAATTCGATGCGGGCGATCGGAAAAGCGGGCGTATCGATGAGAATTATCCTCATCACTTCGGTGCTCAACATGATTTTGGACCCAATCTTTATTTTTGGATTTGGCTGGGGAATCGCGGGCGCGGCGATTGCAACCGTGTTCTCCCAGTTTGTACTCACCGTCTATATTCTCTGGTATTTCAGGCGGGGCAAAGGGATGCCGATCCGCCTCAAGCTCGGCCGGGTCGCAGGGGAGTGCAAACTGCTCATACAAATTCTGCGCAACGGCTCCCCGTCATTTTTTGTGCAGGTCCTCGCCACTTTTGTGAATGTTTTCATCAACTGGAGTCTGCTGCGCTACGGCTCCGACTTCGACTTGGCAGGTGTGACGATTATCAGCACTGTGTTCAGCTTTTATCACATGGTGGTGTTCGGCATTGTGCAGGGAAATCAGCCGATCTGCGGCTATAACTGGGGTGCAAAGCAATACGGGCGGGTGTCCCTCTCACTTCGGTTGTCACTGCTTTATGCTTTTGGCCTTTCGCTCATGCTGTTTTTCGTGATCCAGCTCTGCCCCGGTATTCTTGTCGGATTGTTCACTTCGGATGCGGATCTTGCCGTGCTCACCGAGCGTGCGATGAAGGTGTATCTGTCAATGATTCCGTTGATTGGGCTCCAGACGGTGGGTGCGCAGTATTACCAGTCGGTTGGAAGGGCGCGGCTGTCAACGATTCTCTCTTTTTTGCGCTATGGGGTCATTCTTGTCCCCGCGGTGCTGTTGGCAGCGCCACGGCTTGGCGTCGACGGCATCTATGCGAGCTACGCGATTTCCGACTTGGTCGCTTCGCTTGTTGCAATCGCATGTATCCTGGTTGAATTGAAGAGACTGCGCGCACTCGAACTCAATGCAAATCTCTGAAAGCATAACGGAACTACAAACAGGAGCTGTGAGGTGCAAAGCGGCTGCTCCTTTAGGCAACAGTTTGACTAATTGATATGTGGCTATGGCCCGTAAAATTTGTCCGATCGCTTTCACTGCCTGCTTTGCGGAGCGCTGAGGTTTCACCATCCGCTGCTCCCCCTCTTTCATTTGGCTAAAAGTGCGGGTTCGCGCTCTGCTTCCGTCCAATTCAACAGCGATTTGAAAAAGATGGGTTCGGTGGTGATACCATGCGGATTCGACGGTTCGCAGTCATTAGTGCTTGCTAATTTTTTTACAACGAGCTTTCATAGGTTTGCTGGAGGGGAATCGAAAGTCACCCAAAAGACGAGGGCAGAGTGGCAGAACACACAAATTCCTGCGGATGCAAGGACAGACCCTAAAAAAGCTCTTGAGGTCCGGTACAAGCTACGAGCATTGATAGGAATCATTTCGAATGGCTCAACACAGTGGAGGGCAGCTGGCAGCAGATGCGGGCATTCCTTGTTATTTTTTGTGTCATTCTGTCGATCGGACCGCCCTGTTGAAACAACCCAGGTTCTGACAAAAAGCCCCGTTCCAAACGGGGCTTTTTTCATGGTGTCTGATTCAAGCGGTCGCTTCAATTCGACTTGACATATATTGCACCTTTTCAGATGTTTCTAAAAATCCAAACCATTTTCTTTCAGTTTACCGTCCCGTCCACCTACTGATCAAAATAAAGTTTTTTGCATTGACAAGAGTTACCGGTTCTATTTTGTAAGGTTAAACACACAGAGCCCCCGGATGCAAACCCACTTTGCATCCGGGGGCTCTTGTATACGGTTGGGTGATCCACCCATTACCTTGTTCCGACTATTTTTCCTCTTTGCGCCGTTTCTTGAGCAGAACATAGGTGCTTGCAGAGAGCATTACCAAGGGAACAGCTGCGCCAAGGGGATTGGTTTCGCCCGTCTTAGGCGTTGTTTTTCCGCCGCCGGAAGGCTTGGGATCCGGTTTGGAAGGGGTTGGATTCGGATTCGGGTCCGGATCCGGTTCGCTGGTTTCCGCTTTCTGCACAACGGCGTACCGGCCAAAAGCTTTGGTTGTAAAGATGAGCGTGCCGTTTTCAATGTTAAAGTCGGTGAGCTCAGTGACTTTGCCGTCTGCATCGAGGTAGGCTAAGCCCAGCCTGTCAGTCTGCTCGCCGAGTTTGATTGTTACTGTCATAACGCCTTCGCCGTTGAGTTCCTGTTTGCTTTCCACAGTCAGGTCGAACAGGCTGAGCAGGGCAGCGTCGTCTCCAAACAGTTTTTTGAGGGCGTCTGTCATTTGAAGTTCCTGTTCTGTGATTCCGATCTCAGTGCCCGCTGGGAATTGGAGAACGTCTGCGGTCACCGTGATGTCGTACTTTGTCACCTGAATCGGCGGATAGAGAATGCTGTTCATCTTGTTCACCGCGTCGTACAGCTTCTGCTGGTCCGCAACGCGGCTTTGTTCATAGGCGCTCAGCTCTGTAAACCCATCGATTGCTTTTTGCACCAGCTCCGCATCTTCCGCAGAGAGATTTTCGAGGTCAATCGCGTCGATCCTGCTGTTGACTTCATCCACAGACTCGCGGGCGTAGACGGTGATCTCAAACGATGTCTCTTTGCCGCCGTAACTGACGGTGACCGTCTGGGTGCCGGCTTTGCTCAGATCAACTGCGGAGCACATGGATGCATCCAGTCCGATCTGATCTTTGGTGCCGTTGTCATAGGAGGCTTCAATCGATCCGCCTGCGACGCTGAAGAGATCTCCGGTGAGGTACTCCAGCCGGTCAGGCTCGGTGAGCGCAATCTCGGTGACCCGTTTTTCGCGGACGCTGATTGTAAAGCTGCTGACCACCTGTCCGTTCCAGCTGACGCTGACCGTCTGCTCGCCAACGGCGCTCATGTCAAAGCCGGAGCACATCTCGCTTGTGACATTGATAAAGTCCTGAGTGCCGTTGTTGTAGGTGATGAGCAGAGTTGCGCCTGCGGGATTGAAGGCTTGGCCTTCGATGTACTCGGTTGTGACGGGTTTGTTTGGAAGTTCAAATTTCACCGCACTCTTTGCGACGACCCGTACCTTGAAGCTGGTCGTTACCCCATTGTAGGTGACGGTAACCGTCTGCTCACCGACCTTGTCCTTGTCGTAGCCGGTGCACCACTGGGGAGCGATGCCGCAGGTTTCAGAAGTGTCGTTGTCATACTCAATCAGCACCTGTGCTCCGGTGAGGTCAAGCGCAGTCCCCTCTATGTATTCGGTCTTGTCAGGGGTTTTGATCAGAGTGATTTTCTCCACGAGTTTATCGTAGACGGTGACGAGGAAATTGGTGTGCTTGCCGCCGTAGCTGACATTGACGGTCTGCCCGCCGAGCGCGTTTTTGTCATACCCGCTCACCATGCTCGCGGTGACGGGGATGATTTCGCTGGTGCCGTTGTCGTAGTTGAGCTTGAGGTTCGCACCGGTGAGATTGAGCTCCTGCCCCACTTTATAGACATCGGTAAAGCCGGTACCTTTGGAAAATTCGATGGAAGAGAGGGCTTTTTTCTCCACTTGAATGGAGAAGCTGGTTTTAAAGCCTTCGTAACTGACCGTGACAGTCTGTGTTCCGATGCGGTTCATGTCCGGTGAGGAACACATCTCTGCCGTCAGAGTGATGTCTTGTGTCGAGTTATCGCTGTATTTCACCCGGATGACGCCGCCGGTCGGGTCAAATGCCATTCCCTCTTTATAGGTGGTGATCGACGGATTTTTGTGCATGGAGATGGAAACCGGTTTGGCAGCCTCTTTGATTTTGAGTGAGGAATCACTTCCTGTGTGATTGCGCTGATAGTAAATATTTCCGCCCCGTACAGTCATGCCGGTGACGTTTGAAATGTACCCGCCGTCAACGACGCTGTCGCCGGTTCCGTCGAACTTGACGCTGCGGATCGAGCTGCCCGTCGCATAGTAGATGCGGTCCTTCCACTGCCCAAAGGTTTCAACAGCGCCGGATGCGCCGATCGGGGTAAAGCTGCTCCCATCGCCGTAGCCCAGGCGTCCGTCTTTCACGTAGTAGTACCGGCCGTCTTTGACGAGCAGGGTGGAGGTGATGCCTGTCCAGAACTCGTTTTCATATTTGGTGCTGTTCGCTGTGGGCGTCACGGCGTTGTAAGGGACCTTCCAGCCGTTGGGGTGGCTTGTGCTGGCAGGGGTTCCATGGCCGCTCGCAGTGAGGTTTGCGTCGCTCACCAGGAAGTTTTTGTGGCTCACTGAGCCATAGTGATCTGATTTATTTTTATCGGCAGTGTCGTCCCAGGTGGGATCCACGTTGTACCAAGAGCCTCCGATATTCACTTTGCTCCAGGCGTGGTTCTTTTCAACGCTGCCGATCATGACGTTTTCCACACCGATGCGGTCCATCAGCACGTTGAACGCGAGCGCATAGCCGTTGCAGGTCGCCATGCGACTCTCGCCGAATACCCCGTAGGCGGAGTAGGAGTTGGGGTAAACATCCTTGTTGACGGTGTGGTCGTAGTGGGTGGTCGTTGTGATGTAGTCGTGCAGCACGAGGATCTTCTGTTCAATTGTCATACTGTCGTCGATATAGGACAGTGCTTCCTGGACGTTTGCCTCAAACGTCTTTTTCTGGTTTGCAAGGGTTGTCCCATAGGTTGTAAAGGCAACCAAGACGGTGGAGAGATAGGTCTCATTTTTTGTGAGAATGTCTGTCGCATAAAAGAGCTCGGGATGCTGGTAAATGACCGATTGGAACAGAACTCCCGCGTCCTCTTTTTTGATGCGGTAGCTCGACAGGTCCACCTGAATCACATAGGACACTCTCCCGGATTCCGGATGGACATACCGGTCCGAATAGCTGGGATTGCCAGTTTCAATGGCGGTTTTGAGCTTTTGCGCGGCCTGTTCTTGGCTGGTAGAACGGAGCAGGCTGCTTTCCCCGTTAAATTCCTCAATGTCAACGGCTGTATACGACGCCAAGTCCAGAAGGGAAACTTCCTGGCCGGCTGGCTCTGCTGTCGGCTGTGCGTTGCTGTTTGTGTTTTGGGCGACAGCGTTGCTCATGCTCGCGGTGATCATCACAGCGGCGATGAAACAGGCAATCGCGCGTTTTTTCCAATTCATACCTATGAATCACTCCTTTACTCGCATTCAAAATCTCTGCGATTAATTTTATTATACAGGAAACCCGTTCATATTGCAATAGAAAACCACTTGAATTTGAGAACTATTTGTCGATAATTGTGAAACCTTTGTAAATATCTGCTACAATTTATGTTATTGATCAGCAACAAGTAAACTGCCGGAGACAATCCCCGGCAGTGTATATTTTGCAACCGTCCCGCAATGCTAAGTATGAGGTGGACGATTATGAATGATATCGCAATGAAAATAGCGGATATCCTGCTGCGCACAGTGATTTCCTTTATCGTTTTGTTTTTGCTCTCCCGCTTCATCGGGGTGCGCCAAATCTCCCAAATGACGTTTTACGATTATATTGTCGGAATCACAATCGGATCGATTGCGGCAACTTTAACGCTGGATGAAGAAATTCCCATCTATTTTGCCTTGATCGCGATGGTGTCCTACGCCCTTCTCACCGTCCTCGTTTCCCGCATCAATCTAAAATCCATAAAGATGCGCCGTTTTTTCTCCGGAACCCCTTCGATTTTAATCAATAAAGGGACGATCATCGAAAAAACAATGAAACAGAACCACTACAACATCAACGATCTGCTCGAGGAGTGCCGGCAGAAGGGGTACTTTAACATCACCGACATCGAATATGCGATCATGGAGTCAAACGGGCATGTGAGCATTCTGCCCAAATCGACCAAACGTCCGGTTGAGCCGGAGGACATTGGGCTCACCCCCGAGGCAGAGGGGCTGAGTTACAACCTCATTATCGACGGGCAGATCCTCTATGACAACCTGGATTCTCTCGGTCGGGAAAAGCAGTGGCTGCTCAACCAACTCAAAGAGCAGAAGGTTGCCGATGTATCTTCCGTCCTGCTCGCTTCGGCGGATCAGAGCGGCACCCTCACGGTGTTTCGCAAAAACCAGCCGCTCAAAGATGGAGACCATTTTATCTAGGCTATTCTATGCCTGCTTTTTTCATAAATTTTTCGGTTGACAAGCCATTCGCCCGGTTGTAGCGGTTGAGCTCATAGAGACAGTCGGGGTCGCGGGTGATGCAGTTGGGCTTTTCGTAGCAGGAGAGCGACGCCTTGAACCCGAGCGCCTTGACGACGCTGGTAGAGTCCTTGCTGATCGCACCAAAGGGATAGGTGAAGGTTGTGGGGGTGACCCCAGATTTCTGGGTCAGACAGTCCTGAAGCTTGGAGAGGTCGTCGGTGAGCATCTTTTGGTACGCAGCGGGGTCCTCCCCGCGTTTTTTCGCCGCGCCCTTGCGGGGCTTTTCATTGTGCAGGGCATAGGAGTGGCTTTGAAATTCCACAACTCCCGAACTGCTCATCTCCCGGATGTCATCCCAGGTCAGATAGGCATAGGCGGGATTGGGATCCGGGGTGTTGGAAAACAGTTCGGTGTACTCACCGACAATTGAGATCACCGCTTTCATCCCGTGCATTTGCAGCAGGGGATAGACATAGGTTTTGTTGTTGAGATGCCCGTCGTCAAAGGTGAGCATCACCGGCTTTTCGGGAAGCGGGACCCCGTTCTCCACATAGTTGATGAGATCCTCCATCACGACAGTGGTGTAGCCGCGGCCTTTGAGATAGAGCATATCCTGCTCGAGGGTATCGGGGGAAACAGTGTATTTTCCAGCCCGGCTTTTGTCTTTCAGGACGCTGTGGTACATGAGAATTGGCAGACTGACTCCATCAGCTTCCTCACTCGCCTGAGTGGGGGAGAGCGGGCCGAGCAGCAGGGAAGCCACCGCAATGGCACAGGCGATGAGCACTCCCACTGCGCCGAGCCCAAGCTGACGTTTGTTGACTGTGATGATAAACATGGTATCCCCTCCATATCTTCTTTGTATATGAAGAATATTTATAAAATATGCTGTCTCCCG
>CBCSOX010000131.1:0-7796 GCA_965141735.1 uncultured Oscillospiraceae bacterium | reverse complement strand
CTCAGGTTTGTGGTTGAGTTTTTCCACGAGTTCGAGGAGCTCCTCCTCCGTTGTCTCTCCGGGGAGCAGGTATTTCTCAGAATAGATGCCGAGCTGCTCGCAGGCTTTTTCCTTGGAGCCCACATACACCTTGGAGGCCGGGTTGTCCCCGACGAGCACAACCGCAAGGCCGGGATGGATTCCCTCGGTCTTAAGCTGCGCCACCTCCTCTGCAACCGCCTGCTTCACCTGGGCGGAAATCTGTTTGCCGTCAATGATTTTGCTCATTTTGATCTTCCTTTTCTCTTTGTTGTTCCACTTCGGATTCTTCGGGGGAATCCTCTGTCCGCTCTTCTGCCGGCTGGTCGAGTTCAATTCGGAAGTCCGGTTGGATTTCCGCGGCTTCCTCCGGCTCAGAGTGCTTCTTTTTTTTGGACGATTGTTCCATCCTGCGCAGTTCCTCCTGCCAGGCCTCGGTGTTGACATACAGCTTGCAGTAGTCGGGATCTGCGCTCTTCTCCATCTTATTGCGAATGAAAAGGATCGCCGCGACCGCGACGACAACGCAGACGCCTGCCAAAATCTGCGACACGCGGACAGGGCCGAGCATCAGGCTGTCGGTGCGCAGGCCCTCAATCCAGCAGCGGCCCGCGCCGTACCAGGCGACGTACATCAAAAAGACCTCGCCGTCAAACTTGCGGCGCTTCCAGTACCAGTTGAGGAGTAAAAATCCCGCGAGACACCAGAGGGATTCATACAAAAAGGTGGGGTGTACCGGCATCAGGGGGTTGATGTCCATGCCCTGGGCCGTCAAAGTGGATAGATTTTCAGTCAGCTCCTGCTGGATGCTCGGGCTGGTCATGCCCCACGGCAAGCTGGTGTTGCTGCCGTAGGCCTCGACGTTGAAAAAGTTACCCCAACGCCCGAGACACTGGCCGATTAAAAACCCGATTCCCGCGATGTCAAACATCGGCAGCAGCTTCACCTTGCGCCATTTGCAGACGAGCCCGCCGACGAGCAGCGCGCCGATGATGCCGCCGTAAATCGCCAAGCCGCCGCTGCGGGTGGAAAAAATCGAAAGAAGGTCGTTTTTGTACTGGTCCCAGGTAAACGCGACGTAGTACAGCCGCGCGCCTACGATGCCGCCGATCATCCCGCCGATGACCACGTCGACCATCCGGTCGGGGTCAACGCCGAATTTCTTGGCGTTTTTAAATGCGTAAATCAGCGCGAGCGCAAAGCCGAGCGCAATGACCACGCCGTACCAGTAGACGTTAAAGCCGCCGATGGAAAAGGCGACCCGGTCAAAGTCGAGCGTCAGGCCGAGCCCTGGAAAACTCAATGGATTGTTCATGTTTACCTCCGGTGGTTATGTAGCCTGTGCGGGCAGAGCCCGCGCAGAGATTATTCAACAGGGTTGACGACCGAAAGAGCCGAGCGGGTGTTGTCATAGCAAGCGAGGCGGTTTACAATATCCTCATAGGTGATCGCCGCGACAACCTCAATGCGGTCGTAGATGTCGGTGTCGGAGAAGTGGGCGGCCATCAGGTTGCTCGCAACCGCTTCGACGTTGTTGAATTGGCGGATGGTGCGGCCGTAGAGGGACTTTTTCGCGAGCGCAAACGCCTCTTTGGAAATCCCCTCTTTCTTCAGCCGGTCAATTTCAGCTTTGAGCATCGAGCTGACCTTGTCCGGGTCGCGGGATTCGCCCTCAAAGAGGACCGAAAAATAGCCGTTGCCGTTCATGATCTCGCTGCCGATGTCTCCGCCGCTGATCAGGCCGGAATCGTAGAATTCGCGGTAGAGCGGGCTGCTCTCTCCGACGAGGATGTCGTTGAGCAGCTCGCACTCGGCGTCCGCCCTGAGCATGTCAAGACCTTCGAGGGGAGCAAGCTTGTAGCCGATACAGAATTGAGGGAGGGAGACCTCGAGGCTGATGCTGGTTTTCTCCCGCACAATCTCGCCCGGCTCCTCGTAGCGCCCCCGCTCGATGGTGATCGGCTCGTTCTGCTTGCAGGTGCGCTCGACAATGGCGAGCGCCGCTTCGGGGTCAAAGTTGCCGGCAACCGCGAGCACCATGTTGTTGAGGTTGTAAAAGGTGTTGTAACAACGGTAGAGCAGGTCTTTGTCGATCTTTGCAATGCTCTCGACAGTGCCCGCAATGTCGGTTTTGATCGGGTGGTTGTGGTAGAGGGAACCGAGGCAGTTAAAGAGCACCCGCCAGCCCGGATCGTCGTCGTACATCCGGATTTCCTGTCCGATAATTCCCTGTTCCTTTTCCACTGTCTCCTTGGTGAAATACGGCTCTTGCACAAAGGATAAGAGAATTTCGAGCGACCGCTCAAAGTTGTCGGTGCAGGAGAAGAGATAGGCGGTGCGGTCAAACGAGGTAAAGGCGTTCGCCGACGCGCCGGTGGAGGCATAGAGGGTAAAAGCGTCCCCGTCCTCGCTCTCAAACAGCTTGTGTTCGAGGTAATGGGCAATGCCGTCGGGCACGGTGACAAAATCATCGTCCTTGTCGGTTTTGAACACCCGGTCGATCGAACCGTACTTGGTGCCAAACAGGGCGTAGCTGCTGCTGTAGCCCTTCATTGGGTAGAGCAGGACGGTCAGGCCGCTCGGATGGTTGATTTTGAGATAACTCTCGTTGATGCGTTCGTTTTGAATCGTCTGCTTATTCATCGCCTTTGCCCTCCTCTTGTTTTCCGGTGAGGACATAGACGGTGTCCAGCTTCACCTGTTTCGCCGCGGCGATGACCTCGTCGCGGATCACCTTGTTCTCAAGGTCAATCTCATTCTGCGGGGTGTTCTGGGTGCTGTAGCAGATCTGGCTGAGATACCACACCTCAACATAGCTCGGCGAATCCCCCACCGTCTTCATGCTGTTGATGAGGCTGAGCTTGGTGTTTTCCAGCTCCTCATCGGTGAATTCCCCGTTTTGCAGCGAGGTGAGCTGAGCGAGAATCTCCTTGCGCGCCTTTTCGATGTTTTCGGTCTCCACGCCGCAGTCGACGAACACAATCCCCTTGATGCGGTCGAGCCGCGCCGCGCAGTAATAGCAGAGACTGAGGCGCTCCCGCACATTGAGAAACAGCTTGGAAAACGGTGTTCCGCCGAACAGAGCGGTCATCAGGCGCATCCCGTGGTCATCCTGCGGGGTTGAGCCGGTGCGGAAGCCGAGCACCAGCTTGGACTGGGCGACCTGGAAGGTGTCGGTGTGTTCCTGGACCTCGCCGACCTCGCTGCCCGCAGTGGTATCCGGCTGGTAAACGTTTTCGCGGGAAATTCCGGCAAACGCCTCCCGGAACGCATTGAGAGCAATCTGATAGTCCCCCGAACCGACATACATAATCTGAATGTCCGCTGTCTGAATCATCTTTTGGTAAGCAGCAGTGACTGTTTTAGCGTCGAGTTTCTCCGCCTGCTCGATGGAACCGTATTTGTTGATGCCATATGGCTCGTCCGCGCACATCAGCTCGGTGAGACGGCCGATGGCATAGGAACGCTTGTCGTTGATCTCGCTTTGGATCAGATCGGTGAGGTTCTGCTTTTCGACCTTGAGGTCATCCTCTTTGAATTTGCCCTCCACAAACGCTGGCTTGAGCAGAATGTCGGCGAGAATCGAAACCGCCTGCTGGGTGAGCGGCTCCTGCTCGAGCGCGTAGGCGTCGTCAAGGCAGGAAATCGAGAGGTTGAGCACCTGGCTGTCCCCGATCTTGCGCACATCCGCGCCGAGAAAGGCCCCGTAAAGCCCCATCAGCTTTTTGTTCAGTTCGGTGAAATCAGGGCAGGTGGCGCACCCTTTGCGCAGCAAAAACGGCAGAACCGCATAGGCAGTCGCCGTCTCTTTGTCTAATTTAAGGAACAGGTTAACCGAAATCCGGTTGGTTTTAAATCGTTTATCGAGAATCGAATTGAAATAGACGCCTTCAGCAATCTTTTCCCGTTTGAGTGGATACTCCATGAACACAACTCCTTTTTCCCTGCGTTGAATGCTGCCCGCGGCAACGCCTCTTTCCCCTATTTAAACTGCCTTGTGAAAGAAGAGCCGATTCACTTCAAGAACGTTTCGACTGTGCCCCGCTGAAACTGGGCGCAGTCGAAACGTCATCAAGATTTTTCAGATTAGCAGAGGCGGTAAACCAAAGGGAGGACGCTGTCCCGCAACATCCGCGCGCAGGTTTTTATTATCATAAGTCATTTTAGCATATTTATACAGGGTTGTCATGTCAATTCTGTAAAATCAGCGGGTTTTTGTGCAGACTGGGTTTCTAGCGGGGATGTCGGCAGCTGTTCCCATTGCATCAGGCCGTTCTTTCAGGATATTGCCACCTTCTCTCCCTTCGCCGCTGGCTCCTGTGTATGGCAACGAGAAATGTATCAATAAGATTGACAGATTCGCGGGAACAGATCCAAAATCCGCCCCCTCCCTTCACATAAGGGCAGAAAGCAAATGACCCTTATAGAAACGAAAAAAGCTGGTTGGATTGCAGCAAGAAAGCGAACAAAATGGCTTGACAACTGAGAATAAATTGGCTCTGCCAGCAGCCCTGTTCTCCGATCTGACCGCATTCTGTTCCAACCGGTTTTGATGATCCTCTGATCCCCCATAGACAAACAGAATTTGATTGGCAGCTTCAACCAGCTTAATTACCGAAACTGTATTCTGCTTCTCAGCGGGTCGGAAAACGAGGCGGCTCGCGTGGATTTGCGCCCGGAGACCGCCCCAGAAGCCGCCAAGTTTGTATTCCTTTGCAAGGAGGCCTGTTCTTCACAGAAGCTGCGACAGCCGGGGAACGGCTGACCGTTCCCCGGCTGTAAATCGCTGCTATTAGAAGGAAATTTCGTGGGCCATGTTGTACAGGTCCATCGGGAATTCTTTTTTCATGCTGAGCGCTTCCTGGATGTCGTAATCGACCACATCGTCTTTTTGGAAGCCGACACAGCGGTTGCCAATGCCCTTGGAGAGCAGCTCGATGGCATGGTAGGCGAGGCGGCTCGCGGCGACGCGGTCGCGCACCGTCGGGCTGCCGCCGCGCTGGACGTGGCCGAGGATCGTCGCACGCGACTCGATGCCAGTGGTGTTCTCAATGTCCTTGGCAAGCTCGGTGACGTTGCCGATGCCCTCGGCGACCATCACGATAAAGTGGTGCTTGCCGGAGGAACTCGCAATTTTAATCTTCTCCATCAGGTCTTCCCGGTCCAGGCCGATTTCGGGAACCACGATGTAGCTCGCGCCGCATTCAATCCCCGCGTTGAGGGCAATGTAGCCGTCACGCCGCCCCATGACCTCTACGACCGAGCAGCGGTCGTGCGACATGGTGGTGTCGCGCAGCTTGTCGACCATCTCCATGGCGGTGTTCATCGCGGTGTCGTAGCCGATAGTGTAATCGGTGCAGGCGATGTCGTTGTCAATTGTGCCGGGCAGGCCGATGCAGGGCACGCCGCGGGCGGAGAGGTCGGCCGCCCCGCGGAACGAGCCGTCGCCGCCGATGACGACAACGCCGTCAATATCGTGGTCAAAGCAGGTCTTTTTCGCCTTGCGCAGACCCTCTTCATATTTAAATTCAGGGCAGCGTGCGGTGTAGAGCACAGTGCCGCCGCGCTGGATGATGTCCGACACGCTGCGGATGGTGAGGTTTGCCACCTCCCCGTTGATCAGGCCGTTGTAGCCGCGGTAGATGCCCATGACTTTGATTCCCTTTGCCATTGCGCTGCGGACGACTGCGCGGACGGCTGCATTCATGCCGGGGGCGTCGCCGCCGCTGGTGAGTACGCCGATTTTCTTCACTTCCATAATGAATCCTCCATTCCTTCTTGAGCAAACGAATGATGCATACAGCTGGTTGTTTGTCCACCCTTATTGTAGCCCTGTGTGAATCAATTGTCAATTAGTTTTTTCATCCGCGACATTATTTTGCCCTCGTTCAGTCAAACATTCATTGGCAATTCCATACGATTGTCAGATCCAAAAAAATCTGGCGATAGAAACCTTTTTGCTCATGCAAAAGAACGCGTCAACCAGCCTTGCTTTCAGCCGCCCGGTTGTACTATCTCATCCGTCTGACAATGCGAAAAATCCTGTTATCAGACATGGTTTTCTGCAGCCGTTTCAAAAATCAGACAGCCAAGCGGATTCTTCGGCACGAAAGACAACCATTTGTTCCTCAGGCTGACAGCGTTTTCCCGCCTTTATTGAATCACGACGTTGCTTTGTCCGAACGCCTGTGACAATTCTTGGACAAACCCGGATTCAATGCGGACTTTGAGGGACTCAGGCAGCTTGAGGTATTTTTTCTCATCCGCAAAGTAAAACACAACCTGGGAATTGCCCGGATGTGCGGCGATCATCCGCTGCGCCGCCGCAACCTGTTCCGCACCGCGGGAGGGAAATTTCAAAAAGAGCTTGTCCGTGCTCAGTTCAGCGAGCAAGACGACCCGATCGCAGAGCAGTTTTTTGTCCTCTTCCTCCTTGACCGATATGCTGCCGCCCGCGAGCACCGCTGCGCCCTCTGCCAGGCGGTTGCCCACCGTGGCATAAACGTTGGGAAATACAACGGCTTCGATGGAACCTGTCCGGTCCTCCAGCTCGGCGAACGCCATCAGCGCGCCGCCCTTGGTCTGGATTCGCTTGACCGACGCGACAATCGCCCCGAGCTCGGCGTGGGCGCCGTCGCAGTAGCTGCTCTCCTCCTGCTGAATGTCCGAAACCTGGTCGATCCGGCGGCCTTTTAGCTGCTTGTCAAACCGGTCGAGCGGGTGGGAGGAGATGTAGAGGCCGGTGGTCAGCCTCTCCATCGCCATGAGCTCGTCGGTTGTGTACTCCTCGAGTTCTGGAAAGCTGAATTTTTCCGTCCCGGTGACCGTCTCAAAGAGGTTGATCTGGCCGTTGATGTTGGAGCGCTTGGAGGAGTTGACGCTCTCGACAATCCGCTCGTAGCTTTCCGCCATCTGACGGCGGTTTTCCTCAAACGAATCGAACGCGCCGCACTGGATAAAGGCGAGAATCTCGGCTTTGTTGAGCTCCCGGTTGTGCATCCGCTCCACAAAATTGTAAAGCGACTCGAACGCCCCGTGCGCCTCCCGTTCCTCGACAATCCGCTCAATCACTCCCTTGCCCACCTTTTTGACCGCGAGCAGGCCGAACCGAATCGCACCGTCTGAGACGGTGAACCCGATCTGACTCCTGTTGATGTCGGGCGGGAGCACCTGAATGTGCTGCTTGCGGCACTCCCCAATGTAGGAGATGACTTTATCGGTGGAGTAGATCACGCTGTTGAGCAGAGCGGCCATGTACTCCCGTGGGTAATGGCATTTGAGATAGGCCGTCTGGTAGGACACAAGGGAGTAGGCAGCGGCGTGGGATTTGTTAAATGCATAAGAGGCGAAGCTTGACATGTCGTTGAAGATCGTCTCGGCGTCCTGCTCAGACAGCCCGTTCGCCACCGCGCCCTCGATGAATTTAATGCGCTCCTGCTCCATGACGCCGGCTTTTTTCTTAGAAATCGCCCGGCGCACCACGTCTGCCCGCCCGTAGGAGTAGCCCGCGAGTTCGCGAAAGATCTGCATGACCTGCTCCTGATAGACGATGACACCGTAGGTGACGTCGAGGATGTGGCGCAGCCGTTCGTCCCGGTAGGTGATCCGCTCGGGATGGACGCGGTTTTCAATAAACGCGTCGATGAACTGGGCAGGTCCCGGGCGGTAGAGGGAGAGCACGGCAATGAGGTCTTCCAGGCAGTCGGGCTTCATCCGGCTGAGCACCTTGCGCAGTCCCGCGCTCTCGAACTGGAACACCCCGTCCGACTGACCCTGCG
>CBCSOX010000130.1:0-7878 GCA_965141735.1 uncultured Oscillospiraceae bacterium | reverse complement strand
CAAAGAAAAGGGAGGAACTGTATGAGAATTCTGTTTATGATTTTGGGGCTTATCAGCCTGGGGGTCGGCGCGGTCGGCGCGGTCCTTCCCCTGCTGCCGAGTACCCCATTCCTGCTCGCGGCGGCGTTTTGCTTTGCCAAGAGCTCCAAAAAGCTGCACGACTGGTTTTTGTCCACCAAATTGTATCAGAAGCACCTTGACAGCTTTGTGAAACAACGCGCCATGACACTCAAAGCCAAACTGAGCATACTGCTGACCGTGACCCTGATGATGTCCGTCGGGTTCATTTTGATGCACAGCGTCCCAATCGGCCGGATTTGCCTGGTCGCGGTGTGGGTGTTCCATCTGCTGTATTTTACCTTCCGCATCAAGACAATTCGCCCGGAAGCCCAGCTCTCAAACAATTAGGGGAATGGGGTGGCAGCTCACGCAGGCACGGTTACACCGTGCCTGCTTTGTTGTGATCGGCAGCACATCGTCTCGGTTATGCCCAAAGCATCGGAGGACGGCCAGTTCGTTGGCATCTTCCAGTCTGCGGCGATGACAATCTCTTTGTTTCGCACTCTGTGAGTGCATTTCCATACGCGTTCGGTTAAAAAGCCAGAACTCAGGCAACTAATTTTTCGACGGGAATTTTCAGGATGAAAAAAGCTCAGGCGGGTTTTCAGTTGTTTTAGTTGGAGCCATACAGCCCCCTGTCTATCTGAAAGGCAGATGTCAGCTGTTTAGAAACCGTTCTGAAGGGATGAGGGCGCAGCAGATGCCCCTGATGAGTGCGGGGATCTAAAAAATCGGCGGCTGATCACACAGGTCTATGCCGCATAAAGCCGTATTTCAGTTTTTTCCCAATTGATGTAGAGATATTGAAAAGAGTATGGTATCATTGTAATGGACTACCGATTTGGAAAGAGGGAATTTAATGAAGCTATTCGGGGGAATCATACTGGTTCTTTTTTATTCGATCTATCTTGGTAAGATGATATTGCAGAAAAGAAAGGGAATTCAGACCGATCAAATTGCAAAAGGCAAACAGAAAGACAGGATGTTTTACACGGAATTGTGGATGAAAATAGCAACCTATGCAGTTGTGGCCGTTGAAGTTGTCAGCATTTTTGTCGTTGAGCCGCAGCTGCCGCAGGTGCTTATCATAAGCGGAGTTGTGTTTGGTTTTGTCGGAACATTTATCTTTGCACTCTCAGTGATTACAATGAAAGATAGTTGGCGGGCTGGAATTGCAGAGAAGGACAAAACAGAACTCATTGCAAATGGTATTTACAGTATGAGCAGGAATCCAGCTTTTTTAGGATTTGACTGCGTGTATGCGGGTTTTGTGCTTATGTTTTTTAACGTACCGCTTTTGTTGTTCTCTATCTTTGCAATGGTGATGCTTCATTTACAGGTTTTGCAGGAAGAACAGTATTTGCCCAAAGTATTCGGTGATGATTACATTGAGTATCAACACAAGGTTTGCAGATACTTTGGCAGGAAACAGTAAATCTTGTTTTCCAGTGAGTCAATGCGCAAATGGATACACACGCAGCCGAGCTTGCAATATTTTCGCGAGGTTCTGCCCTCAGCCTACAAAGAGAAAAAATCTGGTGGATTGTATTAGATACGATGCGCGCCATTTCTTGCAGCTGATTTTAGGGGAAAGTTTTGTATAGGGCTAGGAAGATAGGACACTTTTTGTCGATAGAATTAATCATAAAGTGTCTGAATTTTAAAAATGAAGTAGATTTGATCTTTGCTTGGCAGTATACAGGAGGCCCCTTCTTTTAATTGTGTTTTTTGCTCGTTAACATCCTGGCGGATCTTCTGCTGGGCAACCGGGAACTCTCTGCAATTCAGCGGAATTTATCTTCCCACGCGCAGAATACCCATCAGCAATTTGAGGATGTGTTTGAAGACTATCAAAATCGTTTCAGGTGTTCTCTCAGATGATGGCTCGGGAAATCGAAAATAATCCGGATCCTGACGCCGTCTGGGACTCTCTGAAAAGGATTGACGCCTCACTGCTTGAGATCGAGGGGCAGACTTTTGACGGGCTCTACATTATTACAAAGGGAATGAAACCATCAGATAAACAAGGCTGTGCCTGCGTGGCGTGGAGCCGCAAGCGCAGAACTGGTTTGATCAGCAACGTATATGAAAAACTCATTCTATGCCGGATTTTAAGACAGAGTGTCCCACAAACTTTCAGCCGTATTCTCGGAGGAGAAGACGGATTTCTTCACTTAAAATAAAAATGGGCGGGAAGCCATTTTAGGGCTTTCCCGCCTTGATTTTCTATCGGCAAAGCCGGGCAGAGCTGTCAACAGCGGCGCTGAAAGCGCCGTTCATCTTGACCGTTGACTGACTTGGCTGGCTATGCCAACTCCCCGATAAAGGGGGAGTTATCGTTTCTTTTAAATACGCCCAACAGGAAACAATGCTCGCAGGACATAGAAAGAAAAAACGTCTACATTTTTAGCTTTACCTGCTGCGACCGCCCCGAAATCCGTTTCTGACACCTCTGCCTTGCCCAGTGGAATAATTATCACAGATACCGTCGCCGTTTGCGTCGACATAATGGCTGCCGCATTCTCCACGGATACTGTCCCCGTGTCCGTACCCTTGACCAGTCATAGCATTATCACAGATACCGTCACCGTTTGCATCGACATAGTTTCTGCCGCATTCTCCACGGATACTGTCCCCGTGTCCGTACTCTTGACCAGTCATAGCATTATCACAGATGCCGTCGCCGTTTGCGTCGACATAATGCCTGCCATATTCTACACCAAAGTTGTCGCAAATACCGTCATGGTCAATTCCAAGGTCGTTACCAATACTGCTGGCATGGTCACAGATACCATCGCCATCTACATCAACAAAATTACGTCCAGCTTTAGAACCTGCAGCAAATACAGTTGTTGCTCCGACTGATACTACGATCATTACTGCTAAAATTTCTAAAAGTCTTTTCCTCATGGTGTTTCCTCCCCATAAATTTTGAATTGTCGGTGACCTCATTATAGCATAGATGCTTTGGATTGTCCATGAAAACGCATCGTGATCTGGATAGTTAGCAACTGAAAAAGCCCTGCATTTCAAGGGATTACAAACGCAGAGCAGGGCAGGGAATAACATGTGTTGTCTCCACTGGAAAACCCGTTTCTATTTGTCCATACCCGTCCGTGCTATGCCGCCTTAACTACTGTGTAGTGAAAGCCTGTCAGTCCGTTACCCGTGTACTCCCTAGTGATACGTTTGGCATAAAAATAAGCCGACTGAGCGACAAACTAGCGAGGGCAGATAGAAAACACCGCAGATTAAGCCGCCTGTTCCACATGAGTGGAGACAGGCGGCTTTTTTCAAAAGTTGATTTTTGGCAGATATCGTTTCACAATGTAACGTTTTGCATATAGTGCTGATGGTTCAGATTGTTCTGACATCTAAGGTGGAATGCCATAGCCTACACGAACGCTGTCTTTACAGGAGAAAGAGGAATTTTGGCGCTCGAGATAGACAAGGGCGAACCAAGCACTGTTTTTAAACGCTCTTTCCGGGCTTCAAAATGGGTGTATAGATGGGATCAAAACACAGCAGAATACAGGCGCACCATGCTGTGCCTGCATTCTGCTCAATTGGAGGCGGGATTGCACTGCAGAAGCCGCCGCATCTTCTGTACCCCTTCCCGCTGGGACGTGATAATTGCTCGGAGAATTGGGAGAAGTTCCGGACAGATCGGAAAACGCAGTAGGTTTTGGGACATGCGAATAGCCCCCTCGTGGTGCGGAATCATCTCACGCATGAAATTGGCGTTGATGTCGTTGGTTGAGCAGGCGTCCCGCATTTGGGTGAACATGGTTTGGGTAATCCGGTGAAATCTCTTTTGGTAAAGGCAGCACTCCTGCTCGGAGTTTTCCAATCTGGAGCAGTGACTCAATATCTGCTGCATATTCTCAATGCTTTTGGTCTGTTCCTGTATAATGTTGCAGGCAATATCCTGTACCGGGACGCAGGTGGTATAGCGCAGGATGTTGTGGGACATCTCTATGGCTGCTCTATGGTGCGGGATCATCTGTACAATGAAATTGTGCGATAGGCTGTCTGTCAGCTCTACATCCGTCATTTCCGCAATCATGTTGTCGAGTATTTGGTAAAAACGGCAGAGATAGTTCTTTGTTACGTCGCTGATTCTTTGTTGATTGAACATTGTTTCAACCTCCTTGAAACGAAATGTTGATAAATTTTGTTTCTATTATTTTATGAAGGAGGGAAAAGTCCGGTTACACACAGCGGTTTGATATGAAAACGATCCTGCTTTTCATTCTGTACAGAGCGCGGTCGTAGTATCTTCATCGGCCAGTTCTTCGGTTGTCGACTCAGTTCTTCAAAACACAGCGAGAGGAACCGTTCGGTGTTCAATTGCTGGTGATTTGGATAAAAAGAAAAAATATGAAAAAATTTGCATTTTTTACAGAAATATGGTAGTATAATATTGCTAATTATAGATTGATCTGGATGTGATTCTTGTATGAATTATCCTGCGCATATTGAGATTGAGGAAACTCGGGAGGAGCGCGTACAAACTGTGGAGCAGCATTGCAGAAACTGCGCGCGCTACGCCGCAGCCGCAGCCCCCAGCGGGCTCAAACAGCTCTGCTATCTCGCGGGACTGCTGCACGACATGGGAAAATACACCGAGAAATTTAAGGCGTACATCACTGCGGCGGCGAGGGGGGAGCCGGTTCGGCGGGGCAGCGTCAACCACACCTTTGCGGCTGTCCGCTTCCTCTTCAACCGGTGGCACCGGGACAGCGGGCAGACCCTGCACAACATGACGGCTGAAATTTTGGCGTTCGTCTGCGGGTCGCATCACGGCCAGTTTGACTGTGTGTCTATTGAGGGAAAGGACGGGTACCTCCACCGGTTGGAGGCCGAAGGGGTGGAGTACGAGGAGGCGGTAGAAAACTATCTCCGGTACTGCGCCCAGCCTGAAGAGCTGGACCGCTTGTTCGAAGAGGCTGAACAGGAGGTTATGGCAGCGCATTCATTCTATCTAGATTTTTTAAAAGACAAAGCTAACGGCAAGGATGAAATTTTTTTTTTATTTCTCCCTGATCGCCCGCATGGCGCTGTCCGCTGTGATTGAGGGGGACCGGCGGGACACCGCTGAGTTTCATCAGGGGCATGCTCTCCCGCAGCAGGAAACCCCGCCTGATTGGGGCGCGCTGCTCTCCCGGATGGAACAAAAGCTCTCCGATTTTCAAGCTGATTCAGAGATCAACCTGGCGCGACAGCGTATCTCCGACCTCTGCCGGGAAGCGGCCTCCCGCGGGGGCGGCATCTTCCGGCTCAACGTCCCCACAGGGGGCGGAAAGACGCTGAGCGGGCTGCGCTACGCGCTGGCCCGCGCTGCGGAGGGCCAACAGCGGGTGTTCTTTGTCATTCCGCTGCTCAGCATCCTTGAGCAGAACGCGGCAGTGTTCCAGGAGTATCTGGACGATAAAAAGCTCATTTTGGAGCACCACTCCAATGTGATGCGGGAAAAACCGGACAAAAAAGAGATCGAGGAACTCGATGAGACCGAGCTTCTGCTGGAGAACTGGCGCGCCCCGGTGGTGATCACCACGCTGGTGCAGCTGCTCAACACCCTGTTTGACGGCAAGACCTCCTGCATCCGGCGGATGGCCGCCCTGTGCGGCAGTGTGATCGTGATCGACGAGGTGCAGTCGGTGCCGCGCAAAATGCTTTCCCAATTTAATCTGGCTTTAAATTTTTTGGCGAAATCCTGCGGGGCGACGGTGGTGCTCTGTTCGGCGACTCAGCCCTGTCTGGACCAGGCGGACCACGGCCTGCAGTATGCCGAGCAGCCCGAGCTGGTCCCCTATGACGAGGCTCTCTGGCGGGTGTTCCGCCGAACCGAGCTCATCGACCTGCGCAAAAGCCTCACTGTGGAGGAGCTCGCCGCCTTTGCGCTGGAGCGTCAGCAGGAGGCGGGGAGCGTGCTGGTGATCTGCAACACCAAATCCGAGGCGAGGAAGATTTTTGAAGCGATCCGGTCGCAGCACAGCGGCCTGCTCTACCACCTCTCCACCTCCATGTGCACCGAGCACCGGACACAAACACTCGAGGGAATCAAAGACGCGCTGGATCACAAACCGCCGATTCCCGTGCTCTGCGTATCCACCCAGCTGGTGGAGGCTGGCGTGGACTTTTCGTTTGGATGCGTCATCCGGATTGCGGCGGGGATGGACAATGTGGTGCAGGCGGCTGGACGCTGCAACCGGAGCGGGGAGTTCGAACGGATTTGCCCGGTCTACATCGTCCGGCTCCGCGGGGAAAACCTCGGCCGCCTTCCCGAGATCCAGCAGGCGCAGCAGGCTGCCGAGTGCATGCTGCTGCGGTTTCAGCAGGACCCGCAGCATTTTGATTGTGATCCGACCGCCAGGGCGGCCATCAAAACCTATTATCAAGACCTGTACGCTGAGATGACGCAGGGGAGCCAGGACTACCCGCTGCCCAAGCTCAAAACCACCCTCTTCCAGCTGCTGTCCTGCAATGATCAGGCTGCGGAGCACTGCGACACAGCGTCCCGCTACCTGCTCGTGCAGGGCTTCCGCACCGCGGGGGAGCAGTTCCGCGTCTTTGAGGACAACACGGTGGACGTCGTGGTGCCCTATGGCGAGGGGAAGGAACTGATTGAAGAGCTAGGCTCTCAGTTCGCTGCCTGGGATCTCGAGCAGCGGAAAAAGCTCCTGCGCCGCGCGTCCAGCTTCACGGTTTCGCTGTACGAGTACGAACGCAGAAAGCTGGCGGACTGCGGGGGAATTTATTCCCTATATGGCGGAGAAATTTTGGTTCTCCAGCCGGGGTTTTATTCCGATCAGACCGGCCTGACATCCTATGGGGATGTGAATTTATTTGAGGAGGTATGATATGATGTATCGAAATACAGTGGAATTTGAGGTGACCGGTGACAATGCTCTGTTTTCCGACCCCGTCATGCGGGTCGGCGGGGAAAAGTGCTCTCTGCAGGTTCCCACCTACGAGGCGCTTAAGGGAATTTTGAGTTCCGTTTATTGGAAACCGACGCTCGTTTGGTTCATCGACGCAGTCCGGGTGATAAATCCCATCCAGACCGAGGTCAAGGGCATCCGCCCCATCAAGTACGGCGGCGGAAACGACCTCTCTTACTACACCTATCTGCGCAACTGCCGCTACCAGGTTCGCGCCCACTTTGAGTGGAATGAAAACCGGCCGGAGCTGGCGGATGACCGCAATGAGCACAAGCACCACAACATTGCCCGCCGAATGATCGAACGGGGCGGGCGCCGGGATATTTTTCTTGGCACGCGGGAGTGCCAGGGCTATGTTTCCCCCTGCGCGTTCGGCGAGGGGAAGGGGCACTATGATGATACCCCAGAACTCGCGTTTGGGATGATGTACCATGGGATCACCTATGCGGACGAGGCCTATTCCCAAGAGACGAGAGACCACATGACCGTCCGCTTCTGGCACCCTGTGATGCGTCGCGGGGTGATTGAGTTTTTGCGTCCAGAGCAGTGCGAACTTGTGCGGAGGGTGCGGGAGATGAAGATGAAGCCGTTCGGCGAGGAATTCGGGAATTTTCAAAGTGTGGACGAGCTGGTAAGGGAGGTGGAATAGATGGGACTGCTTCAGGCTGCATACCGGACCTATGAGACCTACGCCGACCGGGCGGGCTCCCTGCAAAACGAGGAAAAAGAGGCGCTCACGCCAATTTCCCACATTGTGATGAACGCGCAGATCGAAATCACTCTATCCAAAGAAGGGGTCTTTCAAAGCGCCAGGGCGGTGCCAAAGGGAGAGAACAAAACCATTGTGCCGGCCACCATTGAATCCGCCAACCGG
>CBCSOX010000129.1:0-7899 GCA_965141735.1 uncultured Oscillospiraceae bacterium | reverse complement strand
GATAGAGATTGAGATCGAGCTTGCTGTAGAGTTCTACATGCTCTCTGAGCTGATCCTTGTTGCCCTGCTGGAGGCCGAGTTTGTGAATCTCAGTCATGAGGCTGACCCACGCCGCATCGATCTGGGTTTGGGTTGCGTAAGCGTTGCCCGCAACTTCAGTTGCT
This sequence comes from uncultured Oscillospiraceae bacterium, assembly GCA_965141735.1. Lineage (GTDB taxonomy): Bacteria > Bacillota > Clostridia > Oscillospirales > Ruminococcaceae > Massilioclostridium. The sequence continues at coordinate 7,735 of CBCSOX010000129.1, read as the reverse complement.
GCGTTCAGTGCAGCCTGGAAGCTGTCTTGTACGCTCGAAATTGCGTTGTTAAACTCGTCGGAATCAAGGAGGGCTTCCGCTTTTTCGATCACCTTGTTGAGGATAACTTTGCTGGTCTCCTCAGTCGGAAGGGGAACGAGGTTGTTGTACGCCTCGGTCAGCGCGTCGATGGCGGGCTGAATCTGGCGCTCAACAGTGTCGGGATCGTTGATGAGTGCGAGTACGTTGGCACGCGCTTCATCAAATACCCGGAAGGATTCTTCGGTGTACAGTTCCGCAGTAACATCTTTGTAGCTGTCATATGCGGCCTGGAGCGGGGATTTATCGAGCTCGGTCTCATTGTAAGAACTGACGCGGAAGGAGTAAATTTCGATGTAACTGTTGCTTGCGCTTGCGTTTTTGCCGTTCTGGGTGAGGATTACTTTGTACTGCTCGCCCTGGGTGAGGCCCTCAAAGCGGTAGAGCAGTTTGTTTTCCTGGCGATTGGACTGGTAGCAGTCAACATTCTGTTCCGATCCTTCTACCACGTTGCCATCCTTGTCAAGAATCTTGATGTTGCCGATGCCGTGGTCGCTCGCCGCCACGCCGTACCATTCAAGCGAGGTGCCGGTGAAGGTGAACTCTGCGGTATCCCCTTTGGTGATGGTGTCACACGAGCTGGAGCGGACCGTCCAGTTACCGGTTCTCTTGATCGCACTGTTTTCTCCAGTCGTAATCGTGGTCTGGGTTGCGTGCACAAGAGCGCCGATTGCCGATTCAAGTGCTGCGTTCGCACTGTTGACTGCGGCCTGATTGAGGTCTTCCGAAGCGGCCGCTTCACGGGCATTTTCAAGGGCGACCTTCAGGTCGTACCAGCTGTCGCGGGTGTAATCGCCGCGTTCAATTGCCTCTGCGCGGGCGATGGTCGCGTTCAGCTCGTCTTTGTTAACCAGGTTCTTGTCCGGGTCGATTTCGATCTCAAGGATCACCGGATCCTGTTTGAGCTCGCTCTTTGCCTTGAGGGTCAGGGTGCCTGCGGCAAAGTCATCCGGAAGGACGAACTCATATCCGGCACGCGTCCCGTTTGCCTGGACCTGATCCGCAGCCACAAGTGTTTCGCCACAGAGCGCAGCGATTGATACCTGGGTGTTTTCTGCAAGGCCGGCCGCAGTCATCGAAACGATGCGGGTGTCCTTGTCATAGCTGACGCTGATGGTTCCGTCAGGGGTAGCTGTGTTGATGGACGGCTCAGGGAGATAGGCGTTTGAGCCGAGCAGGGTGGTGGAATAGGCAATCGGGGTTCCCGATACTCTGTCGATGAGCATCAGCTTGAGCGCGAGACGGGAAGTGTCGGCCGGGAGCTGGATGTCCAGCGCAGCGTCGGTCAGCTGTCCCGCCGGAAGCGCTAACTGTCCGATGGATTTCGCTGTGAGCTTCAGCCCATTTGTCGTGTCGTAAAGGACAGCCACCAACGAGGCCTCGATGTTCGCTGTACCGGTGTTGACGACGGGGATCGATACGCTGAGCGTTTCGCCGTCGCGCAGGTTCTCCGCGTCCACACCGTCGGAATACTTCAGGCTTGCCGGGTGCACGGTAAGGGATGTGGAATCGAGGGGCGCCCCGGAAACCTTAAAGCAGTCAACGATCAGGTAGGTGCCGGAGAGTTTTTCGCCGCGCAGGGTGTAGTTGCCCTGTGGGAGGACGGGGGAGGTGTAGACGGTTTTCTGGTATTCCCTCTGTCCGGAGTAGCAGCTGATTGTCTGGGTGTCGACTGTTTCGCCGCTGTCGCGGTTGACAATCGTCATTTTGATATCGCCCTGGTCGGAGTACTTTCTGGTGATAAATTCGATTTGAGTGCCGGAGAAGTCCACCTCAAACCAGGCGTCGTTGGTGCCCTTCTTGTCCGGATATGCACAGATGGAGTTGTTCTGGTCCCCCATCGGGCGGACGTCATAATACCACTCGTCCTGCGCGTAAAGATTGGTGGTCACTTCGGTGCTGTAACGGACCGCTGCGTCATTGCAGTCAATGACGCCCGAAGCCTTCTGCGGTGCGATGAAGCTGAGCGTCTGCATCTTGTTGGTGCGGTGGATCTGCATGATGGCAAGAGCGCCGGTTTGAATCTTATCAAAGTTGGTGTGGAACGTCGCTTTGTTGCCAAGCTCCACGCCATTGACGTATTTGACAATGTCACGCTCCCGGAAACCGAGTGCATACGCTTCGGAATCCTCCGGGACATCCTGGAAGTAGACGCCGTTGTAGCCGAACGAAGCGGTCGACGAGATGATGTTGTCGTCGATGCCGGTGATCGTCGCGCCTTTCCACTCTTCCGGATCGAGCAGGTCTTCAGTGCCTGCGCCGGGGCCGGTTTTTGCGTAGAGCGGGGACTGATGCTCACAGCCCGGTTTGCCGAACTGATCCATCGGGAAGTTGACAAAGCCGATCGCATCCATCGCCTCCTGATTGGTGACGGTGTAGTTGTTCTGGCGGGCATTTTCAAACTGTGGGTCTACATCGGTGAGTGAATTTGCGTCAAATCCCCAGCCGTTAAACTGCGACGGGAAGGAGATCGGGCCGCCAAAGTCAAAGTAGAGGTTTTTGTCTACCTTATATTGTGCAGCCTGCATGTTCGCGCTGATCAGGTTCCAAGGGGTGCTGCCGGCGACGATGTTGCCGTACACCTCGTCGTTGGCCTCTTTGTAGCTGACGTGGATGTTGAGCGGGCCGTCGAGGAGGATGTTGTTGTACACCTTGCGGTCAAAGCCCTCGCGCAGCTTGATGCCCATGCCGAGGCAGAGGTTGTTGTAGATCTCATAGCCGGACGAGCCGTCGTCGAGGTCAATGCCCCAGGTGCTCGCCTCTTTGGGGGAGTGGTGGAACCGGTTGTCGTGGATGGTGGTGGTTCCGACGTGGTCGATCTTGGTGATGTCGTATTCGACGCCGTCCACTGTGTAGTGGCGCAGCAGGTCGCCCGACTGGCCGGAGGCGTTGTATTTCGGCACAGACCAGAACCGGTCGCGGCCCCACGAGTTGAACGGACCGTGGTCGCTCGTCTCGCGTTGCGAGTCGTAGACATCGTTGTAGGCGATTTCGTGGCCGCCGAAGGTTCCGTCGTTTACGTTGATGTTGGAGCGTGCGCTCTTGTGAATCGTGTTGTGTAGGATGTGCACCCGGGCGCTCACCGAGAGGTTGACGCCTGTGGACTGTTTCTCGAAGATGCCGATGTTTTCAATGTGGTTGTTCGAGATCGTGATATCACGGGGATAATCCTCTGTTTTGGGGCCGATCTGGTCGGGGTGCTCCACGCTCGTCTTGTGGACGGTAAAGCCCTCGGTACCGTTGTATAGGTCATGTGTCCAGAAGGAAGGCTCCCAGCAGGCGCTTGCCTTGCCGACGACCTGAACGCCGGTTGCACCCATGTTGATCATCTCGTTGTTATCGACGAGATTGTCCTTGTTGTAGCCGTACATAAAGATGACGTTGCCGCCCATGTCGGTGAATTCCGAGTTGACGATCTTGATGTTTTCGGTGTTCTCGGTGTAGACGCAGCCCGCGCGGACCACGCACCAGTCGCCCCGCATGAGGGGGATGTAATTCATGTCCGGCTCGTCAATGGTGAACATGGTGCGTTTGGTACCGAAATAGTTAAATCCGTCGAAGGTGACGTCCTTGACCGGGTTTTCGGCGCTCTCGCCCTTGATCTTGACGAGTTCGGTGTTCACCGACGCTTCCACTTTTGCACTGCTCAGGTCGGTTGCTTCGTCGGGATAGAAGTAGAGTTTGCCGGTCTTGTTGTCGTAGAACCACTCGTTGGGGGCGTCGAGCTCTTCAAAGACGTTTTCGACGAGCACCGAGCCGCTCTGCATCCCGCTTCCGCGGTTGTTGTCCCCGATCCAGCGGACGTCAACGCCCATGGCCGCGTTGGGGTTCTTCCCGGTGATGAGGTAGGAGTTGCCGCCCCAGGCATTGGAGTGGATGGCGCGGATGTAACCTGTGGTCGGGTCGGACCAGTTGGCGGACCGCTGCTTGAGGGTCGCCTGGTTGGTGACGCCGCCGAGCGGAATCTTGTCCGGCACATAGTTGGGGTAACGGGCCATGACCTGCTGGTTGCGGTCGACAAACAGCTGATCTACCTTGAGACCGGGCTCAATCTGTGTTACTTTTATAGAAGGATTCTGTTCATAATCGCTCCAGCTGAGATTTTCAAGCGGCTTTGCAGCGCTCAGTTCCACCTCTTCGCCCTCAAAGGCCTGATAGGTGATCCCCGAGTCCTCGGGTGTCAGTTCGAGCGCCTTGTCGAGGAAGTAGCTGCCTTCCCGGACGTAGACAACGGTAGGTGCATCGGATTTTCTCGCTTCGTCTCTCGCTTTTTCAAGGCTGGCGAATGGTTTGTCGATTGAGCCGTTGCCCGCGTCGTCGTTGCCCGCCGCCGCAACATAGAGCACATTATCCGCCTGGGGTGCGGTGATCTGTGCCGCAAGCGTTGGGATTGACAGCATCGAAGCGGAAAGAAGCACACAGAGGAGACTTCTTCCAATTTTTTTGATTTGATTCATTTTGTTGCTTTGTCTCCTTTCTCAATCTGGGAAATGTGGCATTAATCTCTTTTTTTAGCATTCTCCTCTCGTTTGTTTATTTTTGACCGAATGAACATGTGAAAAATAAACATATTTCGATGATATGTCTATCTAATATTATAAATCATTTTGGATTTATATCCGGTAATTATTCGTGAGATATTAGACAGTTTTTGTGTGTAGTTGTCAATATTCACTAAAAAAAGAGGATTTATTTTTACTAAGTGTAAAAATTAAAATTGATTCATTATATTTTTTTAATAAATTTCCAAATTTTTTTATAAAAATATTCAATTATGAATCATATATAAAAAAACATTTTGTTTTTGGGACTAGTGCACGACACCACACAAATAATGTCTATATCCGCACAAAAAAGAGCAGGCATCAACAAATAGGAGCGACTATAATAGTACTATAAGAATAAAACAGGATGGAGAAAATACTTTTCTATTGTGTAAAATGCTGTTTTTGTTTCAATGACGCTGTGCAAGCGCCTTGAAAATAGAGAAACCTATGCGAAATAAGAGGAGGATGAAACATGAAGAAAAAGCTGATCAGCCTGCTTCTTGGGGCGGCGCTTCTGATGGGCACCGTAATCCCAACCTGCACGACTGTTTTGGCCGATGTGGGGACCCCACAAGAAGCCGGGCAGCAAGCTGACAACATTCTGCGGATGTGGTACGACGAGCCGGCCACCAACTGGTCGCAAGAGGCGCTCCAAATCGGCAACGGCTATATGGGTGCCATGGTATTTGGTAAGGTCGACACCGAGCGGGTGCAGATGAACGAAAAGACCCTCTGGACGGGCGGCCCCAACTCCAATGTGAAATCCACAACCGATGCGGACATGTACGGCAACAAGAACGTAGAGGATCCGGCCGGCACGATGAAAGGCCTTGTGGACAAAGCGTTTGAAAACTTTTACAACGGCGTCAACTCGAGCGTGCAGCCTTCGGCATACCTGCCCAACAACCGCTGGGCGCTCGGCAACTATCAGAACTTTGCTGAGATGTACATAGACTTCGGCAAGGGCAATCCAAAGGTGGTAAACGTCGAGTCCAACTCCCAATCCGAAAAAGAAGTGGCCGACAAAATTTTTGACGGCGACAAAACCACAAAGTGGTTCTCGATGGGCGGCGTCAAAGATGAACCGGTTGATTTTCCTGTCTGGGCGACCGTCGAGTACAACCAGCCGGTCACATTTGACCGCTATGTCATGACCTCGGGCAACGACATGCCGGTGCGCGACCCCAAAGACTGGACAATCTACGGCTCGAACGACGGCCAGACTTTTGAGGAAATCGACGTTCAGACCGGCGTCACCTTCTCCGGCCGCCGTCAGGACCTCACCTTTACCCTCGACGCGCCGGTCTCCTACCGCTTTATCAAGTTTGAGATGGCGTCCAACGCGAGCGGGGACAAGAAAAACGGCTGCCAGCTCTCCGAGATCACCTTTGTCAACGGAGAAGCGACTGGGGAATACACCAACTATCAGCGCTATCTCGATCTCAATACCGCTGTGACCGGTGTTTCTTACGACATCGACGGCGTGACCTACACCCGCCAGATGTTCGCGAACTTCCCGGACAACGTCATGGTGTACAAGATGGACGCCTCTAAAGAGGGGGCGCTCGACTTCACTGTCCGTCCAGAGATTCCGGATATGGTCAGCAAGGCGAGCGGCAACTACGATAAAACCACCATGGGCAAGGAAGGCACTGTTTTCGCAGAGGAAAACGGCCTGATTACCCTCAGGGGCACCCTCAAACACAACGGCATGCTGTTTGAAGGCCAGTACAAGGTCATTCCGGACGGCGGCACAATGACTGCCTCCAACGATGAAAACAATGACAACGGCCAGATCACCGTTTCGGGCGCGAACAGCGCCTACATCATCATCGCGCTCGGCACCAACTACGTCAACGACTATGACAAAGACTATGTGGGCGAAGATCCGCACGACGACGTGACCGCTCGCATTGCAAATGCCGAGGCACTCGGCTTTGACGAACTTTACAGCCGCCACGAAGCGGACTACACCGCGCTGTTTGACCGCGCGACCCTCAGCCTCAACGGCGCGGCCTTCCCGGCGGACAAAACCACCGACCAGCTCCTCAAGGAGTACAAAGCGGGTTCCCGCAGCCAGTACCTGGAGCAGCTCTACTTCCAGTTCGGCCGCTACCTGCTCATTGCAGCTTCCCGCGGCGACACCCTGCCCACCAACCTGCAGGGCGTGTGGAACGACTCCGAGACGCCCTCCTGGCAGTCGGACTACCACACCAACATCAACCTGCAGATGAACTACTGGCCGGCAATGGAGACCAACCTCTCTGAGACCGCCATCCCGCTGGTGGAATACATCGACTCTCTCCGCAAGCCCGGTCGGGTCACCTTCCAGAAGACCTGGGGCATTGAACCCGCTGAAGGCGACGAGGAGAGCGGCTGGATCGTCAACTGCTCCAACGGCCCGATGGGCTTTACCGGAAACATCAACTCAAACGCATCCTTCACCGCGACGGGTGCGGCATTTATCAACCAAAACCTCTTTGATTACTACCAGTTTACCCAGGACAAGGATTACCTGAGAAGCACCATCTACCCGATCCTCAAAGAATCGAGCAAGACTTACATGCAGATCCTCGAGCCGGGCAGAACCGAGGCGGATAAGGACAAGCTCTACATGGTTCCTTCCTATTCCTCGGAACAGGGCCCCTGGACTGTCGGCGCTTACTTTGATCAGCAGCTGATTTACCAGTGCTTTAACGACACCGCACTCGCAGCGGACGAGCTCGGCATTGACGCCGACTTTGCCGCTGAGCTGCGCGAGCTCATGCCCAAGCTCGATCCAATTCAGATCGGCGATTCGGGCCAGATCAAAGAATGGCAGCAGGAAACCACCTACAACCGGGATCAGCACGGCAACACCCTCGGCGAATCGGCGGGCAAACACCGCCACAACTCCCAGCTCATTGCCCTCTACCCCGGCAACTTCATCACCGACCGCACCCCTGAGTGGATGGAAGCGGCAAAGACCACCCTCAACTTCCGCGGCGACGACGCGACTGGCTGGTCGATGGGCCATAAGCTCAACCTGTGGGCGAGAACCGGCGACGGCAACCACGCCTACAAGCTGCTCAACAACCTGCTCTCCAACGGCACCTACAACAACCTGTTTG
>CBCSOX010000128.1:0-7944 GCA_965141735.1 uncultured Oscillospiraceae bacterium | reverse complement strand
AGGAAACTGTCGATAGATGTCACAGACCAAACCGTTTGAAATCCCACGCGCAGAGCTTGAGCAGCAGGAGCTGTTTGCCGGTAAGGTGCTCGCCCTCAACGAAGACTATCTGCGCAAAACCGGCCGGCGGCGGCTCGCCTGTACCCGGACCTACGGTTGCCAGGCGAACGTCGCGGACGGGGAAAAAATACGCGGCATCCTGCACGAAATCGGGTATGAGTTCACCGACGAGCCGGATGAAGCGGATTTTATCCTCTTCAACACCTGCGCAGTGCGGGAAAACGCCGAGGACCGCGTGTTCGGCAACATCGGCGCGCTCGCACATCTCAAAAAGGAGAATCCCAGTCTCATCATCGCGGTGTGCGGCTGTATGATGCAGCAGGAGCACATTGTGGAGAAGATTCGCAAGAGCTATCCCTACGTGGGGCTGGTGTTCGGCACCCATGTGCTGCACCGACTGCCGGAGCTCGTCTACCGCGCACTCACCGAACACAAACGGGTGTTTGACAGCACCCAGAGCGACGGGGTGATCGCTGAGGACCTCCCGGTTGCGCGGGAAGAGGGAAGCAAGGCGTGGCTGCCGATTATGTACGGCTGCAACAACTTCTGCACCTACTGCATCGTCCCCTACGTGCGGGGGCGGGAACGCAGCCGGGAGCCGGACGCGATTCTCCGGGAAGCTCGTCAGCTGGTGGCGGACGGCTACAAGGAAATCACCCTGCTCGGGCAAAACGTCAACTCCTATGGAAAAAATCTTCCGCAGCCCATTCGCTTTTCACAGCTTTTGCGAAAGATCAACGACATTCCGGGCGATTTCCGCATCCGGTTTATGACCTCCCACCCCAAGGACGCGACCCGCGAACTTATTGACGCCATCGCGGACTGCGACAAGGTGTGCAACCACCTCCACCTGCCGGTGCAGTGCGGGAGCGACGAAATCCTCCGCAGGATGAACCGGGGCTACACCTGTGAAAAATACCTAGAGCTAGTCGAATACGCAAAAAAGAAAATCCCCGGGCTCTCCTTCTCAAGCGACATTATCGTCGGTTTTCCGGGCGAGACCTACGAGGATTTTCAGGGCACACTCAAATTAATTGAAGCAGTCGGCTACGATCTGCTCTACACCTTTATCTACTCCAAGCGGGTGGGGACCAAGGCTGCCGGCTACGACGACCCGGTTGATGCGAAGGAAAAATCCAGATGGTTCCGCGAGCTGCTCGAAGTGCAGGCCAAAATCGGCCGCGCGAACTTTGAGGGCTATGTCGGGCAAATTGCGCGGGTGCTCGTCGATGGAACAGGGAAAAAAGAAGGAATGCTCACCGGACGGGATGAGCACAATATCCTTGTGGAGTTTGAAGGTCCTCCCGCTCTGATCGGCAGCTTTGCCGACGTCAGGATTACCCAGGCGCACCAGGCCGCCCTTGTGGGCAGCCTCAAAGCCCCGCAGGATACACAAGCAGAACACAACCCGCGGCCGTTTGACAATCCAGCGGACCGCATTCAGTGAAAAGGAGACATTACAAATGGAAGTTATTCGTATGGCAAGAGATCTTGGAAAAGCAATTCAGGCAACCGAGGAATACAGCGATCTGATGGCGGCAAAGACCGCGAATGATGCGGACGAGCAGCTCCACGAGCTCATCGGCGCGTTCAATCTGAAAAAGATTGAGGTGGAGACCATGATGCAGCAGAAAGATCAGGACGAGGATAAGCTCAGCGAAAAGAATGCCGAAATGCAGAAGCTCTACGGTGAAATCATGGCGAATGAAAACATGATCGCTTATGACACCGCAATGCAGAAGGTGCAGAAGCTGATGAACCACGTCAACACCATCCTCGCTGAGGCGTTCAACGGCGGCGACCCCGAAAACTGCGACCTCGAGCCGGCTGCCGGCTGCGGCGGAAACTGCTCTGGCTGCGCTGGCTGCCACTAAACAATTTTGGTCAGGGAGGTAAAACCGTGGACAAACTGTCACCCATGATGCAACAATACAAGCAGATCAAGGAGCGCCACAAGGACCATCTTTTGTTTTTCCGCCTGGGCGATTTTTACGAGCTGTTTTTCGATGACGCGATTTTAGCGTCCAAGGAACTGGAACTGACCCTAACAGGAAGAGATTGTGGATTGGAGGAACGTGCACCGATGTGTGGCGTTCCTTTTCATAGTGTTGATACTTATATCAAACGTTTGGTCACAAAAGGCTACAAGGTGGCGATCTGTGAGCAGACGGAAAACCCCGCTTTTGCCAAGGGCATTGTCTCCCGCGAGGTCATCCGCGTCATCACGCCGGGCACCATCGCGGAGGGCAACATGCTCGAAGAGGGGAAAAACAACTACATCTGCAGCGTCTATGTCGAAAAAAAGAGCTTTGGCATCAGCTTTGCGGACGTCTCGACCGGTATCGCCTACACCTCGGAGTTTCGCTCCTCCAACCTCACGGCGGACATCATCAACGAGCTCCAGCGGTTTTCCCCTTCCGAGATTCTCTTCAACGAGGCGTTTGTCGACCTCAAGGAAGTGGCGCACTACCTCAAAACCAAAATGCAGTGCACTGGGGAGCTGTTGATGGAGGAAGAATACAACGCCAGCCAGGCCGAGGAGCTCGTGCAGAAGCAATTTGGCAAGACGCCGCAGCAGGCCGGGCTTGAGAATTCCCCTCTTGCCCTGCGCAGTCTCGGCGCACTGCTCGGCTACATCGTGGAAACCCAGAAGGACGGGGCAAAGCGAATCGTCAACCTGACCGTTTACAACGACGAGCAGTATCTCTCCATCGATCTCACCGCGCGGCGCAATCTCGAACTCACCGAGACGATGCGCAGCGGAGAAAAAAAGGGGAGCCTGTTGTGGGTGCTCGACCGCACCAAGACCTCGATGGGCAAGCGGCTGATGCGCAAGACAATTGAGCAGCCGCTCATCAGCCCGGCTAAAATTCTCAAACGCCAGGCCGCAGTCGGGGAGCTGATCAGTCAGCCGGTCATTCGGGGGGAGATCATTTCGCTGCTCTCCAACGTCTACGACCTCGAACGGCTGATGACCAAGGTCATCTATGGCTCGGTTTCCCCCCGTGAACTCAAGGCGCTCTCCTTCACTGCGCAGCATCTGCCGCAGCTCAAGGAGCAGCTCGCACTGCTCGGCGCCCCGCTGCTCACCGAGCTCAACGGCAAGATGGCTGACATGACCGAACTGCACAACCTGATTGAAAACTCGGTGATTGACGAGCCGCCGATCAACCTCAAAGAGGGCGGAGTCATCAAGCCTGGCTTCAACGACGAACTCGACGAACTGCGCGGCATCCGGGACAACGGCAAGGACTACATCCTCAAACTTGAGGAGCAGGAAAAAGAGCGCACTGGAATCAAAAAGCTCAAGATCAGCTACAACCGGGTGTTCGGCTACTACATCGAGGTGACCAAGTCGTTTCTTGACCAGGTTCCCGAGCACTATATCCGCAAGCAGACGCTTGCGAACTGTGAACGGTTCATCACCGACGAGCTCAAGCAGTACGAGCACAAGGTGCTCGTAGCCAACGAACGAATCATCGTCCTCGAACAGGAAATTTTTGAGGAGCTGCGCCGGTATGTTGCGGAACAGCTTCACTACATACAGCAGACTGCCGGTGCAGTGGCCGCGGTCGACGTACTCTGCTCCTTTGCAGAGGTGGCGGCAGACAACAACTACGTTTGCCCCGAAATTGCGACGGGCGGGGAGCTCGTGATCAAAGAGGGGCGCCATCCCGTTGTGGAGACGGTGCTTGACTCCCCCTTTGTGCCCAACGACACCCTGCTCGACGTGGGGGCGAACCGCATGGCGATCATCACCGGGCCGAATATGGCGGGAAAGTCCACCTATATGCGGCAGGTTGCCCTCATTGTGCTCATGACGCAGATCGGTAGCTTTGTCCCTGCAAAGTACGCGCGGATCGCGCTGGTGGATAAAATTTTCACCCGTGTCGGTGCGTCGGACGACCTCTCCGCCGGGCAGTCCACCTTTATGGTGGAGATGAGCGAGGTGGCGCACATCCTCAAGCACGCCACCAAAAATAGTCTGGTCATCCTCGATGAGATCGGGCGCGGAACCTCGACGTTTGACGGGATGAGCATTGCCAAAGCGGTTGTGGAATACATGGTGCAGACGCGCCAGCTCGGCTGCAAGACCCTCTTTGCCACCCATTATCACGAGCTGACCGTGCTCGAGAAACAGCTCGAGGGAGTGGTGAATTACAATATTGTTGTCAAAAAAAGAGGGGACGACATCACCTTCCTGCGCAAAATTGTGCGGGGCGGGGCGGACGACAGCTACGGCATCGCGGTGGCAAAGCTCGCAGGCATTCCCGATCAAGTGGTCGGACGGGCCAATGAGATTCTTGCTGAGCTCGAAAGTGGAAAACCGCAGATTCAACCTCAGGATTTTGTGTCAAGTGAATCTACTTTACAGATTAGTTTTGACGACAATTCTTCCGAACAGGCACTTGAGAAAATCCGCACAACAGATCCGAACACCCTCAGTCCCATCGAGGCGCTCAACGTCCTCTACGAGCTAAAAAACCTTGTAAAATAGACGTTTTATAAATGTAAAGCAGTTTAGCTTGTCAGGTTAAACGCATGAAAGGAAGGTGAAAACATGCCGCAAATTCATCTGCTTGACAAAACGGTTTCCGAGCTGATCGCCGCCGGGGAGGTCATCGAACGCCCCGCGTCGATTGTCAAGGAGCTGTTGGAGAATTCCATTGACTCCGGCGCGACAAGCGTCACCGTTGAGATCAAATCAGGGGGCAAGCAGCTCATCCGCATCACCGACAACGGTTGCGGCATTTCCCCTGATGACGTTCCAAAGGCCTTTCTTCGTCACGCGACAAGCAAGATTCAGACCGAACCTGATTTGGAACATATTGCTACGCTTGGTTTCCGCGGAGAGGCGCTTGCTTCCATCTGCGCCGTCTCAAAAATCCAACTGCTCACCAAAACTGCCGAGACGCAGTTTGGAACCCGCTATACCATCAGCGGCGGGGAGGGCGGACAACTGGAAGAAACCGGGTGTCCAGACGGCACCACAATTGTTGTCCGGGAAATATTTTACAATGTTCCCGCGCGCCTGAAGTTTTTGAAAAAGGATGTCACCGAGGGAAACGCGATTCAGTCAATCGTTGATAAAATCGCGCTGAGTCACCCTGAAATCTCGATCAAATTTCTCCGGGACGGAAAACGCGTCCTCAACACCCCGGGCAACGGTGACCGGTTTTCCGTCATCCACGCGGTTTTTGGCCGCGAGTTCGCGTCCACCCTCATGCCGGTCGACTACAAGGAGGGCAGCTTTCCGGTCAGCGGCTTTGCGAGCGTACCCATGAAAAGCCGGGCCAACCGTTCGATGCAGCACTTTTTCATCAATGGACGGTATGTCAAATCCAAAACCTGCTGCACTGCGCTTGAGGAGGCTTACAAGGGCTCGATCATGGTGGGCAAGTTCCCCGCCTGCGTGCTCAATCTCGAGCTGCCGTTTGAAATGGTGGATGTCAATGTCCATCCCTCTAAGATTGAGGTGCGCTTCACCGACGAACGGGCGGTGTTTGAGGCGGTGTACTTCGCCGTAAAGAGCGCGATCGCGCAGCAGAGCAGGCTCGCTGCTGTTCCGCGTGAAACAGAGCCTGTCAAACCCCATGTAGAGCGTGTTCTCAGCCAGCCGCAGGAGCTTGACCAGATAGAGCTTAAAAAAGCTGTGCGCTCTGCGCCCCAGCCGATTTCTGTTTCAACCCCTCCCAGTCAGCTGCGGGACAGCGGATTCAACTATCAGGTTCGCAAGAAAGAACCAGTCTTGCAAAAGGAGCCCTCCTTTTCCTTTTTAAAAAAGGAATCGTTTGTTCCCGCTGGGAACGCGGTAGAACAGAGCACTCCGCCAAAGCGGCTGGAGGACAGGATTATTCCCGAAACTCCCCAAACGCCAAAATCATCCGAGGTACCGCTGGAAAAAGAGCAATCACAGCTTCAATCAGAGAAAGAAATGCGCCCCGTTTACCGCATCATTGGCGAGCTGTTTAAAACCTACATTCTCGCTGAAGTGGAGAACCAGCTCGTACTGGTGGACAAGCACGCTGCTCACGAGCGGATTCTTTATGAGAAGCTCAAACAGGAGGCGGGAAATCTAGACCGCCAGGTGCTGCTCGCACCAGTATCTATTACCTGCTCGGTAGAAGAGCACGAGTGCATCCTCGCAAACGAGGAGACACTTGAAAAACTCGGATTTCTCGCCGAGGATTTTGGCGGAAACTCGGTCCTGATCCGGGAAATTCCCATGGTCCTCGATCGGGAAGCGGTTGAGGATGTATTTGGCGATATTCTCAATAATCTGATGAAAAACAAGCGGGACGTCTCTCCACAGGTTTTGGAAGAACTGTACCATTCAATGGCGTGCAAGGCGGCGATCAAGGCAAATGACGTCAACAGCCCCGCTGAGCTGGAACGGCTGTTTGAGCGGGTGTATTTTGATGAAGCAATCCGCTACTGCCCGCACGGCCGCCCGGTGGCAATTACCATGACGAAAGAGAGGTTTGAGAGGCAGTTTGGACGATAACAAAAAAATACCAGTCATTGCGGTAGTCGGCCCGACCGCCTCGGGAAAAACCGCACTGAGCATTGCGATTGCCAAGGCTTATGGCGGGGAAATTGTTTCAGCCGACTCGATGCAAATCTACAAGGGGATGGATATCGCGACTGCCAAACCGGATCTGGCTGAGCGAGACGGAACCCCACACCACCTGATGGACTTTCTGAATCCGGAGGAGCCGTTCAGCGTCTCGGATTATGTGCGGCTCGCCAACCAGGCGATTGACGGCATACACAGCCGCGGGCGCATTCCGGTCCTCGTCGGGGGAACCGGGCTGTACATTGATTCTCTACTTGAAAACATCACCTTTACCGAAACTGAAACAGATCCTTTGCTGCGCGAACAGCTCCGTCTCCGGGCGGCAGAGGAGGGTGGCGAATCCCTGCTCGCAGAGCTTGCGGAGTTTGACCCCTCCTACGCGGCCACGCTGCATCCCAACAATATCAACCGGATCATCCGCGGGATTGAGATCTACCGCACAACCGGTATGACGATGTCGGAGCACCGGGTTCGGAGCAGGCAGGTTCCCTCCCGGTTTTCCCCCTGTCTGATCGGTCTCAACTACACGGACCGCAAACTGCTCTACCAACGGATCGACCAGAGGGTTGACCTCATGGTGGAGCGGGGACTGCTGCAAGAAGCCCAGGCGGTGCTGCAGCAGGATTATTTAAAAACCGCAGTGCAGGCAATTGGCTACAAGGAACTCAAGCCTTATTTTGCAGGAGAACTCAGCCTTGCCGAAGCGCTTGACAACCTCAAACGCCAGACACGGCGGTACGCCAAGCGGCAGCTCACTTGGTTTCGCAAAAACAGCCGGATTACTTGGTTGTATCCCGATCAGGCGGGAAGTGAAGAAGAAGTATTTTTGCAGGCGCAGCAGCTGATCGATCCGTTTTTAGACAGACCGTCTGTTTGAGAAAAACAATTATTTCGAGCGATCTCCAGCAAAGGTACAACAACACAAAAAACCCCAAAGGCAGGCAAAAGCCTTTGGGGATTCTTTTTAATTTAAGCAGATTGAAGCCTCTGACTGATATGATTCAAGGCAGAGATGCCGCTGCCCGGAATTGACAAATCCTAAGTAGACAGGTTTACCTAGAGAATTAATTATGGAGGGAACAAATATGACTGAACGCGAAAAAATGCTGGCGGGAAAACCCTATGATTGTGGGGACAGCGAGCTGCTGGCCCAATGGCACAAAGCGAAAAATCTTATGCGGGATTTTAACTCGCTGGATTCCGACAACCTCACCGAAAAGGACCGCATTTTGTCTGAACTGCTGGGAGGCTGTGGCGAAAACCTGTGGATTACGGCGCCATTCTATGTCGATTATGGCAACAATATT
>CBCSOX010000127.1:0-7980 GCA_965141735.1 uncultured Oscillospiraceae bacterium | reverse complement strand
TTGAGTGTTTTTATGAAAAGTTCCATGAACACAGCGGGGACAAAATAGGACAGCGCCATCGAGAGCATGAGCGCCTGGGACCCCCAGTGCAGCACGAGCACGCAGAACAGGTTGCAGAGCGCCGATGCAATGCTGCCGATAACCCCTGAGATCACATAGAGTTTGTTCTGGCCAAGACCGCGGGCGGTAAAGGCGACGTTTTGGAAAAAGACATAGGAAATTGCGCAAAAATAAATAAAGCCGGCGTCGCGGATGTTGGCAAACAGGTTGACCACCCAGAAGCCGATGGTAAAGAGGAAGAGCATCACAATCTCTACGCTGTAGCCAGTCGCGATGACCTGCCGTTTACGCCTGCGGTTGTCGTGAAAATCGATCAGATAGCGCAGGATGCCCGCCCAGATCTGAATCGAGATCAGGGCCATAAAGACGTTGATCATCCCGTTTGCGGTCTCAAAATACCCCATTCCCTCCGGCTCAATGTACCGGGTGAGCAGGGCGAGCATTGCAAACGAGATCAGACGGGAAAACACATTTCCCATAAAATAGATTCCAAACGTCTTGAGCATTTTTCCCATGCGCACTGACTCCAATCTTCCCTGATTTGTCGCTGTCCGGATTCCTGCAAGTGACAATATTATACCAAAGATTACCCAAAAAGTCCAGAGCAACCGGATTTTCGGGTATTTGTGCACTAAACGAGCTGATTCGCGGCTTCTTTCTGCGGGCCGGACAATTTGATTTTACTGTTTATTCTTTCCTAAACTTCCTGGTTTATGGTATAATAAATGTTAATCGCTGTTTCTCTGTGCAAATGAGGATGGAAAAGCAGCAAAATGATCCTGCAAAGGAGGAGAACTGTGTACCAACTCATTCAAAAATGGATTACCCCGGGAAAATCCGAAGCGAAAAACTGTCTGCGCGTCTTTGTGCTCGCGGCATTTGTCACAGCGGTCGTCTTTCTTCCCTTCCTGATTGTGGACAAGGGACTGTTTCTCTTTTACTGGGATAACAATGAGCAGCAGATCCCCTTTTACCAGCTCGCCCACGACGCGATCCGCACAGGGAACACCGGCTGGAGCTGGACAACCGACCTCGGGGCCAACTTTGTCGGTTCCTACGGGTTCTACCTGCTCGGCAGCCCCTTTTTCTGGCTGACCATCCCTTTCCCCACCGACTGGCTCCCCTATCTGATGGCGCCGCTGTTTGTGCTCAAATTTGCGACCGCCGCGACCACAGGCTACGCCTTTTTGCGCCGGTTCACCAAAACCGCCGAAATGGCGATCATCGGCGCAATGCTCTACGCTTTTTCCGGCTTTATGGTGTACGACATCTTTTTCAACCACTTCCACGAGGTCGTGGCCTTTTTCCCACTTCTGCTCATCGGCATTGAGGAACTGGTGATGAACAAGCGCCGGGGGATCTTTGCCCTGGCAGTCGCCCTCAACCTCATGGTCAACTATTTCTTTTTTGCGGGACAGGTTGTCTTTTTGTGCATCTACTTTTTCCTGCGCTGTCTCTGTCCCAGCTTCCGAATCAACCTCAAGAAGTTTTTCTTGCTCGCCGCCGAGACAATCATCGGTGTGCTCATCGGACTCGCGCTCTTTCTCCCCGCCGCTATGGCGATACTGGGCAACCCCCGCACCGACGAGATGCTCACGGGGTATGACATGCTCTTTTACGGCAACGTCCAGCGCTATGGGCTGATTCTGCAGAGCTTTTTCTTCCCGCCCGACATGCCGGCGCGCCCCAACTTCTTCCCCGATTCCAACTCCAAGTGGGCGTCGGTTGCCGCCTTTCTCCCGCTGTTCAGCATGACGGGTGTCGTGACCTTTCTGCGGGAAAAGCGCAAAAGCTGGCTCAAGACCATTCTCATCGTGCTGTTTGTGATGTCACTCATCCCGGCGCTCAACAGCGCTTTCTTTGCCTTTAACTCCTCCTATTACGCCCGCTGGTTCTACATGCTCACCCTCATGATGGCGCTCGCGACGGTGCACGCCCTCGAAAACCGCAAAATGGATATGAGCTCCGGCATCAAATTCACCTTTTTTGTCACCCTGGCCTTTGCGGTGATTGGGCTGCTGCCCAAGATTAAGGACGGGGCATACGTCTTTTTCGATCTTCCCTCCTATCCGTCCCTGTTCTGGATCAGCGTCTTGATCGCCCTCGGGTGCATTGCCCTGACCGTCCTGCTGCTCAAGCGATTCCGGAGTTCCCGCAAGGTCTTTTACCGCTGCACCTTAGTTGCACTGTGCGGGGTGATCTTTGTCTATTCCCTGGTAGAAATCACCTTTGGCAAGATGCAGAATGCGAGCTATTACTACACCAATATCGTCGACCGCGGGCTGGACGCGGAATTTGAGCTCGATGACAGCGAGTTTTTCCGCGTTGATGTCTATGACGGGATGGACAACTGGCCGATGTACTGGGGGCTTCCCACCATCCAGGCATTCCAGAGCGTGGTGCCGGTCTCCATCATGGAGTTTTATCCTGAAATCGGGGTGACCCGAGATGTGGCCTCACGGCCCGATCCAAAGTTTTACGGGGTGCGTGAGCTGATGTCGGTCAAATACATCTTTGTGGAAAACAACGAGGACTCGGTGAAGCGCAATCCCAACCGTCCCCCAGATTTCCACCTGCTCAACAACCAAAACGGCTTTGACATCTATGAGAATGAGAATTTCCTTCCCATGGGGTTCACTTACGATCATTACATCGACCAAAACACCTTTGAAGGATGCGAAAAGGAGAAGCGCGACCGACTGCTGCTCAAAGGGATTTATTTAAATGAAGAACAGATCGAAAAATACGACGGGATGCTCACCGAACTGACAACCGACGACACAACCGATCTCACTGACGCCCAGATGATCAAGGATACCCAGGCCCGCAGGCAGGAGACCTGTTCCTCCTTCACCACCGACAACAAGGGATTTTCCGCTCAGATCGATCTGAGCAAGGAAAATCTGGTGTATTTCTCCGTCCCCTATGAAAAGGGGTGGAGCGCGACGGTCAACGGAGAACCTGTGGAGATCGAACAGGTCAACATCGGCTTTATGGCGGTGAAATGCGGGGCCGGGGCAAATGAGATCCGCTTTGAATACAAAACCCCTGGGCTTCAGACCGGATTCATCGCTTCCATTGCAGGGCTTGCGCTGTTCGCCCTCTATCTGCTGCTGAGCCGCCATCTCTCCCGCAAAAAACCGGATGAATATGCCCCCGACCCAACAGGGCACTGGGCGGAACGCGACGCATTCTTTGACGAGCCGACCTACACCGAACTCACTGTCTGCTACAAAAAGCAAAGAGAAGCGGAGCAAAGCGGCACGGAAGCAACCGGGTGTTCACAGCCGCCCGGCCAGGCAGAACCAGATGACACCTTTTCCTTAAGTCCTGAGCCGGATGTGGGTGAAGCAGATGGGCCCCAGGTTCTTCCCCCGGAACAACACCAGCCGAGTGCGCCGCTGGATTCCCCGCAGAAAACCGAGGATGATCATCAGTCGTAAGGCAGGTCTGAAAAGGCAGTAGCCCGGCATCCAACATCCGCAACCGAGAGATCCAGCTGATCAAAGGCGGATCGCAGCAGTTTCACATTCCATTCAATCATACACTGCCTGGCGACTATACAGATTAAAAACTCCCGGATTCCCCAAAAGGAATCCGGGAGTTTTTCATGTCCAGCTGAGAGCCGGTCTACAGCAAAGCCTCATTGGAATCCCAGAGATCAGGTCGGACGGTTCCGACAGGTCTGTCAGCTCCTTTTTTCAGTCAAAGTCAGCTTTCCCGGCACGCGCCGATCGCCCACATTCTCCCGTCTTTTGGCCAAAGCGTTTCATTGACACCCAGATTGTCTCCGAAATGCGGATTTTCAATAGAATCAAACCTGTATCCTAGTTGCAAAAAACAGGCCGGCAATTCGGCTGCCGGCCTGTTTTTTGAATTGCGCTGAGAATGAGTTATCCTTCATAAGCGACAATCTGCGCTTTGGTAATCACAACTTCTTTAACAGGGCTGCTCATTGCGCCGTCCTGTCCCGGCCCGCACTCAACCGCCGCGATTTGGTTGACCACGTCGAGTCCTTCAAACACCTGTCCGAACACCGTGTACTGCATATCCAGGAACGCGGCGCCACCCTTTTCATTGTAGGTGTTTCGCACCTCCTGCGAATAGGTGAGCTTGTTGCCGGTGGCGCTCACCTGTGCCTCGTAGCTGTCGAACTCCGCAGCCGACATCGGCTTGATGTCCTCATTTGAGACAATGTAGAACTGGCTGCTCTGGCCCGCCTTCATATCATTCGTTCTCGCCATTGCGACCGCGCCCGAGTAGTGGTGGAGCGTGTCGCTGACCTCGATGCCAAAGCCGCTGCCCCAGATGTCTTTGCCGTCCCCGCCGTTGAGGGAGGTGTCCCCTGTCTGGATCATGAAATCCTTGATGACGCGGTGGAACGGGACGCCGTCGTATTTGCCGTCCTTGGCGAGTGTCTTAAAGTTTTCCACCGCCTTGGGGGCATTCTCTGGGAACAGGCGCATTTTGATGGTACCGTAACCCTCCACTTCGAGCACTGCGATTTCCTCGCCCTGCTCCGGGGGTGCAAACTGGTCGACCTCAGGTGCATCCTCCACCAAGCCGACAATCTCTTTGCTGGCGGACTGACTGCTCGTCGACGCCTTGGATGAAGACGAGGAGGACGCCTTAGAAGAGCTCGCCTTGCTCGAAGATGCGGCATCCTTGCCGCTGCATCCGGCAATCATGCTGAATGCCAGTGCGCACACGGTACACAAACTGATGAATTTTAAAGATCGTTTCATTTTTTTCCTCCGAAATTTTTGATGATTCTTTCATTATACATGATTTCGACAAAAACATTGCGTATATTTTGTTAAATTTTTTCTTCCGTAATTTTACAGGCAATTTCCTCGAGCTGTTCCCGGGAAATAGCCGCCGTCCCGTCGAGTGTGACCGACGCTGTCCCCCCCGCGACTGCACAGCGCGCGCAGTCGAGCGGGTCTTTCCCCTCAAGATGGGCCGCGAGAAAGGAGGCGAGCGTCGTATCCCCCGCTCCGATGGTGGACTTGACCTCCACCTGCGGCACGGCGAGATGGTACAGCCCGTCCCCAGAGCAAAACAGCGCTCCATCCCCGCCCATGCTGAGCAGGAGATTGTCACAGCAGTCCGCTGCCTCCCGCACCTTGGCAACCAGCTCCCGGCGGGTGAGGTTTTTGCAGCCCACCAGCTTTTTAAATTCGAGCAGGTTGGGCTTGTAGACCAGCGGGTGGATTCTGCGCACTGTTTCAAGGGAAAAAATGTCGTTATCCAGCGCAATCCGGCGGCCCGCACCGCAAAAGCCGAACACCAGGTCGGCGTAGATTTCCCCAGTACAGTTGGGGGGCATTCCCCCGGAGAAAGCGACAATGCTGGCTGTGGAAAGGAACTGCTCAATGAGGGCTTTGACCTCCCGGTACACTGTGGGTGGGACGTCCTCCCCCCGCCGGTTGACTTTGAGCACCCTGCCGTCCCCCAGACAGAGGGTGAGATTTTCCCGGATGCTCCCCGGCGGGTTGACAAAGGCGTAATCCACCCCGTCCGCCTCAAGGAGCTGGCGCAGGGTGAGAAAGTTGTTTTCACACGCGATGCCGACCGATTTGTTGGCAACCCCGAGCGAGGTCAGTACCCGGGAGACATTGATCGCCTTGCCGCCCGCGTAGACCGTTTCAGACTTCGCCTTGACAGGCTCCTCAAAATCGACGTCGTCTGCCCACACGGTGACGTCGAGCGCGTGATTGAGGGTCACGGTGATAACCGGATACTCCATGGCGAAGCTCCTTATTTCTTAACGAGTTTAGTTCCCTGGCGGGTCTCCTCAATTGCATAGCCGAGCGCCCCGATCCTGTCGCGCAGCTCATCGGCGAGCTTGAAGTTTTTCTCCTTTCGGGCCGCGGCGCGCTGTTCGACAAGGGCGGTGACCTCCGCCGGGATTTCCTCTTCCTTGTCGTTGTAGAGCAGGCCGAGCACTCCGATAAGCTCGTCAAAGATCTCCTTTGCAAACGCAATGTGCTGCTTGCTGCCGAGCGTTTCGCCTGAGATCAGCGGGTTGATGTCGCGAATGAGCTCAAACACCGCGGAAATCGCGTCCGCTGTGTTGAAATCGTCCTCCATCGCGTCGATAAACTGCTGCTTGCGGGCGAGAATGGCCTCTTTCTGCTCGTCGGTGATCCCCCCGTCCTCCGCCTTGGAAAGGGCGAACGCGATGTTCTTTTTAAAGTTGTACATCCGCTCGAGAGACGCCTTGCACTGCTCAATGACCTCGACATTGTAGTTGATCGGGCTGCGGTAGTGGGCCTGGAGCATCATGTAACGAATTGGCTCATAGCCGAATTTCTCCGCCACCTCCCGGACGGTGAAGAAGTTGCCGAGGGACTTGCTCATCTTGCGGTTGTCGACATTGATGTAGCCGTTGTGCATCCAGTAGTTGGCGAACACAGCCCCGGTCGCGCACTCGCTCTGCGCGATCTCATTTTCGTGGTGGGGGAAAATGAGGTCCTGCCCGCCGCAGTGCAGGTCAATCGTCTTGCCCAGATAGTTGGTCGCCATGGCAGAGCATTCGATGTGCCAGCCCGGGCGGCCCTTGCCCCAGGGGGAATCCCATGCGGGTTCCCCCGGCTTTGCGGACTTCCACACCGCAAAGTCCATCGGATCCTCCTTGATGTCGCTCACTTCAACACGGTTGCCCGCCTCAAGGTCTTCCAGCGGCATGTGGGAAAGCTTGCCGTACTCTTTGAATTTGGTGGTGCGGAAATACACATCCCCCTGTGATTCATAGGCATAGCCGTTGTCCACCAGATGCTGAACGATGTCAATGATCATATCCATCGACTGGGTGACCTTGGGGTGAATTGTCGCCGGACGGACGTTGAGTCCCTTGGCATCCTTCTCGTATTCTTTGATGTACTTTTCCGAAATCTCGCTCGCCTCGACGCCCTCTTCGTTCGCCTTTTTGATGATCTTGTCATCCACGTCGGTGAAGTTCTGCACAAATTTGACCTTGTAGCCACGGAATTCAAAATAGCTGCGCAAGCAGTCGAACACAATAATCGGGCGCGCGTTTCCGATGTGGATGTAGTTGTACACAGTCGGCCCGCAGGCGTACATGTCGACTTCGTTCGGATGGATGGTTTTAAACTCCTCTTTCTGCCGGGTCAGTGTGTTGTAAACTTTCATGCTATCTACCCCTCATTCTTTTTATTCTTATTCGCTTTTTCCACTTCGTATTCGAGTTGACAGATGCGGCGGGCGAGCTGCTGAATTTCCTGCTCCACCGGATTGGGCACATGGACCTGGTCGAGGTTTTTCGCCGAGTCCACCTTTTCGCCCTTGATGCGCACGATCCGCGCCGGAACGCCGACTGCCGTCGCATCGTCCGGCACCTCTTCGAGCACCACTGCGTTGGACGCGATGCGGGCGTTGTCCCCGACCTTAAACGGACCGAGAATCCGCGCGCCGCTGCCCACAAGCACATTGTTGCCAAGCGTCGGGTGGCGTTTGCCGCTCTCCTTGCCCGTGCCGCCGAGCGTCGCGCCCTGATAGATGGTGCAGTCGTCGCCGATCTCGGTTGTCTCACCGATGACAACACCGCTGCCATGGTCAATAAACAGCCCTTTTCCTATTGTCGCCCCGGGATGGATTTCTATACCCGTCCAAAACCGGGACCACTGGGACACAATGCGGGCGAGCAGAAACCAGTGGTGCCGGTATAAAAAGTGCGCCAGCCTATGCCAGATCACCGCGTGCAGCCCTGGATAGAGCAGCAGCACCTCAAAGCTGTTGCGCGCCGCCGGGTCGCGTTCCTTAATCACATTGATATCATATCTCAGCCTTCGAAACATCGTTTTCTCCTTTCCGACGGTTGGTTTGTGGGGCTCTGCCCCACGCTCCGGTTAAGGAGCTTCTTGAAAGAAGCCCCTTAACAATCCCCAAGAACTTTAG
>CBCSOX010000126.1:0-8133 GCA_965141735.1 uncultured Oscillospiraceae bacterium | reverse complement strand
ACCAGGCTTTTGTTTTGTGTTATGATTTAAAACTGGGAGGTGAAAGACGTGAAAACATATCAAACATCAGAAGTGGCAAGGCTGATTGGCATCCATCCAAACACGGTGCGTCTGTATGAAACATTGCACCTGATTCCAAAAGTTGAGAGACAGGAAAACGGCTACCGTGTTTTCACCGACTTCCATATTGCTCAATTCCGGCTGGCGCGCCTGGCCCTTCAGGTAGAGGTGATGCAAAACGGACTGCGGAAAAAGATCGTTCAAATGGTCAAGACCTCAGCTTCAGGGGATTTTGACAGCGCAATCAAACTGATCAACGAGTATATCCTACAGATCAGGCGGGAACGCGGGCAGGCAGAGGAAGCGATTGAAATTGTCCGACAGATTCTGGCTGGCAGCAAAATTGAAAATTCTGTGACACTCAAGCGCAGAGAGGTTTCCGAACTCCTGAACATTACGATGGACACCCTTCGCAACTGGGAAATGAACGGACTGTTACGAGTAAAACGACGGGAAAACGGCTACCGCATCTATACCGGCGAGGATGTCCGCCGCCTGAAAATAATCCGGTCTTTGCGATGCGCCAATTACTCCCTTGAGGCAATCCTGCGGCTGCTCAACGAACTGTCTTGCAATCCGGACGCCGATCTGCAAACCGCACTCAACACCCCGGGTACAGATGATGAACTCATTTCGGTCTGTGACAGACTGATCGTTTCTCTGCATACCGCGGAGAGAAATGCCTTGTCCATACTGGATATGTTACAAGAGATGAAAACTAGATTTTCATAAGGCTCCACTATACCACCAGTCTTTGTACTGGTGGTATCCTGTTCTTATTAAGATAAAGGAGGAATTGATATGAATTACGCAATTCAAGTCGAGCGGCTATCCAAATCCTACGGCAACCTGCTCGCGGTAAACGATTTAAGCTTTCGTGTGGAACGCGGCACTGTATTCGGTCTTTTGGGCGCAAACGGCGCGGGAAAAAGCACAACCATCGAGTGTATTTTAGGGACAAAAAAACTGGACAGCGGAAACGCATGGATTCTGGGCTGCAATCCGTGGACAGAACGCAGGCAATTGTTTGAACGGGTTGGGGTGCAATTCCAAGAGGCCAATTACCAGGAAAAAATTACAGTCAGCGAACTGTGCGAGGTCACAGCGTCACTCTATCAAAGCGCAGCCAGTTACCGCGACCTGCTCAAGCGTTTTGGAATCGCAGAAAAGGGGAAAACCATGGTAAAGGAATTGTCAGGAGGACAGCGTCAGAGGCTGTTTATCGTCCTCGCATTGATCCCTAATCCGGAAGTCGTCTTTTTGGATGAACTTACTACCGGACTGGATCCCCACGCGCGGCGCGAAGTCTGGAGCTTGCTGTCTGAATTAAACAGCCAAGGACTGACCGTTCTGCTGACCTCGCATTTTATGGATGAGGTGGTAACCCTTTGCAGCCGCATCTGCATTCTAAATCATGGAAAATCCGTCTTTCTCGGAACGGTTGAGGAGGCGGTCGCAGCAAGTCCATACGACAAATTTGAAGACGCATACCTTTGGTACACAGAGGGAGGAAAAGAAAATGAAACCATTTCGCACAATGCTTAAAACAGAATGTAAACTCTCTCTGAGGGGGATGGATATGTTTCTATTTGCCATCTGTTTCCCGCTTGTGACGCTGGTAATTCTAGGTGTCCTTTACGGGAACCAGCCCGCCTATGACGGTGCAAGCCACACCTTTTTGGAACAGTCTTTTGGCGCGATTGCCACGATCCCCATTTGTGCTGGTGGGGTGATGGGCCTTCCGCTCGTGGTGTCAGAATACCGGAGCCGGAGAATTCTCAAGCGATTTCAGGTAACGCCCGTCACGCCAGCGCTGATCCTGCTGGTACAGGTTTTGATTTATACCCTTTATGCCGCGTGTTCCTTGGCGTTGCTCTGGCTCACAGGAAAAATTTTCTTCGGGCTTCAAATTCATGGCTCTATAGTCCTGTTCCTTTGCGGTTATCTGCTGGTTCTTCTGTCTATGTTCAGCATTGGCATTCTAGTTGGAGGCATTTCTCCAAACACCAAAATCGCCAGCGTCATCGCCAGCATTCTTTACTTCCCCATGCTGATCTTCTCGGGAGCCACCGTTCCTTACGAGATTATGCCGGACGCGATGCAAAGGGTGGCGGACATTATGCCGCTGACACAGGGCATTAAACTGCTCAAAGCGGCATCTTTGCACCTCCCAGTTGACCGCCTGCTGCTTCCAGCAATTGTAATGACTGTTACCGCAATCCTCTGCATTTTAATTGCGATTCAGTTTTTCCGGTGGGAGTAAACTGGAAATATGACTACTCCATGCAAATGACTGTGCTGAAAGAGCAGCAAAATTTAAAACAGATAACAAATCTAAAAAACCACATGTGATTTAAACGACTCGCACACGTTGAGCTTCCAACCGTAGCCGCATCTGCCATTGTTGTCCGATTCCGACAGAATCCTCTAATCCGTAAAGATCCAGCCAGCAGATATGCAGAAAACGCCTGTAAGGCGCTGTTATTCGCAGCACCTTACAGGCGTTATTGCGGCCTGACACCTATGAGCTTGCTATCCGTGAACAGGTTGGTCTATTCCCTCATTGTCAGTCGGTCGTGTAGCACATTTTCTTTAAGCAGCCTCTACTCTGCAATTTTCCTGTTCTTTTCTGCTGTATCCACACAATATCCTGCCAGAAGCTCAGATTTCCACCTCTCTCACTCAAAATCTGCTCTTCCCTTTGAGAAATCCCATAAATCCTGTAACACTCTCTTTGGCCGATATCTCCACCAGCATGGGAATGTGGTCTGGACACACTTCTACCCCAAAATTTTAATTTCTTTCCTCTGGTACAGTTCCCTTCAGAATTTTGCTGTTTCCGCTTTGTCATCTGCGTGGAATATCTTCAGCTGATATTTCGGGACAAACACAATATGGTCGTTGCAGTTGTACGTGTTATTCCCTAAGGGGCAGGCTCTGTGCTAAACTTTTTATAACACTCGGCATCTAAATGTCCGCCTTTGGTATCTTCGTGCAGTTGTCCGGCCGCATTTTTGCCTTGCCAAAAGGAGTTTTATTTGCTGTGGATCACGAAAGATTTTCCCGAACCCCAGACTCAGCCGGGGGGGCTCTTGCTCAGAAAATCCCCGGGAAGAGAGTTGGATTGCCCCAGTTTCGCCACTTCGTCTGTTCACTGGCCTGCAGTGCACCGAAGAGGATCCGATCCGCCATTTGTAGCGTTACTTTCGATATGCCAAACATTCCTACTCGTCTTTTATCGCACCATCTTCTGTGTTCCTTTTTTCCTCCAGACCATCTTTTACTCTACACAGGGGCCCTATTTTCTAAACTATTTTTAATCTTTCCTATCCTCTCTGACCGCAAAAAAAGTCCCCACTTCTGCTGAAGTGGGGATTTGTTTCAATCTATTGCCGTGTTCTGCGCCTTCCCTTGAGATAGGCAAAGACAAACACAGCGGTATAGAGCATCAATAGGAAATCGAGCGGTCCGGCCTGCACAACGTGGCTGACGGTATAATACTTGCCAAAAAGTCGGACAATGAACAGTGGAATCGTTGTAATCGAGCTGAGAACAATTGTCATCAGTCCGGTAAACAGAAGCCAGCGCTCATTCTTTTTATCTGCATAACCTGCCAGAAATTTCGAGGAGGTGAGCAGAAAAATCACAAGAAAGAGCATGCGCAGAATGTTGTAGAGGTTTTCAGAAACAGTCACTACAACGGTATGCTGCACGAACATTGTGACAAGCACAATGCAGGACCAGATGCAGGGAACGCCGTAAAGCGCATCGACTGCGCTCCCCCGCGGTTGCTGAATCGTGAGGCCTTGAAACAGAAAGCTCAGACCCGCACCAATTGAGGCAGCGGCACCGAGAAGCTCAAGCACTCCCATGATCTGGGTACGGGTAATCATCATCTGATAAAGATTTACAAACCCATTGATCAGAAAGGCAGCGCAAAGAACAAATGAAAGGTATTTCAGCGCCTTGTGCGAGTGGCTCCCCATTTGAATTAAGTACTCTGTGCGGCTCATCCATGACATGAGAAAGAGCAGAATTCCAAACAGGATAAGACTAAAGTTGAGAGCAAACATCAGCAGAGGGGAACCGTTGTAAAAACCGGTTGCAAAGTTAATCGAGCTGCCAAGCTGAATCGTGCGGAGAAGTACTGCCAACAGGCAGGAGAGCAAGCAGACGAGCGCAAAGGTTGTCCAAGGGTAATAGCGGCCTGGAATCCGCGCGAACAGCCTGCCTTTTTTTGATGTATTCATTTGTATCGAAGTCCTATTCTGCTCAGCGTTCGCTCAACGGAATGTATTTTTTCTCTTTGGTAACTGCCTTGTAGCCCGGTCGGATGATCCGTCCGCCTGTGAGGATCTCCTCCATTCGGTGAGCCGCCCAGCCGGCGATTCTTGAAACAGCAAAGAGGGGGGTAAAGAGTTCTTCGGGAATCCCGAGCATTTTGTAAACCAGACCGGAATACATATCTACATTTGCTGAGATCACCTTGGTGTCCCCTTTGAGTTCTGCGAAAATAGCCGGGGTGAGGCGTTCGACCGTTTCGAGCAGTTTAAACTGCGCTTCATAATCAGTCCCCTCCGCAAGCTTCATCGCATTCTGTTTCAAAATCACTGCGCGCGGATCGGATTTTGTATAGACAGCATGACCCATTCCATAAATGAGGCCGGATTTGTCGCCCTCTTCCTTGCGGATGATACGGCGGAGAAAATCTGCAACCTCTTCCTCGTCGTTCCAATCCTTGACGCCCTTTTCAATGTGCCCGAGCATCTCCATGACCTTGATGTTGGCGCCGCCGTGGCGGGGGCCTTTGAGCGAGCCGATCGCGCCGGCATAGGCCGAATAGGCATCGGTTCCTGAGGAAGTGAGGGTGCGGCAGGTAAAGGTGGAGTTGTTACCTCCGCCATGCTCTGCGTGGAGGATGAGCATCATGTCGAGCAGACGGGCCTCTTCCTCGGTGTACTGGCGGTCATAACGCAGTGTGGAGAGGATGCTCTGCGCAAAGCTCTCCTCCGGCTTAATTGGGTGGATGACGAGGCTTTTGCCGTCGTACTTTTTGCATTTCGCGTGGTATGCATTGACCATGATGGTCGGCATTTTCGCTATGATTTCGATGGCCTTGCGCAGCTCCTGTTCAATCGAGGTGTTGTCCGCATAGTCGTCGTAAGTGTACAGGGAGAGGACAGAGCTTGCCATCTTGTTCATAATGTTTTTGGATGGGGTCTTGAGAATGATGTCTTCAATAAAGCCCTCTGGGAGGTCTCGGTACATCGCGAGAACATTTTTAAAATAATCAAGCTCCTGTTTGCTGGGCAGAACGCCGAACAGCAGCAGATAAACGGTCTCCTCATACCCATAGCGCTTGTTGTCCACACAGTCTTTTACAATGTTTTTGATGTTGTTGCCGCGGTAGATCAGCTCGCCTTCAATCGGCTCCTTTTCCCCCTCGTTGACAACATATCCATGAACATTACAGATCAACGTGAGCCCGGCGAGCACACCGGTTCCATCTGCGTTTCTCAGACCGCGTTTGACATCAAAGTATTTATACAATTCTGCATCAATGTGATTATTTTTTTTAAATTCTTCGCATAATATATTGATAGCCGCCTGTTTGGTTGTATAAGTAGCATTACTCAAAACACGCACTTCCCTTTCTATAATAGTCTATTCATTCATTTTATCCTACATTTTGAACCCTGTCAAGAAGCTGTGTTGTTATTCATAAAATCAAACAACTAAATTCATGAAAATGTTACCATCGTCAAATTTCAAAACAAGGATGTGAGCAATTGTGATTCGCCTGAAAATTCCAGCGCCTCTGATCTGTGTTGCCGTAATTCTGTTAATCCCAACGTTGTCCCTGTTCCAACATGGAGAAAAACAGCCGGAGCAGCTCCCTTCTGACGTCCAAACCATTGCACAAGCAATTCCAACCATTACCTCGGACACGCCCCGTGAAGAAATTACCTTTCAATTACTTCATCACGACACAGGTAAGGTGGAGGAGATCTCAGATTTGGATTACATAAAAGGAGTGGTTGCAGCCGAAATGCCGATTTCCTTCGAGCCCGAAGCGCTCAAGGCGCAGGCTGTCGCGGCACACACCTATGCTCTGCGCCGTTATTACCAGCAGCTGCAAAATCCGAGCGAAACTTTAAAAGGCGCCCAGTTTTCCACAGATCCCTCTGTTTTCCAGGCATACAAATCGGTACCAGAGCTCAAAAACCAGTATGGAGATAAATTTGAAGAAAACTGGAATAAACTCTCAGACGCTGTCGAATCGGTCATTGACTATGTCATTACCTATGACGATCAGCCGATTGTCGCTGCCTATCACTCCATGTCAAATGGGGAAACAGAGGCAGCAGCCTCCGTCTGGGGTCAGGATGTCCCCTATTTGCAGCCGGTGGAAAGCGGCGGGGATCTGCTTGCTCCAAATTACCAAACAGAAAAGTCTTTTCCTGCCAAAGAAGTGCAGGAAAAACTAACGCAGCAAATTCCAGGGATTCAACTGCCAGAGAACCCGAGCGACTGGTTTGCAGTAAAGAGCCGCACTGCATCAGGCGCTGTGGACCAGATCGCTGTTGGGGATCAGGTAGAAACTGGCCAAAAAATCCGAACGATTTTTAGTTTGAAATCAGCTTCCTTTGATATCAATGTGCAGGGCGAACAGATTACATTTACAACCAAAGGCTATGGCCATGGAGTGGGAATGAGCCAATATGGAGCGAATTATCTTGCGCAGCAGGGAAATTCATTTCAGGAGATTCTGGAGCATTATTATTCTGGGGTAAAAATATGTAAACTCAGCGATGATAAGAACAAATAAAATAGAAAAAAATTCAAAAAATCTATTGACAATATGAATCACCTTTGATATAATAAATAGCGTTGCTTGACCGTTCGGGCAATGCAGTTGGAGAGGTGTCCGAGTGGTTTAAGGAGCTGGTCTTGAAAACCAGTGATCCCGCAAGGGACCGTGGGTTCGAATCCCACCCTCTCCGCCAATTTTATATTTTTACAAAACGTCACACGGAGAAGTACTCAAGTTGGTGACGAGGCGCCCCTGCTAAGGGCGTAGGTCGGGTAACCGGCGCGAGGGTTCGAGTCCCTCCTTCTCCGCCAGAAACCGCTTAAACACTGCGTTTAAGCGGTTTTTTCGTATTTATTACTAGTTTTAAAAATACCCCAAAATACTATAAAAATTTTTCTATAACATACCTATAACACACATAAAATAACTCAAAATAGAGACTATCAGATTTTGTTGATAGCCTCTATTGTTTTGTCTATGGAAATATGTGGGTACCCCAATGTCGTTGAGTAATTGGCATGACCTAGAATCTCTTTTATTATAGCGGCTGGGACATTCTCCTCCGCGAGCACCGTCGCGCAGGTGTGTCGGCAGCAGTGAGGATTCAACTCGCGTATTTTAGTACGGTCAATCATATCAGCATATTGGTCGTAAAAATCCTCTTGCTGCATTTCGATCAGCTTGTCAACGCAGTTGTTATACTTTTCTTGCACGATCGGCAAAATCTTATTTGCTATTGGGATAACTCGATCGATACCTGCATCATTTTTAATCCCGCCGATCATGTATTGTTTGTCCAAAAAGACTTTGGATTTTTAAATTTTATACAACTTCCCCACTCGCATCCCTGTGTAGATCATGATCAGCACGTACCCGGTAAAGGCGTGTCCTGCTTCGTAGTCCTTCCTAATTGCCTCACGCTCCTCAGTGCCCATGTGGGCACTGACAATCCCTTGTCATTTAGTAGTAATTTAAGTTTTTCATTTCAATCCACAGTGCCCATGTGGGCACTGACTTTTTGGATTTTGATTTCTTTGGATCGCGATCAAGATTTCAATCCACCGGGCCCTTTGGGGCACTGACGACTTGGGTTTACACCAACAAACCTATCCGAATATATTTCAATCCACAGTGCCCATGTGGGCACTGACATGTCTGCGCGGTCTGGATATGTTCCAGACACTTCATTTCAATCCACAGTGCCCATGTGGGCACTGACTTGGACCCCCCTACAACCATAATGGAAGGAACGCATTTCA
>CBCSOX010000125.1:0-8135 GCA_965141735.1 uncultured Oscillospiraceae bacterium | reverse complement strand
AAACAAAAAATACTATCTGCTCTATGAAATGTACGATCAGGAGCAGCCAGTCGGAAAAACCTCGATCATTGTGGAAAATCCGCACAAGGTTTCTCTGCGCACCGCAGGGGAGAGCGACTACTGTCTCTCGCTTGACGAAGGGGTGCGCTGCCAAGGCTGGTTCCACTTCAGCGAGGGGCGGATGATGCTCGGCATCCATCCGTCCAAGATCGAGGCTGCCATAACTGAACAGGGCGGAACCATCCGGATGCGCTACGGCCTCGAATCGGGCGGCGTACTGCTCACAGAAAACGAAATTGAAATAGACGTGAAAGTGAAATAACGGAGGTATTCTTCATCATGGCAAATCGAGTAAGCGATGCACAAACCACTCTGCGGGAACTGCTCACCGCCGCCGCACAGGGTGCGATGGAAAAAGGCCTGCTGCCGCAGGCAGAGCTCCCCGCGTTCACCATTGAAATCCCGGCGGACAGCTCCCACGGCGATTTTGCGGCAAACCTCGCGATGGTGTCCGCGCGCGCATTCAAGCTCGCCCCCCGCAAAATCGCGGAGATTCTCTGCGGAGAACTCAATCTAACTGGGACCTTTTTTGACCGCTGGGAAATCGCCGGCCCCGGCTTTATCAACTTCTTCCTCAACCAGAGCTGGTTTGGCTCGGTTGTTGAGGCAGTGGTACAGGAGGGCGCGGACTACGGCCGCAGCGAATTTGGCGGACACAAAAAGGTCATGGTGGAATTCGTCTCCGCCAACCCGACCGGTCCAATGCACATCGGCAACGCGCGGGGCGGGGCTATGGGCGACTGCCTCGCCTCGGTGCTCGACTGGGCGGGTTACGACGTGACCAAAGAGTTCTACATCAACGACGCGGGCAATCAAATCGAAAAGTTTGCCCTCTCGCTCGACGTCCGCTACCGGCAGATTTACAAAGGGGAGGACGCTGTGCCGCTGCCCGAGGACGCATATCAGGGAGCGGACATCAAGGTGCACGCCCAAAACTTCGCCGACCTCTACGGAGACAAGTTCCTCGACGCCACCGAACAGGAACGCCGCAGAGCGCTGGTAAACTATGCGCTCCCCATCAACATTGCAAACCTCAAAACCGACCTGGCCAAATACCGCATTGAATACGACGTCTGGTTTAAGGAAAGTGTTCTGCACGAGGAAGGCCAGGTGCGCAAGATCGTCGACATCCTCACCGAACGCGGTCTCACCTACGAAAAGGAGGGCGCCATTTGGTACAAGTCGAGCGAATACGGCTCGGAAAAAGACGATGTTCTCGTCCGCGCCAACGGGATCCCCACCTATTTTGCGGCGGACATCGCCTATCACTACAATAAATTCGCGGTCCGCGGCTTTGACCGCGTCATCAACATCTGGGGCGCCGACCACCACGGCCACGTCGCCCGGCTCAAGGGCGCAATGGACGCCGTCGGGCTCGACGGCAGCAAGCTCGACGTGGTGCTCATGCAGATGGTCCGCCTGATGCGGGACGGCGAGCCTGTCAAGGTCAGCAAACGCAGCGGTAAGAGCATCACCCTGGTGAGCCTGCTCGACGAAGTGCCGATCGACGCGGCGCGCTTCATCTTCAACCTGCGTGAGGCCAACTCCCACCTCGATTTTGATCTCGATCTCGCGGTGGAGCAGTCCTCCCAAAACCCGGTGTACTACGTGCAGTACGCACACGCGCGGATTTGCAGCATTCTCAAAAAGCTCGCGCAGGAGGGCTTCTCCCCGCAGGAGGATGCAGACTTTGGCCTGCTCACCGCACCGGAAGAAATCGAGCTCATCCGCCACATCGCCCGGCTCCCCGGCGACATCGTCGAAGCGGCGAAAGCCTACGACCCCGCCCGCATCACCCGCTACAGCCTGGACCTTGCCACTCTGTTCCACAAATTCTACAACGCCTGCAAGGTCAAGGGAGACGACGAACGGCTCACCACCGCCCGCCTCACCCTCTGCGACGCAGTCAGAACAGTGCTGGAAAACGTGCTCAGCATGCTCAAAATCGACGCACCCGAATCCATGTAGTCAAACTGCAAGGGAAATCGGCGTCTGTCCACAAAACGTTCACCGTCCCCGGTATCGACCTGTCAGCCGTCAATGCCGGGGCGTTTTTTTGCCCGTTTTTCCAGCAGCTTCTTTCTTTTTTCGTAAAAATGCGCTACAATAGAAGTATTCACACCAAAAGGGAGAAACCGCCATGTTCTTCACCACACTTTCAACGCTGTCTTCCTGTGCGATCCTTCTCTGCCTCTGTTTTGCCTGTAAGAAAAAGGATAAATACCTCTGGAGTATAGTTGCCGCGCTCGTCCTGTTTCTGGTTGTACTGCTTACAGTCAAAGCGCCGCTTCAGCGCGCGCTGTTTTTCTACGACACACCCGCTGAGGCGGTTCGCGCCCAATTTCCAGGCGCAAAAATCCAAGGAAAAGTCCTGCAGGGCAACCAGGCCGTCGTCTTCTATACCGATGGGGACACAACCGGCAGGCTGTGCGCAGTTCAAACCGATAGGGGATGGCAGGTCAGCCGCAAAAAAATGCTGCAGGACTACTCTCTTATCTACCCAGCGATGGTCATTGATGTCAACTATCTCACCCACCCTGACCGAAGGTGTGTCATCGTCAGCCAGAGCAAGATTTTCCAATTAGAGGGCTATTCGAAAATAAAGGTTGTCACCGACAGCCTAGGCAGCGAGTTTACCCGCTTTGACACCGGGCAGGAAGTCGGCTTTGCCGCCTTTCTCAGTGAGGTGCCGGATCACTATGTCCTCAGCATCGGCGGGCAGACCTATGAAATCGACCTCTCGGTCCAAAGTCCGTCCACTCTGCTGACGCGGGGGAACCTGTTTATCACCCTGCTGATGCCCTGTCTCTTACTCATTGTTTTTGTTTTGATTATCCTCCTCGTTAGACGAAGACAAAAAAAGAAGCGGGGGCCCCATCAAAACTATCCTCTGTTCCAGCTGGGCGGTCAGGCGGGAAAAGAGAGGACAGTCAAACGATTCAAGCAGTTCTACGCCCTGTTTCTCCTCTGCGTCTCCGCCTCCGTCCTCCTTTTGCTGTACAAGCTTTGCCAGGGCTCGCCTGAGTCTCTGCTGTTCAGCGACACGTCTTCCTTTTTCCCCTCGCTCTTACTTCTCGCAGTGCTCTTTTACTTCGTCTGTTTGACCTTTTTAAAAAACCTTTTGTACCTGCACTGCGCCCCGAAGGCCACGCTGCTATACAGCAATTGGCTCTTCCTGCGGGTGCCATCATTGAAATTGGTACACATACAGGCCCTTTTCTACGCCAATAACCTCGAAGAGTCAGAGCGGCAGTTCGACCGCCTGCACCATAAAAATCTCTCCGCCCGCCTGCTCTTCCTCAATCACCGCAGTGCCTGCTGCAAGCAGCGCCGCGACCGGGAGGGAATGCTCCGCTGCCGGGAAACCATGCAGCAGCTCACCGCACAGCGCAGACTCACCCCACAGCAAAAAGAAACCCTGCGCGTCACCTGGACTCACCTCGATCTTTTTGACGCCGAAGAGGTAGGGGATTGGGAAACCGTCCGCACTCTCTGCGGCGAACCAGACCCCAATCAGCCGGTGCTCTTCCAGGTGCTGACCCATTACAAACTCGGCTTGGCTGACCTGCACACCGGCTGTTTGGAATCCGCCCGCAGCCACTTCGCATTTGCCGCCGCATATGGCGGCGAGCTCTCCTGTGCCCGCGAGGCACAGGACTATCTCGACCAATGTTAGGAGGGGTCACAATTTCCAGCATTCATGAATTCGTCTCTGAATACGCCCAAAGCGGAATTTCCCGCTTTCACATGCCCGGCCACAAGGGAAACTGTCCGATTCTGAACTCCCTCGGCGGATCTCACGACATCACCGAGGTGGAGGGGGCGGACGTCCTGTTTTCCTCTGACAGCGTCATTGCGCAGACCGAGCAGGCGCTCACTCGCCTCTACGGCTGCACCACCGTGCTGAGCGCGGGCGGCTCCACCCTCTGCATTCAGGCGATGCTCACCCTGGCGGCGCGCAGAGGGGGCCGGCTGCTCGTCGGGCGCAACGCACACCTTGCTCTGATCAACGCCTGCGCCCTGCTCGGCATAGACCCCCTGTGGATTTACCCGGACTACAACCCGCAGACCGGTCTCCCGGATCAGCTAAACTTTCAACAAATACAGGAGGAACTGTTGAAACATCCCGACGTCCGCACCGTTTACCTCACCAGCCCCGACTACCTGGGCCAGATGGCGGATATTCAGCAGATCGCAGACCTCTGCCACAGCCGAGATATCTGGCTGATTGTCGACAACGCACACGGCGCTCACCTCAAATTCACCCCAAAAGACCTCCACCCCATCACTCTGGGTGCGGATCTGTGCTGCGACAGCGCGCACAAGACCCTTCCCGCATTGACAGGGGGGGCGTTTCTGCACGCAAAGCAGCAATCATCTCAAGAGCTCAAATCCGCCATGTCCCTCTTTGGCTCGACCAGTCCCTCCTATCTCATTCTCGAATCGCTCGACCTTTGCGCAGACTATCTCGAAGAGCAGGCGAAACAGGATTTCTCCGCCCTCTGGGAGCAGTGGGAGGAGCTCGCCCGCGCCGCTGAGGACGCGGGGCTCGGCGTGCTGCGCGGCGGGGATCAGACCAAGCTCTCGCTCGACGCCTTTGCCGCGGGGATGGAGGGCCCACAGCTCGCCTCCCTGCTGCGAGAGCACAAGATAGAGCCTGAATATGTGAGCCGCCGCACTGTGGTGCTCATGCTCTCCCCCTTTAACACGGTGTTGGATCACAACCGGCTGCTCTGCGCGCTCGACGCGGTATGCTCCCACACCACACAGCTTCGGAACAAAGGGGAATTTGTTCCTATTGAGGAACAACCGGCAACGTTTTGCTATCCGGAACAGCGTCTCACCCCACGGCAGGCGCTGCTCTCCCCCTGCGTGACCCTCCCGCTCGCCGAAGCCGCCGGACGAATCTGCGCTGAAAACAAAATTGTCTGCCCGCCCGGCGTGCCCATCCTGGTAGCCGGAGAATTGGTTACAGATTCCGCTCTGCAACTTTTAAAAAACAGTGGAATTCGCACCCTCAATGTGGTAAAATAGTGGTAGAAAGCAACCGCGGCGGACACTTGCACCCAGCGCCTGTCGGAATGAAATTCACTGACAGCGGCCTTTCTTCCAGACGAGGAAGGGAACCCGCACCAGTGGGTTCCGCCCAAAGGCGCGAATCGCTTGTTCCCCCGCACCGCACACAAAGGAGGTAGCCATTTATGAAACTCATCTACGCCATTGTCAGCAGTGACGACAGCAATGCGGTCACTTCCGCGCTGACCAAAGAGGGATTCTTTGCAACCAAGCTCGCTTCCACAGGCGGTTTCCTCATGTCGGGCAACACGACTTTTATGATCGCCACTGAGGACGACAAGGTGGACCAGGCGATTGAAATCATCGAACAGCACAGCAAAAAACGCAAACAAATGGTGCCGTCCTCAGCGACCTACGGAGTCGGGCTGTACGCCCCCTTCCCCATCGAAGTGACCGTAGGAGGAGCAACCATCTTTGTCACCAACATTGAACGGTTTGAAAAAATCTGATGTTTAAAACGCAGTTTGATTTTTACGGAAATACAGAATCGGTGCAAACGCTCACCTGTTCCCTTACGGGTGGGCGTTTGTCGCATGCCTATCTTTTTTACGGCCCCAAGGGGAGCGGCAAGCGCACCCTGGCGATTCAATTCGCCCAGGCCATCCTCTGCCGCGACCCCGCGGCCAGGCCGTGCGGCCACTGCCCCGATTGCCTAAAGGTCTCCAAGCTCATCCACCCCGATTTGCTCCTCGAAGGGGGCGACGGGGGCAAGAGCAGCTTTCACGCCGAAGTGGTGCGCAAAATTCGCTCTGAGGCCTACATTCGGCCCAACAGCGGGGACTACAAGGTGTACATCCTCTGCGGGGTGGAAAACATGTCCACCGCTGCGGCCAACGCCCTGCTCAAGGTTTTGGAAGAACCGCCGCGCCATGTGGTGTTTCTCCTCACCTGTGAGAGCAAACGCGCCATCCCCGAGACGCTCGTCTCCCGCTGCGTCCCGGTCGCGCTCTATCCAGTGGAGCCCCGGGAATGCGCTGAGGCTGTCGCCCGGCTCTCGGGCGAATCCGATCAGGCGCAGATTGACTACGCGGTCTCGCTGTCCGGCGGGCTGATTGGAGGGGCACTCGGGCTGCTCACCGAGAAAGAGATGCGGCAGGCCTCTGAGATCGCACAGAAACTGCGCGACAGCCTGCTCTCCCCCGACGAGCTCGACACCCTTGTCGCCGGCGCGCCGCTCGACGGCAACCGCGCCCTCACCCTGCGGGTGCTCCCGCTGCTCACCGGCGTCATCCGCCAGTCCATCCTCAGCAAGGTCGGCGCAAAGCCGGATCCCCTTGCCTGTAAGTATTCCCTCAAAGCGCTACTGCGCATGGTACAGACGATTGACCAGGCGCAGTCCAATCTCGAACGAAATGCAAATCTCGGCCTCACGCTCTGCTGGCTCTGCGCCGGCCTGCGCCAGACCGGGGCGCTGCATCACACCCAAGCATAGGAGGTACCCATGTCTGAAATCATTGGAGTCCGTTTTAAAAATGTTGGCAAGATCTACTATTTTGACCCCAACGGCATGCAGCTGAAAAACGGACAAAAAGTTATTGTTGAAACCGCGCGCGGTGTTGAATGCGGAGAAGTTGCTCTGGAAAACCGCGAGGTTGACCCCGAGAGCCTCGTTTCCCCCCTCAAACCCATCATCCGTGTGGCGACGGACAAGGATCTCGCGGTCTGCGAAGCCAACCGCAAAAAGGAAAAAGAGGCATTTAAAATCTGCCTGAATAAAATTGCCAAGCACAAGCTTGAGATGAAGCTCATCGATGTGGAATACACCTTTGACAACAACAAAATCCTGTTTTACTTTACTGCCGACGGACGGGTGGACTTTCGGGAGCTGGTCAAAGACCTCGCCTCGGTGTTCCGCACCCGCATTGAGCTGCGCCAGATCGGAGTGCGGGACGAATCCAAAATCCTCGGCGGGCTCGGGGTGTGCGGGCGTCCCTTCTGCTGTTCCACCTTTCTCGGCGACTTCCAGCCGGTGTCGATTAAGATGGCGAAGGAACAGAGCCTCTCGCTCAACCCCTCCAAAATATCCGGCACCTGCGGGCGGCTGATGTGCTGCCTCAAATACGAGCAGGACGTGTATGAAAAACTGCTCAGAACCTCCCCTAAAATGGGCGCGTTTGTCAAAACACCCGACGGAAACGGCTTTGTCATCAACCTCAATCTGCTCACAGGAACCTATCGCGTCCGCCTCAAGGACAACCCCGACGCGGCGCCCCGCACCTTTAACGTCAAGGATATCTCGGTGATCAAGGACGGCCAAATCAAAGTCGACAAAAAGGACATCGAGCAGCTCAAAAAGCTGGAAGGAAAATAAGTTTTTTCTGCAAACCGCACGTTTTTTCGCGAAATCCAGCGGGTATTTTTCCTTTGTATTTACAAACTCGTCCTTGAATTTTTTGAATTTTATGATAGAATAGAAGTGTAGCAACAAATCCTAATTTGTTACTTAGAATTTGTCAAGGAGGTAACACAAATGGCTTATATTATCAACGATGACTGCATCAGCTGTGGTGCATGTGAGGCTGAGTGCCCGGTCAACGCGATCACCGAGGGCGACGGCAAATATTGCATCGACAAGGATACCTGCATCGAGTGCGGCGCATGTGCAGGCGTCTGCCCGGTCAACGCTCCGAACCCGGAAGCATAATCTCTGTACATAAACAGAAAAAAAGCAGGAAGCTGTATGCTTCCTGCTTTTTTTGCGAAAACAATTAGATGAACCATACTATGCTTAGAGCCAATGTCCGATTTCGCCCCTCAAAGGGCATCATAGAATCAAAATATCTCGCACACGGCAACCCGTATGCCACATCTGCTTGTCATGAGAGCCAATGTAGATGTTGCTATTTCTTTTGCCCTCGTTTACGTTTTCTCTCTCTATCACCAGTAGAACCGTAGTTTTGTTAAAATAAGCGTACAAAAAGGAACTCACCAGCTAAGCTGGTGTTACTACATATGCGGGCAAAGCCGTATGCTGCTGGCAGCGCCTCAAGGCGCACATT
>CBCSOX010000124.1:0-8155 GCA_965141735.1 uncultured Oscillospiraceae bacterium | reverse complement strand
GGTTGGCTACAGCCAGCGCAGTTCGTTTGACCGGGAGTTCAAAAAACACTATTCCCTGACG
The DNA here is from genome assembly GCA_965141735.1 of uncultured Oscillospiraceae bacterium. Taxonomy (GTDB): domain Bacteria; phylum Bacillota; class Clostridia; order Oscillospirales; family Ruminococcaceae; genus Massilioclostridium. The sequence continues at coordinate 8,094 of CBCSOX010000124.1, read as the reverse complement.
CCGAGTCGATACCGCAGCCAAGGCGCTGGAGCACCCGGTGCCGCGGATTGATCCAATTGAGAAACGCCCAGCCGGGTGACAGAGGCTGGGCGTTTTTTGTTGCAGATTTTTTCTTTTCCTCGGTTCTGCCAGTGACGAAGAGAAACAGCGAATGCGGCAGGCTTGCTGAAGGATAAAAAAGTAAAAACAGAAATTTTATTCTATATCAGTTCTCGTGCAAAGCGAATATGGTACCGTGTATCCTGTTCGATTCCACCTGAGGGGCTAAGCCGGTAATGAGCCCTCCTACGGCCTGCACAACCTACCCGTTTGCGGGTGGGTTTGAGTGTGAATGTTCCGTTGTAAATCCTCCGGATCTCTCGTGGAACCGACCTTGTATTTGCAGTGAAAAGGGGATGTAGGCATATTCTACACTTCTGTTCCATGGACAGATTTTATCCGATTTTCCGCTGCTTGTGGCACAGTTTTCCAGATGCCATGCCTGATTGATCCGAGTTCAGTCGTAACGTTGTCCTTCGGGGTTACATGACAATGCTCTCTTCGGTTGAGCAACAGCTGCATCTAAGGGAGGAGTGAACTCGTGGCGTTGAACGAGGCGGGGGAAGCTACCGCCTGTTTCCCTGATGAATCGTTCTATTATAGAAAAGGGTACGAGTGGTCAGAGATTTTCACAGATCAGTGCGGTGAAGTCGGATGCACAACAACAGAGAACTTACAGCATTGCGTTTTGAGATGTATTTACTATAATTACAACTTCGCGTGATGAGAATTGTTCTATGAAGCTGGCCCCAGGGGGCAGTGTCCGAGCTGTCGGTCAGATTCGCAATTGAAACGGCAAAGAATAGATTGAACCTTGTTTATATTTACGTCAGTGTATCCAAGAGGACTGTTTTTGCCACATTTTCGATTCGGATAACAATTTGTTTGAAGACGGCAAACCACTCACAGAATCAGAAATTGTGTAACAAGGCAAGCTGTTGCTCCGCCACAATGATTTTATGGGGTTGGTTAAAATGTGTCTCATCATATTCAGCTACAATAAAAATTTCTTTTAATGATTATTTTCGTAAACATTATACGATAATAAATATTAAAATACAGTGGGAAATCGTTGTATTATAAATCAAAATAATCTAGAGGGGATTGGCTGTATGGACGTACTCAAAAGAGTTTTGGAATTGCGCAAGCGCAGAGGGTGGACAGAATACAGGCTGGCAGAAGAGTCCGGCCTGCCGCAGTCGACGATTTCCTCCTGGTACCGCAAGAGAATGACACCTTCGGTGGCCTCGTTGGAAAAAATTTGCGGAGGGTTTGGCATCACCCTGTCACAGTTTTTTTCGGAAGAAGGGGAAGTGGTCGCCCTTGCGGAACAGCAGCATGAGCTTCTGGACCTTTTTGATACCCTTTCCCCGGCGCAAAAACAGGCTCTTATCGGTTTTCTTCGCACCCTAAACGGAGAGGGGAGTCAGACTCCTGGCTAATGTCAAGCCGCTTGCCTTACCATATCTTTTCATGAACTTATTGAGTGAATTTTGCCCTGCGCACTTTAAAACTCTTTATTTCTTACACAACGCTCACAGAGGTGGTTTTCCTATCGGCATCAAAAGAGGGCGCGGCCTTTTTGGCCGCGCCGTCTTTGCTGTAGTCGAATCAACTAGCGTTTTTTGCGTTTGACGACCAGAACTGCTGCGGACGCTGCGAGCATCACAGCCGCACCTGCCGCGAGGGGAAGGGTTTCTCCGGTCGCCGGGGTTCCTGCGCTGTTCGAAGTGCTTCCCTGTGCGCCGGTCCGCGCCGCTTCAGGGGTTTTGACAAGGTCGTCGAGCGCTTTGTTGAGGTTGTCCGCTGCTGCGTCCACTGCCTGCTGATCTGCAAGCGGATCATCGTGAACCGCCTGTGCGGAAGTTGCCGCCGCGTTGAGCCGCTCGATGGACGCGGGGGTATAGAGGGTGGTATCAATCGCCGAAGCGCGCTGAAGCGCTGCCGAGAGGATGGATTTGTCGGGTTTGTAGCGCAGCTGTTCCACAACCTGGAGCAGGTCGTTCACCGCCGCGTCGATTTCCGCTGCGAGCAGGTCGCCCTTGTTGTCCAGCGCCTGTTTGGCCGCTGCGAGCGCTTCGGGAAGAGCGGCTTTGGCGTCGTTATCGAGGAAGAGCTCCAGGTTGAGTCCGCTCGCGTAATCGTAGAGAAGCTGGAGGGAGGAAGCGTCGCCCCGAACAAAACCGAGTTTGTGAATTTCAGTCATGAGGGCAATCCACGCGCCGTCCACTTCATCCTGTCCCGCCGCGTCGTCGCCGAGGATGTATTTGGCATAGTCAAGTGCCGCGTCAAAGGATTTCTGCACGCTCTCGATCACCTGGGCAAACTCTTCGCCAGCGCGAAGTTCGGTCGCCTTTTGAATGACCTTTTCAAGGATGGTCTTGTCTGCCGGTTCAGGTGCCTCGCTGCCGCTGAGCACCGTGATGCCGAGCAGTCCGGCAAGCACCTCGTTGCTGGTGCAGGTCAGCTCCACGCTCTCGATCTCCTTGTTGGAGCCGAGGTCGAGGGAGAGCAGGTTTGCGTGGGCGTTGCTGCCGAGGTTTTGGATATAGCCCGACTGTGCGTAGGGCTTTTTGGTCTGATAGCTGAGCCAGTCGTCGATGTTCTCGGGGTTGCTCAGGCTGAGGGTTTGCTGGGTTCCGTCCTTGAGATTTACCGTGATGCGGGCGTTTTCAATGTGGCTTTGCATATGGTTGGTCGAGACCGCCGCGAGGAAATAGAGTTTCTGTCCGGTCGCGTTCACCGGTATGGTGAGGCTGTCGGGGAAGTTGTTGTAGAGCGAGACAAAGGCGGCATTTTTGCCGTTCTCGCCCGCGATGTCAAACGGGACGCCCGCTCCGGTGAGGTATTCCCCGCCGCCGGAGGGGAGATTGAGGCTCGCCGGTACGCCGTTTTTACCGCGGGAGCTGTCCTCCCACCAGGCGCGCCCAGTCTGGGTGACCGAACGGGTGGTGTCGCTGACCCAGTAGAAATTAGGAATGGTGTAATCATCCCTGCCGTCCCAGGTGAGGGTGTATTTGTTGGAATGCAGGGTGCGCAGATCCTGATTGACCGAACCGCTCAGATCCACCTTGGTGATGTTTCCGCCATAGGAGACCCGGTCGGTGGATTTGCTCAGGCCCCAGTTGGTGGCTGTTCCCTCCACAGTGCCGGTGTACTCCCCAGTGAGGCGGGCGGTGACCAGAGTATCGCCGTCCCCGATACCGGTGAGATCGTTGAGCGGGATGGTGTGCACAGAAGATTCACCCTGTGCCGGGATGGTTTCGGTGAAGGTATAACTGTTGTTGCCGATGCGGACAGTGCTGCTCACCTGCCGATCGGTTTCGGTGTGGTTGGCGAGCGCTACCTGCGCATTCACCGCGCCGGTTGCGTCTGCCGAAAGGGTGAGACCAGTCAGTTCGAACGCTGTGCTGATCTCGAGGTTGACTGGAAGCCAGATACTGAACTCTCCCTGCTTTGCGAGGACAAAGAAGGTGTGGTGGCCCTGTTTGTCGTTGAGGGTGAAAGAGGCTGACGCGCCGTCAAGTTTGCTGTCAGCGAGTACACCCTGCGGGTCGTACACCTCAGCGATTTCGCCGTCTGTGAGGGTCACGGTGTAGGTGGAATCCGCCGCGCCCGTTTCAGCGGCCTGTGCCTGTGCGGGAGCGGTATCGCCGTAAGTCACTTCGATGTCTGCCGAGGTCGCGGACGGGGTGGTCAGGGTGATGTAGCCGTGCTCCACACCCGCTTCAAGGGTGTAGTCCACTTCTGTTCCATTCACCTGAACCGAGAGAATGTCCGCGCTGCGCGCTTTGAAGGAGAGGTTGTAGCGCAGCGGCTGTTCGGTGGTGATGTGGAACTTTTCTGTGTTGTCCGCGTATTCATAGGTATAGCCGAGGTAATCGGTGTTGATCGAGGCGTTGTCCCACGCTTGCGGGAAGCCGGGGGTGATGTTCGCCGCGCCGTTGGGCACGTCCATCTTGATGCCGAAGGTGCCTTCCACCGCGGTGCGCACCACCATCGAGGCGACGTCCGCAAAATCGAGGTGCCCGGTGTTGGTGCCCTCTGCCGAGGTGATGTGGGAAACCAGGCCGGGGCCGGCTGCCTTGGACTGGAACAGGCCGTTTTCAATGCCCCGCATCATGGTGTCAGCGGTTTCGTACTGTCCGCTCTGGCAGTAGGCGAGCACCTGGTTGATCAGTTCGCCCTGGTAGATGCCGCGGGAGCTGTAGACGCTCGGCAGCCAGTTAGAGGCCTCTTTAAAGGAGCCGCCGCGAGGGAATTCATACGAGAGATTGGGGATCGAGGTGTCGGCGTAGTGCACCATCTGGTAGCGCTCGAACATGTCGGTCATCCCCACATCGATCGGGGTGTAGATCGAGGAGAGGTCGGGTGCGTCGTGCAGCCGTCCGAGGCCGAAGAGGTCGCGATATTCGCCGTACACGCCGGTCTCGTCCGCCCAGAGCTGGTCCTTCATCTCCGCCTTGATGGCGTCGGCCTTCTGCTGGTATTTTTCCGCGTCTTCGGTTTTGCCGAGGCGGGCGGCGATGTCTGCAATCGTGTCGTAGGCGCGCCAGACATAGGCGGTCTCGATCGAGCTCGCGCCGCCGTTGGCCCACTTGTTGTCGGTGTTCCAGGCATTGAGCCAGTTTTCATACAGGTTGGTGGCTATAATTCTCTATTGAGCATATACTTTGACGGTTCCCTCCACTCATCAAAGGATGGTGTCGCCCACCTTCATCTGCGTTTCGATGAATTCGAGGTAGCGGGTGACAAAGGAATAGCCGCCGTTCTCCATTTCGGAGAGGTCACCTGTCCACAGCCAGTTGTAGAGGTACTGGTCCACCAGCACCTCACCCATGTTGTAGCGCTTGTCCGAGGTGGGGAAAGCGGTGATGCGGCCGTCCGCCTTTTGAGATTTCATGTACTGCTGGGCGTTGAGGCTGACCCGGTCGGTGTTGCCCGCTGTGGTCTGGCCGTAGGAGGAACGCCATCCGCCGTGCGCGGTGAACCAGGCAATCGGTCCGTGCATGACGGTGGGGGAGATCCACGCCGCGTCCATCGCCACAGTCTGTGCGGCAACCATCGAATCAAAATAGGGATCGGGAGTAGTCACATCCACTTTTTTGGAGACGCTTTCGAGATACTCTCTGCCGTGGTCAAACGCGGGTTTGGCATCGGTGAGATACGCCTGTACCCCGGCGTTGTCCACCGACTCGGTGGTGAGCAGGAGGTATACGTCGTTTTCGGTGTTGTTTTCCGTTGTGGCGATCACCATCGGGGTGCCCGACTGCTCCGAACCGAGCAGAGCGCTCAGATCATTGAATTTTGAAGCATCTCCAACCGAATAGGTGAGGGGGACGCTCGCACCGCCGCTCACGGTCGGCTGGCCGGATTTGGAAATCGCAAAGGTGTTGTCCTCCCCAATCGAAACCGAGGTATTTTTGGCGTTGTCGGGTTTGAATTCGTAGCCGGAGGTGTTTCCGCCGGTCTGCTGGGCAATGCTCACCCCGCCGTCCCCGGCAGTTGCCATGACGAGCTTGTCCTGCATCCCGTCGGGCAGTTTTGCCTTGATGAGGAAACCGTCAAAGGAATCGGTGCGCACAAAGGTGAGGCGGATAGTGCCTTCAAACGAGGCGTCGGTGATGTCGTATTCCGCCCGGCCGTAGAGGTAGCGGAAGGTGATGCTGTCCATGTCGGAGAGCCACTTGGTCTGTTCGCCATTGTTCAGGCCGAGGAACATATGCGCATAGGTTGCAAAGCTCTTTTCCTTGTTGGCGAGCAGCATCAAAAAGTCGGGCTGGTCGCCGACAAAGCCGATGTACCGCCGTCCGCTCTTGTCGTTAACATGGGAGGAGTAGAGGGGGCGGGAGTAGCGCGCTTCGCCGTCTGTGATTTCAAAACCGCCCTTGACAGGGAGGTAGGTGTAGATTTGTTTGGAAATGACAACGGGGTATTCGGTGCGGTTTTCCGGGTTGGTGGCCGGGACCGCGACGACGTTGACGGTCTGCTCCTCCTCTGCATCGGGGGAGACGGTCAGAATCCCGTCCGCCGTCAGCGAGAGGCCGGTGGAATTATCAGCGCTCAGCTCCCAGCTGAACTGCTCATTTCCGAACGCAAAGCCGTACTGGTCGAGGGTGGAGGCAGAGTACTGGTAGGAATTGCTCCCCTCCTCAGGGATGACCCCCGCCATGTTGCCGCCTATCTCAACGGAAGAGGCAACCTGGCTGTACACCTGCACCTCTTTGCTGCCCGAAACGCCGGAGGCCGCGGTTGCAGTGATGCTGACCAGTTGGTCAGGCGCTCCTGGGGAGACGATCAGATTGCCCTCGCCGTCAATGCGCACCCCGTCGGTGGGCTCCACCGACCACTCGGTGTGCTCCTCAGCGGGCATGCGGATGCCCTCCTGGTCGTATTGGGAGGCGGTGTAAGAATATGTTGCATCTTCGGCTTCTACCTTGGCGTAGCTGCCGCCGCCGACCTCTACCGTTGTCGCAACCATGCGGTACATGGGGATGGGGTCAGAGGTGATGGACAATTCGGGATTATGTACCGACGTCGCTTTGACCATGAGGGTGGTCAGCTCTGCGGAGGAATCCACTGTGACCTCTCCGGTCTGTGGATCGACCGCCACGCCGGGAAGTTCGAGCGGATTGCCGTCCTCGCCGAGCAGCTCCCAGGTGTAGCTGTCTCCGAATGAGTACAGCTCACCGTACTGGTTGTAGGAGACCGCTTGGAAGAGCGTTTTTTGGCTGCCTGCGTTGGGGGCGGGCAGTTTTGTGAGATTCTCCTCATTCCATGCGAGGGAGGACACCCGCTCTGGTTCGCTGATTGTGAGCGGAACCGACTGGAAAAACGATCCGGTGTAGTTTTCCAGCCGCACGGTATAGGTTGCCGGGGAGGCCGATGCGTCCACCGTCAGCTCGCCAGTCTTTGCGTTGAGCGAAACGCCTTTGGGCATACTGGCGCTCAGGTCAGCGGTGTTGTCCGCATTGTACAGCTTGAAGCTGAGTAGCCCGCTGTCAAACGGTTTAAAGGAGCTCAGATCGATTCCCTGGTAAGAGATGTTTGACGCAGTGAAGCTGAGCGAATCGCTCCCCTCCTGCGGAACGGGGATCTGGTTGTCCGCCGCAGTGAGCTCAAACGCGTCGGGGGAGGGCTTGTAAACCGAGAGATTGTCCAGATAGAGCTGGTTCTTGGAGGACATCGCCGCGATTTTAACGCCGCCCACGCTGCCCTTGCTGAGATTGCGCTTGATGTCGCCCGCGCTTCTCTCGGTGGTGATGTCGCCGGAGGTGTTGGTCACATAGCTGTAGCAGGTTGATTTGCCATTGAATACAACCTTGACATTGTACCACTCGCCGGCTTTTGCGTCGGAGCGCATGGTGACGTATTTGTTGCTTCCCGTCATGGTGCGAATTTTGGAGCCGTCAAAATAGATCGTCGGGCCGATGTCTGTTTTGGGAAGCCCGCGCACGAGCTGTACTGCTCCGCAGTTGGCTGCAGTAAATTTGATGTCAAATTCCACAATGTACACTTCGTTGGGAACGTTTTTCACCTGGGTGGTCATCGAAGGGGTCGCGTCGTTGATGACGTCAGCATCTTTGTAGTCGTCCGAAGGGGTCAGCACCTTTAGGCAGCTGCGCTCTCCATCCGAGACGATTTCAGCTGCGCAGTCCTTGCTGTTTCCAAGTCCTTCCAAGGTGTCGAGCGGATCGCTGTGGTAAACGGTTTCTCCGGGGTCGCTTGCCGCCCCTGCAGTGAGCGGCGGCAGCGTCATGCCTGAGACGAGCATTGCCAGTGAGACGATAGCCGCCAGCGGTCGTTTGAATTTGTTTTTGAACATCTTGAGATCACTCTCCTCTTCCTATGTAGTGGTGAAGCCGGTGTTCCATTCCTGCCAATATCCCTCCTTTTTTCAGTTTGTTAAATAATATAGAATTCATTCTATATATGTATATTTTCTATTATAAAGATCAAATAAACAGCATACAATGCAGTTGTTTGTGTATTGTTGGACAATTTTTGTGAAGTATATTTGTGTATTTTATTGTTTTATCCGAAAGATGCAAAATT
>CBCSOX010000123.1:0-8188 GCA_965141735.1 uncultured Oscillospiraceae bacterium | reverse complement strand
CTCCGCCAAAAATAGAGGACCTGAGGGATGTGGACAATCTGTTTCGCCTGCTCGCACAGCCGCAGCACCATGTCATAATCCTGGCTGCCGTCGTGGTTTTCCGAAAAGTAGCCAACTTTCCGGGCCAGTTCAGCGCTGAAAGAGGAAAAATGGCAGATATAATTGTGTCCCCGCAGCGTATCAATCGAAAAATCCGGTTTAAAGTGAATCAGTGTGACGTTGTCCAGCTGTCCTTCAAATACCATTTCATCGGTGTAGACAAAGTCCGCCCCCTGCTCGGTGATCGCCCGCATCGTCTCGAAGAGAGCGGAGGGGTGCAGGACGTCGTCGTGATCAAACAGCGAGATGAATTTCCCCCGCGCCATTTTCATGCACGCGTTGGTGTTGCCCGAAATGCCATAATTTTGCTCCAGCCTCTGGTAGCGCACCCGGTTGTCAGCGCCCGCATACTCGAGGCAGATGCGTTCCACTTCGGAATGCTCCGAATCGCTGCCATCCGCAAGGCAGAGCTCCCACTTCGCATAGGTTTGATCGATGACAGACTGAATCATCTCGCGCAGGTAGGCTTCCGGTGTGTTATAGAGGGGAACTAAAATACTAAATGTAATATCTCGGTCAAATTCTACGTTTTTTTGACGATTTAACTCCTCTTGGCTCACTGCATGCTGCTTCATGTAGCTTTTAAAATCAGTTTTGTTGAGCCGGCTCAACTTGACCCGCATCAGCGTCGCCCGGAATCCGTTGTTGCGCAGGCTGGCGAGCCCTTTGTAAAATAATCTGAAAAACCGATTTTTGTCACAGAGCCGTTTGAAGAGGTGTTTCACCGCCCGAAACGGCTTGGTGATTTTCCAGGAGAGCGAGCCGGTCGCCCGCTGGTACTCCCGCTTTACCGTTAAATAGTCGTTTTGCAGTTTGGCGTACTGTGCGGTGAGCTTCTGGCATTTTTGCTTGGCACTTTCCAGCTCAGCCCCGTGCGACTGAAGGGAACACAGCACCGCCTCGTAGCGCTCAATTGCCTTGACTGCGTCCCCTGCCTTTGCAAATAACGCCATCTCGCCGGTTTTATCCGGCATCCGGTAAAAACCTTTGGCGGCAAGCAGGCCCGCGAGAACCACCTCCTGCCCGTGTACAGAGACGAACAGAATCCGGTCGCTTCGTTTGCAGAGTTCGGTTATGAGCGCAGCAACTTGCTCCATGCTGCTCGGCAAATCGATCACGACCACCAATTCAAACTGATGCGGCTGACCTTCGGCAAGCGGTTCTTCCGCCTGAAAGGAACCCGACACGCTGGTGCTGTCCTCCCATCTAGAGGGGGCGGCGAACGCCTCCACACTTCGGTTGCGCAGGATCTCAACCAGATCTCCCGCACCGCGGCCTACAACAAACACCGAAGAAGGGAGAGAATCCGAGACAATGTAGTCCGCCACAGCATACAGCTTTTGGCGGACCTTCTCGCCGTCCTGAGATGAAAGCTGTCCGGAAACCAGGGCACCGCTGTTTAACTTTTCTTTTTGATTGGCCGGGCTCATCGGTTCACCTAACTTTCCTTATATGCGTCGCACACCGTGGTCACATCGCCGATCATCTTGACCTTACCACGCTCGAGCCACATGACGTGTTTGCAAAGCCTCTCAATCTGTTCAATCGCATGGGAGACGATAATGACGGTGGTTCCCCCGCTCATCATCTCGCTGATGCGGCGCTCGCATTTCTCCTGGAAATGAAAGTCACCGACCGCTAAAATCTCATCCACAATTAAAATATCGGGACGGGTGATCGTCGCAATCGCAAAGCCAATGCGGGCCACCATACCGGAGGAATAGTTTTTCATCGGGGCATCGAGGAATTCCCGCATTTCGGAAAACTCGACAATTTCATCAAACCGTTCCTTCATCTGTTTGCGGGAATAACCGAGCACCGAGCCGTTGAGGAAGATGTTTTCCCGCGCGGTCAGCTCCATGTCAAACCCCGCACCCAGTTCAATGAGCGGGGCAATGCTGCCGTTGACAGTCACCGAACCCTTAGTGGGCTTGAGAATTCCCGAAATCACCTTGAGCAAGGTGCTTTTGCCCGAGCCGTTGAGCCCCACGATGCCGAATACATCCCCTTTGGGAATGTCTACGCTCACTTTATCCAGGGCCACAAAGTCTTCAAAATAAAGCTGGCGCTTCATGAGCTTCACAAAATACTCTTTTAAACTTTCGAGCTTTTCCTTGCTCATATTAAAATGCATTTCTACATCCTTTACCTGGACAGCCAGTTGTTCAGTCAAATACAACCTCTCCTTTCCGCGGACATGCTAAATGTGCAGAATAAACCGATTCTGCAGTTTTCGAAACACGAGTACCCCGATGAGCAAAAAGACCGCTCCGAAGCCAAAGCAAATTAAATTCTGCTGCAATCCTGGGACTGTCTCAAACATCAGCACACTGCGGAAATAATCCACAAAATAATACATCGGATTGATCTGAATCGCCGTGCGCAGAATCTGCCCGCTGAGCCCTGTGGCATCTTCGATTAAACTCATCGGATAGATGATGGGGGTGAGATACATCCAAATAGTCAGAAGCACGCTCCACAAATGCATCAAATCCCGGAAATAGACAGTCAGCGCACTGAGGATCAGGCTCACCCCCACAGCGAATACAAAGCAGTAGATAATAGGGGCAAAGAACAGAAGCATGGTCCAGGAGGGGCTCACCTGCCGGAACAGCATGACGATCACAACAGCAATCATCGAAAAAAGCAGGTTGACCAGCGAAAAAAGGCACTTTTCGAGCGGAAAAATGTATTTGGGGATGTACACCTTTTTGATGAGAGAGCCCCCGTAAATCACCGAGGTCATCGCCCCGGTGGTCGCCTCGCTGAAAAAGCTGAACAAGCTGTTTCCGATGATAAAATAGACGGGAAAATTAAGCTCCGACATGTCAATCTTGAGTAGGTGTCCAAACACAGTGGTGAGGACTATCATCATGAGCAGGGGATTGAGGATGCTCCACGCAAGGCCGAGAACCGAACGCCGGTACTTGATCTTAACGTCGCGGCTGGTCAAGTCATAGAGCAGAGGGCTATACTTTTTAAAAACCTGAAGGGAACCTTTCAAAACGTTACCGCCTTCCGTTTACTGAATGTCTTTGAGCAGGGGGTTCTTTTTGTCCTTGTCCGATAGGAGGATGGTCATGTCGTCGGTGATCGGCCAATCAATCCCTACATCGGGGTCATTCCAAAACAGCGCGCCCTCATCCTCGGGATGATAGAAGTCGGTGCATTTGTACACAAACTCCGCAACATCGGAGAGCACGAGGAACCCGTGCGCAAATCCCTCGGGAACGTAAAACTGGCGGTGATTCTCTTCTGACAGGGTGACGCCATGCCATTTTCCGTAAGTCTCTGAGCCTGGACGGAGGTCAACAGCCACGTCATACACCGCGCCCTTGGTCACCCGGACAAGCTTGCCCTGCGGGTGGGTTTTCTGGAAATGCAGGCCGCGCAGTACCCCTTTGGTCGATTTGGACTGGTTGTCCTGCACAAAGTTCATGGTCAGGCCCGCCGCGTCAAAATCCTGCTTGTTGTAAGTTTCCATAAAATAACCGCGCGCATCGTCGAAACGCGCGTTGTCGATGATGTAAAGGTCTTTGATTCCAGTTTCGGTAAAAGTGAATTTTCCCATCTCAATTGCCTCCTATGACTGAACACAAAGCGGAGGGGGGCTGATCTGGCAGCCCGACCGCATCCGCTTTGGTTTTGTGCTCTATTTATTTGCGTACATCTTTTCGTAGTACTGCTGATAGGACCCACTGGTCACATTCTGCATCCAGGTCTTGTTTTCGAGGTACCATATGATCGTCTTGACGATGCCGACCTCAAAGGTGGTTTCAGGATACCAGCCGAGATCTGCTTTGATCTTGTCCGGTGCGATGCCATAGCGGCGGTCGTGACCCTTGCGGTCTTCGACGTATTTCATCAGGTGTTCACCGACCTGGTCGTCCACGTTCTTTTTGATGTAATCAATGATTGTCTTGACAATCGTGATGTTGGGCCGTTCATTGTGGCCGCCGACGTTGTACACCTCGCCGAGCTTGCCGCCGCGAATGACCATGTCAATCGCCTTGCAGTGATCCTCCACATACAGCCAATCTCTGACCTGCATCCCGTCTCCGTAAATCGGGAGGTCTTTGTGCTGGAGCACGTTGTTGATCATGAGCGGGATGAGTTTTTCGGGGAACTGGTAAGGCCCATAGTTGTTCGAGCAGCGGGTGATGTTGACGGGAAATTTATAGGTATCGGCATAGGCCTTGACAAAGAAATCAGCCGAAGCTTTGGAAGAGGAGTAGGGGCTGTGGGGGTCAAGCGGAGTGGTCTCCATAAAATACCCAGTCTCGCCGAGCGAGCCGTAGACTTCGTCGGTGGATACCTGGAGGTATTTCACCCCGTCTTTGTACTGGTCATCCCCAGTCTGCCAGGCGTTTTTGGCGATGTTGAGCAGATTGACGGTTCCGAGCACGTTTGTCTGCACAAAAATTTCCGGGTTGGAGATGCTGCGGTCTACGTGGCTTTCCGCCGCAAAGTTGACGACGTAGTCGATCTCGTATTTGTCAAAGATCGCCTGCATTGCGTCTTTGTCACAGATATCCGCCTGAATAAAGGTGTGTCGCTCGTTTCCCTCAACGCTCTTGAGATTTTCGAGGTTGCCCGCATAGGTGAGCTTGTCGATGTTGATGATGTTGACATCGTCGTATTTATTGAGCATGTAGATGACGAAGTTCGAGCCGATAAAGCCCGCTCCGCCGGTTACTAGATAATTTTTCATGATTTTTCTCCTTCATAATGTTCCACAAAAGCCTTTAAAGCGTCCTTCCAGTCCCGCATCTCATCACCGATGGTGCAGCGCAGCATCATATTGTCGAGGGAGGAATAGGACGGCCGCTTGGCCGGGGTCGGGTATTCCTCGGTGGTGCAGGGCTTGACCTTGGCGTCAATGCCAAAGAGCCGGATAATTTCACAGGCAAAGTCATACCAGCTGCATTCCCCTGTTCCGGTGCAGTGGTAAACGCCGTACTCCTCAGTAGTTGCCAGCCGGACCAGGTGGTAGGCGAGGTCCGCCGCATTGGTCGGATTGCCCCGCTGGTCGCTGACCACTGTGACCTCGCCGCGCTCCCGCGCGAGCTTGGAAATTGTTTTGACAAAGTTGCCGCCGACGTACCCGTACAGCCAGGCGGTGCGCACGATAAAGTAACGGGTGCAGAAATCACGGACATACTGTTCACCCAGCAGCTTGGAGGTGCCATAGACGCTCTGTGGATTACAGACATCCCACTCCACATAGGGACGGTCTCCGTCCCCAGCAAAAACGTAATCAGTCGAAACATGCACCAGCTTGCAGCCGATCTGCTCACAACCGCGCGCAAGATTGCGTGCCCCGATCGCATTGACTTTCATGGCGACGTCCTGACTGCTTTCACAGCCGTTGACATTGGTCATAGCCGCACAGTTGATCAACACGTCGGGCCGTTCCTTTTGCAAAAAAGCGCCCACTGCCGCCATGTCGGTGATGTCGAGTTCGTCGACGTCAACCGCTGTGACCTCGCAACCCTGCACTTGTTCGGGCAGGCGGCCGAGTTCAGACTCGCCGTTTGCCAAAATTTTAGAGAGCTCGTTGCCGAGCTGGCCTTTGGATCCAGTAATGAGTAGCTTCATCCCTTAACCCCGCTTTTCTTTGACCGTGTCTGCTATGGTAAACAGATACTGGCCGTACTCTGTTTTGCTCATCGCTTTGGCGCGCTCAAGCAGCTGATCGCGGCTGATGAACCCGTTGCGGTAGGCAATTTCCTCCAGGCAGGCCACGTAAAGGCCCTGGCGCGTCTGCACCGCTTCGATGAAATTGGCTGCGTCGAGCATTGCGTGGTGGGTGCCGGTGTCGAGCCACGCCATTCCCCTGCCAAACAGTTCGACCTTCAGAGAGCCCTGCTCGAGGTAGGCATTGTTGACTGAGGTGATCTCGAGCTCTCCGCGTGCGGAGGGGGTTACGTTTTTGGCAATTTCAATCACGTTGTTGTCGTAAAAATAAAGGCCCGGCACCGCATAGTTTGATTTCGGGTGCTCCGGTTTTTCCTCAATGGAAAGGACGGTTCCGTTTTCGTCGAAATCGACGACGCCGAAATCCTTCGGATTGCTGACGTGATAGCCGAAGATCGTCGCCCCTTGTTTGCGGTTTGCCGCCGCCTGAAGGCGTTCAGTGAAGCGATATCCATAAAAGATATTGTCACCGAGCACTAAACAGACGTTGTCGTCCCCGATAAATTCCTCGCCGAGAATAAACGCCTCTGCAAGACCGCGGGGCGCTGTTTGCACCGTGTAGCTGAAACGGACGCCAAAGTTGCTTCCGTCACCGAGCAGCTCTTTGAAAACCTCGATATCACGGGGGGTGGAGATAATTAGGATATCCTGAATGCCCGCAAGCATCAATGTGGATATCGGATAATAAATCATGGGTTTGTCATAGACGGTGAGAATCTGCTTGGAACACGCGATGGTGGATGGATACAGCCGTGTACCCGCTCCTCCTGCCAAAACAATACCTTTCATGGTATTTTCCTCCTCAAAATCTGTAATGTATCATCGCCGGATGCGGCGTATGGACGCTAGATGTAAACGATTTGCCCGAGTACCCGGGCCAGCCCGTGCTTTTTAAAGTCATGCTGAAAAATGCTGCGAATCCGCCCGAACTTTGATTTCTGCGGAAGCTGGGCATACTGCTCTGCGGTTTCCCGAATGGACTGCGGCAGTTGGGTGGAAAACTCCTGCAAAAACGCACCCGCCTGGTCGTAGGTGTCCTGCATCACCTGCTTGATCTGCCTGCCCTGCTGCATTCTGCGGGCAATGAATCCCAGGTCTTTTACATTTTTTGCTCCCACCTGGTTGGAGGCGTGCTGCCGGTAAAGAATCGTTGGTTCCGAGACAAAACCGATCTCTCCAAACGCGGAGGCAATAAGCCCCAGCCACCAGTCGTGCATAATTGCCTGATCGGGCAGCCTGTCCGCCCGTTCGAGCAGGGGACGGTTGACCATCATGGTGCAGCCGGTGATGATATTCTGCACCAAAAGCTGGTGAAAGCCATCGCGTTTCGGATCGAGGCACTGGCTTTCAAACATCGACGGGGAGAGCTGATGCAAATTCTCGTCTACAACCCTCAAATCAGTGTGCACCAAAACCGGCTTTCCTGGAAAACTGCGCTCCAGCTCCACCATTTTTGCGTAGGTTCGCTCAATTTTATTCGGCAACCAGACGTCGTCGTGGTCACAGGTCATCACATAGGGCGATTCCGCCCTTTTGAGTAAGCTGAAAAAATTCTTCTGCGGGCTGCCAGAGTTTTTCTCATTGCAAAACAGCTGCATCCGCCCGGGATAACGTTCGACATAACTCTGCACGAGCGGAATTGTCCCATCCGAAGATCCGTCGTCCTGAATGATCAGTCTCCACTGGTCAACGCTTTGGGCGAGGATGGAATCAATCTGCTCGGAGAGATAGCGTTCCCCGTTGTAGACTGCAAGTAATATATCAACCATCCGCCTGCTTGTTCCTCCGTTTCGCCTGGGAGACCGCCAGCGCGTATTTGGCTTTCACCGCCAAATGAATCAGGCCGGTGACCAAAATATTGTACTTTTTCTTGTAATGCTTATCATAAAACAGAATCATCGCATTGTAAAAGTGATAGATCACGGTGGGATTCGTGTTGAGCCCGCTCTGCCCTTTAAAGTGTGTCATCGAGACATCGGCGTAATACACAACCTTGTAGCCGAGCATTTTGACGCGGTAGCAGAGGTCAAGATCCTCACCGTACATAAAATAATCTTCATCAAATCCACCGATTCGATCAAACACCGATTTTGAAATCATTAAAAAAGCGCCCGAGACGCTGTCCACTTCGCTGGTTTGATGCTCATCCAAAAAGGTCTGACGGTAAGCCCCATACTTGGGGGAATCCGGATGACGCTTGTCCATCCCCAGAAAATAGTAAAGTGCGGACATGGGGGTTGGAAATCCCCGTTTGCACCCGTGATCAAGCGACCCGTCCTCCAGCAAAGTCCGAATTCCAACCACCGCGGTGTCGCTGTGGGCATCCAGGTAGGCCACGCTGTCATCGAGCGCCCTCTCCCCAACAACGGTATCGGAATTTAAAAACAGGATG
>CBCSOX010000122.1:0-8195 GCA_965141735.1 uncultured Oscillospiraceae bacterium | reverse complement strand
CTGCCCGGCATCGTCAGTCGCGACTGTCACCTTGGCTTTAGAGACCTCTGCATTGATCTGGTCGGCTGAGGTCATCATGTAGGCTGCAATGTAATCCTTTGCGAGATCCACCGATTTTTTCTCCTTGAGGGTGATGTCATAGGTGGTTTTTCCATCGGTCTTTTTGGTCTCAACCTTGCGGATAGCACCCTTTTCAAAGCTCGCGAACAGCTTGGTAAACGACATATAGGGCTCGAGTTCGGAGGAAGCGATTTTATTCATGGTACTCGTGTCGTCGTTGTACATCACATAGCCCTGGTCGCCGTCAATGATGTACTCGGTCTTTTGGGATTCCTCTTCCGCACTGACCATAATGACGGTATCGGACTGTGGGGTTCCGCCAGTCGTCTGCCTGGTGTGGGTGGCGCTGTAGGCCATGCTGGAGCTTTGACCGTTTGCGACGACGCTGATGCTTGAATTAATCGTCAAATCGAGCCCAGCGGCGCTGTTGACCGCTTCAACCGCCCCGGTAAAAATTCGATGCGCGTCGGCTGCCGAGGTGGTGCCGCAGGCGGCTAGGCTGATGGAGAGGACCACTGCCGTGGCCGCGCAGATGATTTTTTTAAACAACAGTAACACTTCCTTTTGTTTTGATAACGTGTTTCATTATAACAAACCTGAAATCGGAAAGCAAATAATTTGAATAAAATAGCTGAAATTTAGAAAAAAAGGACATGAAAACACAATAAAAGTGCAAAAAAGCACACTTTTTGAAACATATTGTTCCAAATAAATTTAGACTTCTTCTCCACACAACCAGCTTGCGGGAATTGATGCGGTATGCTATAATAAATCGAATAGAAATGATTTGAACAGAATGGATGAGCAGATGAAAATAATTGGAATCGACCCGGGCTACGCGATTGTGGGCTGGGGTGTCGTCAACTATGACCGGACAAAATTTACAACGCTCGACTACGGCGCGATCACAACCCACGCCTCGATGCCGTTTGAACAGCGCTTGCTCACCATCTACAACGAGCTCGATCTGCTGCTTCGGATGCACAAGCCGGATGCCATGTCGGTGGAAAAGCTTTTTTTCTCAAACAACCAGAAAACTGCCATTGACGTCGCCCAGGCGAGGGGCATCATCCTGCTCGCCGCCACCCAGCACGGCATCCCCTGCTACCAATACACCCCGCTTCAGGTCAAGCTCTCGGTTGTCGGCTACGGCAAGGCGGTCAAATCCCAGGTGATGGAGATGACCAAGCGGCTGCTCCACCTCAAGGAGGTGCCCAAGCCGGACGACACTGCCGACGCTCTGGCAATTGCCATTACCCACGCGCACTCCTCCAACTCCCGCATCAGCTCGGTTTCGCTTGACCAGCGCATCCGGCTGGCAGAAAGGAAATACAGATGATCTACAGCATACAAGGCGAGCTCGCGCTGCTCACCCCCGCGGACAGCCATTTTCTAGCCGTGATCGACTGCGGCGGCATCGGCTACGAAATCCGCACCACCATGACCACCGCTTCTCAGCTCAAGCAGGGGGGCAAGGCAAAGCTCTATACCTACCTGAATGTGCGGGAGGACGCGGTGGAGCTGTTCG
Organism: uncultured Oscillospiraceae bacterium; assembly: GCA_965141735.1. Taxonomy (GTDB): domain Bacteria; phylum Bacillota; class Clostridia; order Oscillospirales; family Ruminococcaceae; genus Massilioclostridium. The sequence continues at coordinate 6,607 of CBCSOX010000122.1, read as the reverse complement.
GCTTTTTCGACACCGAGGAGCGCAACTGCTTTAAAATGCTCATCTCGGTTTCAGGCGTCGGGCCAAAGGCTGCGCTGTCGATTCTCTCCAACGTCACACCCTCCCAGTTCGCGCTCTGCGTCGCGTCGGGAGACAGCAAGTCCCTCACCCGCGCCAAGGGGATCGGCGCAAAGATCGCCCAGCGCATTGTACTCGAGCTCAAGGACAAGATCAGCAACGAACAGCTCGCCGGAGGAGTCACAGACAGCGGCTCTGTGGCAGTCCCCACAGGCAGCGGCAACACAGCCGAGGCGGTTTCCGCCCTCGTGGTGCTCGGCTACAGTAAAACCGATGCTGTGCAGGCGCTTTCCTCTTATCCGGCCGACACGCCGGTCGAGGAGCTCATCAAAGCTGGCCTCAAGGCCCTGGCCAGTTTTCGGTGAGAGGGGTATGGGGCTCCGCCCGTCAGAAAGGAGACAGAATGTTCGATCGGGAAACGGATTTTGAAAATAGAATCACCACACCGGACTTTTCGCCCGAGGATGTGGATGTGGAATTCACCCTGCGCCCCAAGACGCTTGGGGAGTATATCGGGCAGGACAAAGCAAAGGAAAACCTCTCAATTTATATAGAAGCGGCGCGGCAGCGGGGCGAGGCACTTGACCACGTGCTGCTCTACGGTCCGCCCGGTCTCGGCAAGACGACGCTGTCAATGATTATCGCCAATGAGATGAACGTCAACATTCGGGTCACCTCAGGCCCTGCGATTGAAAAGCCGGGCGACCTTGCGGCGCTGCTGTCCAACCTCAACGAGAACGACGTGCTTTTCATCGATGAGATCCACCGCCTGTCCCGCGCGGTGGAAGAGGTGCTCTACCCCGCGATGGAGGACTACGCGCTCGACATCATCATCGGCAAGGGGCCGGCGGCGCGTTCCATCCGCATCGACCTGCCCAAATTCACCCTTGTCGGCGCAACCACCCGCGCAGGGCAGCTCACCGCCCCGTTGCGCGACCGGTTCGGCGTGATCCTGCGCCTCGAGCTCTACACCGACGAACAGCTGTGCGAGATCATTCTGCGCAGCGCGGCGCTGCTCCAAATTCCCTGTGACCGGGAGGGCGCGCTCGAGCTCGCCCGGCGCTCCCGCGGCACCCCGCGCATTGCCAACCGGCTGCTTAAGCGGGTGCGTGACTTTGCCCAGGTGCTCGGCGACGGAACCGTGTCCCAAGAAGTCGTGAGGACCTCGCTCGACAAGCTCGAGATCGACGAGCTCGGCCTTGAGCCGCTCGACCGCAGGATGCTTTCGACGATGATCAAAAACTACGGCGGCGGCCCGGTGGGCCTTGAGACGATCGCCGCCGTGCTCGGGGAGGAATCGGTGACCATCGAAGATGTTTACGAGCCCTATTTGATGCAGCTCGGCTTTCTCTCCCGCACCCCCCGCGGCCGCTGTGTCACAGCGCTCGCCTACCAGCACCTGGGACTGACACAGGACGGCCAGCAGACGCTGGTGTGACGGCGGCAGGCCTCTGACCTCCCAGTGCGGCGAGGCCGGGAAAGAATTCAAAAAGAGAATGATTTCAATAAATTCAGCATAGAAGGAAAGGATACTTACCATGGGAAGATTATTTGGAACCGACGGCGCGCGTGGCGTTGCCAACACAGAACTCACCTGCGAACTCGCGATGCAGATTGGGCGGGCGGCCGCCACGGTGCTCACCCGCCATACCAGCGAAAAACCAATGCTGCTCATCGGCCGCGACACCCGCATCTCCTCCAAAATGCTCGAGGCGGCGCTCGTCGCGGGCATCTGCTCGGTCGGTGCGGACGTCACCTCGATCGGTGTCATTCCCACTCCTGCCGTCGCCTATCTGGTGGGTAAATACAAGGCGGACGCCGGCATTATGATCTCCGCCTCTCATAACCCGGTTGAGTTCAACGGCATCAAGATCTTCAACAATGAGGGCTTCAAGCTCTCCGATGAGATTGAAAACGAGATTGAGGAACTCATCCTCGACCATCCGGAACAGATTGAGCTCAAGTCGGGAACTGAACTCGGGCGGATGTTCAGCCGCCGTTCGGCTGTGAACGACTACGTCAAACACATCGCTTCGACGATCGACGGCGACCTGTCCGGTATGCGGGTTGCGGTCGACTGCGCCAACGGCTCGGCGTCCACCACCGCGGAGCTGCTGTTTAAGGGACTCGGCGCGGTGCCCCTCATCATCCACGCAGAGCCGGATGGAACCAACATCAACGACAACTGCGGCTCTACCCACATGGATAGCCTCATTGCCTTTATGAAACGCCACAACTGTCAGGTGGGCGTCGCGTTCGACGGGGATGCCGACCGCTGTCTCGCGGTGGACGAACACGGCGAAATCGTGGACGGAGACAAAATGATTGCCATTTTTGCCAAGGACATGCACGACCGCGGGGTGCTCGTCAACGACACAGCGGTGGTCACCGTCATGACCAATCTCGGCTTTTTCCATTTTACCAAGGCTGCGGGCATTCACACAGTTGCCACCAAGGTCGGCGACCGTTATGTCCTCGAAGAGATGCGGGCAAACGGCCACATCATCGGTGGGGAGCAGTCAGGCCACATCATCTTCAGCCAGCACGCCTCGACCGGGGACGGTCAGCTCTCCGCCGTTAAGCTGCTGCACATCATGAAGGAGTCGGAGCAGACCCTCTCCTCTCTCGGTTCGGTGATGGAGCGGTTCCCCCAGGTGCTCGTCAACGTCAAAGCGGACAGCGAGGCCAAGGCGCGCTACGCGCAGGATCAGGAGATCGCAGCTCTCATTGAACAGGTGGGCAGAGACCTCGGCGACAACGGCCGCATCCTGGTGCGCCCCTCGGGCACCGAGCCGATCGTGCGCGTCATGATCGAGGGGAAAAACCTCGAAGAGATTCAGCAGCTCGCCGACTCGGTCGCCAAGGCGATTGAGGAGAGAATCCACTAAATCAGACCTTTCACGAAAGGAACAGGACGAATGAGACCAGCAGAATGGACAGAGTATGAACTGATCGATACCTCGCAAGGGGAAAAACTCGAGCGGTGGGGGGAGGAATTCTTTATTCGCCCCGACCCGCAGGTGATCTGGAACACCGCACGCGGCCCCGCGTGGAGCAGGGCGCACGCCCACTACCACCGCTCGAGCAGCGGGGGAGGAAAGTGGGAGTTCCTTCAAAAGATCACTTCCCCCAGCACAATTTCCCGCAAGGGGCTCAAATTTAAAATTGAGCCGACTGGGTTTAAGCACATGGGGCTATTCCCCGAGCAGGCGGTCAACTGGGACCTGTTCAGCAGGCTGATTCAGGGCGCGGGGCGTCCGGTGAGGGTGCTCAACCTATTCGCCTACACCGGGGGCGCAACCCTCGCCTGCGCGGCGGCGGGCGCAGAGGTTTGCCACGTCGACGCGTCCAAGGGAATGGTGGCCTGGGCGCGGGAAAACGCCGTCCTCTCCGGGTTGTCGGACAAGCCGGTGCGCTGGATTGTGGACGACTGCGAGAAATTTGTCGCCCGGGAGCTGCGGCGAGGCCGCTGCTACGATGCGGTAATTATGGATCCGCCCTCTTACGGGCGCGGCCCGAACGGGGAGATTTGGAAGCTCGAGGATAAGATCTACCCGCTGCTCACCCTCTGCGCCCAGGTGCTGAGCGAGCAGCCCCTCTTTTTCGCCCTCAATTCCTACACGACCGGCCTTTCCCCTTCGGTGATGCGCTACCTGCTCGGCGTGACGGTTGGCGAGCGGTTCAGCGCAGTCACAGCGGATGAGATCGGCCTGCCGGTCACCAAAACTGGGCTGGTGCTGCCCTGCGGCTCCACCGCGCTTGCAGTCAAGGAGTAATCGATGGAAGAACTAATCAAAACTGAAGACCTTTCGTTTGAATATCAGGGGGAGGACAAGTCCACTCCCGTTTTGCACGAAATCAATTTGAAGATCCACCGCGGCGAGTTTGTCGCGGTGCTCGGGCACAACGGCTCGGGCAAGTCGACGCTCGCCAAACAGTTTAATTCGATTCTCATCCCGACCGGCGGAGTGGTTTACGTCGAGGGGATCGACACCTCCAACGAGGAGACGATCTTTGATGTGCGCCAGCGGGTTGGCATGGTGTTTCAGAACCCCGACAACCAGATTGTCGCGACTCTTGTCGAGGAGGACGTGGCGTTTGCGCCTGAAAATCTCGGCGTACCCCCGGAGGAAATTCGTCAGAGGGTGGACAGCGCGCTCAAGGAAGTCGATATGTACGACTACCGCAACCACGCGCCGCACCAGCTTTCGGGCGGTCAGAAGCAGCGGGTCGCGATTGCGGGCATCATCGCGATGCAACCCGACTGCATTGTGCTCGACGAGGCGACTGCCATGCTCGACCCCCGCGGGCGGCAGGAGGTGCTCAAAACCATCGAGTCGCTCAACCGCGACCTCGGGACAACCATTGTGCACATCACCCATTTCATGGAAGAGGCGGTTCTTGCCGGCCGGGTTGTGGTCATCGACAACGGGCGCATTCTGCTCGACGGCACGCCGGCCGAGGTGTTTCGCCACGTCGAACAGCTCAAGGAGGTGGGACTCGACGTCCCGCAGGTCACCGAGCTGATGCACGAGCTGCGCGCAGAGGGCATTCCGGTCAGCCCCGATGTGCTCACCGCCCGGGAATGCGTCGATGTATTAGTAAATCTATTGGAGGGTTAGCAGTTGCCAATTATCAAAACTCAGGATATTTCCTACACCTACAGCGTTGGCACCCCCTACCAGAAGACGGCGGTGGACCACGTGAATCTCGAAATTGAGGAGGGGGAGTTTGTCGGCGTGATCGGACACACCGGCTCGGGCAAGTCAACTCTCATCCAGCACCTCAACGGGTTGCTCGCCCCCACCGAGGGCAAGGTGTTTATCGACGGGCAGGACGTGTGGGCGGACAAGGCCAAGCGGCACGAAATTCGCTTTAAGGTCGGTCTCGTCTTTCAGTACCCCGAATACCAGCTGTTTGAGGAGACGGTGTATAAGGAGGTCAAAGAACGGGTACTCGAGGCGGCAAGCTTTGTCGGCCTCAAAACCGCGACGCTCGACAAGAGTCCGTTTGAGCTCTCGGGCGGGCAGAAGAGGCGGGTCGCAATTGCGGGCGTCATCGCTATGCGCCCCCGGGTGCTCATTCTCGACGAGCCGACCGCCGGGCTTGACCCCCGCGGCCGCCGCAAAATTCTGGGTCAGATCCGGGCCTATCACGAACAGGAGAAAAACACCGTGCTGCTCGTTTCACACAGCATGGAGGACGTCGCGGAATACGCGACCAAGGTGCTGGTGATGAACAAATCTCATCTGTTTGCCTACGACACAGTAGACCAGGTGTTTTCCAGAATTGAGGAGCTTAAGGGGATGGGGCTCTCGGTGCCCCAGCTCTCGAGTGTTTTTTACGAACTCAAACAGCGCGGATTTGATGTGAACACTAACATCTACACCGTTGAGCAGGCCAAGGAGGAGCTGATGCGGATGCTGAGCAAAGGGGGACGCCCATGTTAAAAGACATCACAATCGGGCAGTATTTCCCCGGAAATTCCCCCATCCACAGGCTTGACCCCCGCACCAAGATTCTGCTCACCTTTGTCTACATTATCCTGCTCTTTGTGGTGAGCAACCCTTACGGCTACGCGCTCTCCATTCTGTTTACCCTGCTGCTCTACGTCATTGCCAAGATTCCGATCAAGATGATTCTCAAAAGCCTCAAGCCAATCATCCCGATCATCCTGTTCACCGCTATCCTCAACATGTTTTTTGTGTCGGGAGACCCGGTGTTTCAGCTCGGGTTTGTCTCGATTACCAAGCAGGGGATCAAGCTCGCCCTCGTCATGGCGATCCGTATTCTCTGCCTGATTGCGGGCACCTCAATTCTCACTTATACGACGCTCCCCATCGCCCTGACCGACGGCATTGAGCACCTGCTCAAACCCCTGAAAAAGGTAAAATTTCCGGTGCACGAGCTCGCGATGATGATGACGATCGCCCTGCGGTTCATCCCGACCCTGATTGAGGAGACAGACAAGATCATGGCGGCGCAGAAGGCGCGCGGCGCGGACATGGAGACCGGCAGCATCCTCCAGCGCGCCAAGGCCCTCATTCCAATCCTCATTCCTTTGTTTATCTCAGCTTTCCGCCGCGCAGAGGAGCTCGCGATGGCGATGGAGGCGCGCTGCTACCGCGGCGGGGAGGGGAGAACACGTCTCAAGCAGCTCAAGTTTCACGGGGTGGACTTTGGCGCGTGGGCTGTGCTGCTGCTTTTGTTTGCGGCAGTGATCCTCCTCAACCTCTTTGTACCCGCTCCGTTTTGATGCCGATGAGAAATCTGCTTGTGAAAATCGCCTACAACGGCGCCGCCTATCACGGCTGGCAGGTGCAGCAAAACGCCCTGACCGTGCAGGAGGTGGTGCAGGATGCGGTGGAGAAACTGTTCGGCCGCCGAGAGGATGTCACCGGCTGTTCCCGCACCGACACCGGCGTGCACGCCAACGAGTATTTTTTCAACATGCACACCGCCAAGGGCATTCCCTGTCGGGGCGTGATGCGGGGGATGAACACCCTGCTCCCCGACGACGTGGCAGTGCTCGGCTGCACCGAGGTGGGGG
>CBCSOX010000121.1:0-8198 GCA_965141735.1 uncultured Oscillospiraceae bacterium | reverse complement strand
CTGAGATCATTCACCCAGGTTCGCGTACCGTCCCACAATGTACTGAGAGAGCAGGCAGCGGCCGGAAAACGACATGCAGACCGCACCGTGGACGAACACCTCAAGTTCGAGGTCGGACGGGGTATTGCGCCGGATCGTGCGGATGTCTTCAAGGCTCAGCTCCCGGGCGAGCACCACCCTCTTTGCCCCCATTCGATACAATTCGTTCGCAGTGCGGTAGTTGACAATGCCGACCTGGGTGGACATGTGAATCTCAAGGGCTGGGACGATCTCTTTTGCGGCGGCCATTACCCCGAGATCGGCAATAATCAAGGCGTCCACCCCCGCCTGTTCCGCCTGTCGGAGATAATCGTCGAGACCGTCCGCCTCTTCATTGGTGGGGACGGAATTGCAGGTGAGGTAGACCTTGACCCCGCGCTGATGGGCAAAGTCCACAGCCTTTGCAAGGGTTTCAAAATCAAAGTTCGCCGACGCCGCCCGCATCCCATATCCGGTGCCTCCCAGGTAGACTGCGTCCGCCCCAAAGCGGACTGCGGCAGTCAGTCGTTCAAAATCCCCGGCAGGGGCGAGCAGTTCGGGTGAAGAAATCAGACTGTTCAAATTTTAACCTCCAGATGGTAAATATGTATTTTTCGATTGTAATCCGTGCTGACCTACCCACCAAATGATGCTGCCGACAGCTGAAAACGGAATGCTTTTCGAAAAGGACAGGTTCACGCAGCAGTAGGGGTTCTCCCGTTGACAATGAGACCGCAGACGGTCCGGGGGGAGTCTAGGTGAATCCGAAAAGGGAAGATCGCCGAAAAGCAGCATTGCGCAGGACTCTAAACAGGGATAGCGCCAAGGAACACACAGCGACAGCATAGGGCGGACAGCGATCCGTGGAATGGAGAACCAACGGATCCGCTGGCCAGGCCGCACGCCCAACATAGTGCAAAACATCGGATTGGTGCATCCGAACCTCTGTGATTGTAGTTGTTGAGCAAGGCTGCGCAACTTGGTCTACAAAACGAAAAATCCGGCGGTTAGACGCGTCGGATTTTTCGGAGCAAACAGTTATTTGAGGCCCGCCTTTTCAAGGTTTTTGTTGTGCTCCTCCAGCGTAGTCGCATAGAAGCACTCCTTGGTTACGGTGTTGGCGCAGAAGTAATAATAGTTTGTGCTGGCCGGATTGAGGACTGCATTGATTGCGTCAAGCCCAGGATTGCAGATCGCTCCCGGAGGGATCCCATCCCCCTGATAGGTATCATATGCCTTGACGACTTCCTCATACGGCTTGTTCTGCTCCGAGAGTTTGATCTGGAGCTCATTTGCGTATTTTGTCGTCGGATCGGACTGCAGTTTGGGATAGGCCCCCTGGCTCTTGATGCGGTTGAGAAGCACCGATGCAATGATCGGCATATCCTCCTGGCTGCCCGCTTCGGCCTGGACAATCGAGGCGAGGGCAATCGTCTCGTCGAGCGTTAGCCCCTGCTGGTCCATCTGGCCATACATGGGATCGGTCAGCTTGGAATCGAGATTGGCGAGGAATTTGCGCGCAACCGACTCCGGATTTTCATTCTTATAAAAATCATAAGTGTCGGGGAAAGCGTAGCCCTCCATCCGATAATACTTGAGACTGGTGTCCACATCGGTGAGGTGCTCCTCCATCGGCAGGCTGTACACCTTTAGATTGATCGCGTCAAGGAACTCCTGCGCAGTGCAGACGCCTTCCTTTTCAAGCAGCGCCGCGTATGCGTCCAGCGTCTGCCCTTCGGGAAAGGTCAGACGGACAATTCCCTCGCCTTCGCCCGGGTTGGGATTCTTTTTCAGTGTTTCGATGATGGTATCGTAATCCATATTAGAATTGAGTGTGTATGTACCGTATTGGAACTCAGCGCTGTCATCCCGCAGCTTGGTCACCAATCGGAACAGCCAAGGAAGGTCAACCACTCCATTTTTGCCGAGAAGATCCGAAATTTCAGCCGAGTGCGCCCCCTTGGGAACTTCCACTGAAATCACCCGCGAAGGCTTCGCCACCGCATAAATGTCATTGAGTCCAAACAGGATAAAGCTCGCGAGCAGCCCAGAGATGACGAGCATGACCACCACCAGCACGATCGAACGCACCCAGTGGCTTTTCCCGCCCTTTTTCTTGCGCTTTTTATCCTCCGGTGGGAGGCCTTTTTCCCCCGAAGCCTCTTTGGCCTCCTGCTGGTATTGCTGCTGCGCCTGTTTGATCGCTTCGATCTTGCGGGTATCTGAAAAGTCCTGATTCTTTTTCACCTGTTTTTTCCCCTTCGGCTGTTTTTTTGCAGCTGCTATCTGCTGCTTTTGGGATACAGTTCCCTTCTCGGGGATTTCCGCTGGCTCAGAATCCGTTGTGGGAGTATCTGTCTTGTTTTTCTTTGTTTCCGCCCTGCGGGAGGCCGGCGCTTTTGATTTCTGCTTTTCCGGTTGAACTGGTTTGGATGCGGCGGTTTGTTGAACCCCGTTTTTTTCCGATTCAACTGCGCCAGGTTTCTCATCTGCGGGCACGTCTTTTTGCTCAGACACTTTCTGCTTGGCGACATTGTGAGAGGCAGTTTGCCCGCTTTTCGATTGATCCGGCTGATTCGGTTTGGACGCGGCGGTTCGCGCTGCCTCAGGCTTTTCTGATGTTCTTTCACCGGGTTTCCCATCTGCCTGGGCGTCTTTTTGTCCAGGCACGTCCTGCTTGGTCGCGGCTCTTTGGGAGACGGTTTGTTCACTTTTCGGTTGATCCGGCTGGTCCGGTTTGGATGCGGCTGTTTGCGGTGGCTCAGGCTTCTCTGCCTTTGCTGTATTGGGCTTTTCTGCCGCCGGGATGATCCTGGGCTCAATCGGCTCCCCGATTTCAACATCCTCCGGCCGCCTCACCTTCACCGAGGACTTTGGCTCGGGAGGGTCATCCAGATCAATGGGGCGGGGAATCCCGTAATCCTCGTCCATAAACTCGGTCGGTGCTCCAATCAGCTCAACTTCAACCGGTTCCTCCTCCTCGTTGAGGAAATAGCCCAACTCCGCTTTTTCACGGGCGTCAGGGTCCAGGAAGCGCGGTCGCTGACTGTGGATATCCTTTTCCGGGCCGGGTGTGTGTTTCTCGTTTGACATGGAATCCTCCTTCAATCAGGAATCAACTGCGCCGCGATGAACATTCAGCGCAGGCGCGACATAGAATGTGGTACATCTAGGGAATGCGAGGTGAACAGTATGTGCGGAAACAATTGTACATGGGTCATTATTTTAATTCTTGTTCTCTGCTGCTGTGGTAACTGCTAACAACTGAAAGATCGGGGCGGGCGCGCCGGCCTGCACAGACCGCTGAATCGGGGCTCTCCCCCGCTCAGCCGCCCCTGGCAAAGCATACTTTGCCGCTCAAAATCCGATGGGCACGCCGTCGGATTTTTTGTTCTGTCCCTCTATTGGATCCGCTTGCAGAACGACTCGGTCACAAGCAGGTCAACTGCGCAGTCAAACCGGCCATGGGGCAGCGAGGGATAGAGGCAGCTGTTGTAGCAGATGCCGACTGTGTAGCCGTGATAGGCGTTGAGAAACCGGTCGTAATAACCCTTCCCATAGCCGAGGCGGAAGCCGTGCATATCAAACGCAAGCCCTGGAACAACACAGAGCGAGTTGTCAAACCGGGTGAGCACCTCACAGCTCTGCTTTGGCTCGAGCACCGAGAAGGTGCCCGGCTCGAGGTCGTCAAACGACCGGATCAAGCAAAAATCCATGAGGCGCGTACCGGGCACGCACCGCGGGACAACCACCTGCTTGCCCTCGGTCAGCGCGTAAAGAATCAGGTTGTGGGTGTCCACCTCAATCGGGGTGGATACAAAAGTGATCACCATCTTGGCGCGCCGGTAACGCTCGAGTGAGATCAGACGGCGAAACAGACGAATGTCCTTATCCTGCTTTTGCTGGGCTGTCATCTTCCTCCGCGCCGCCTTACACTGCTCCCGCAGTCTGTTTTTCAGCGGGCGGATGTCCTGTTTTACCATTGAACCGCAGCGGCAACTGAATCCGCCTTTTCCTTTCCAAGCGCCTGGGCAATCAGAGCAAACGCAAATTGCTGGGAAGCGCCTGCCCCCCGTGCAGTGATGTACTGCCCGTCGCAGACGACCGGTTCGCGCAGGATGGTCGCACCGGCCAACGTCTGCTCAAATCCGGGGAAACAGACCGCCTTTTTGCCCCGCAGGAGGGATTTATGCCCCAAGATACTCGGAGCGGCACAGATCGCGCCGATAGTCTTTCCGTTGAGGGCACACAGGTCGACTGCCTGCTGCACCACCAGATTTTTTTCGAGATTGAGTGTTCCGGGCATCCCGCCAGGAAGAACGATCATCTCCATTTTGGTAAAATCGACTTCGTCCGCCGTGATGTCGGCGGTGACCTCAATCCCGTGCGACCCAGTCACCCGTTTACCGGTCACGCCGACCGACTGAACCGAGAGTTCGGCGCGCCGCAGGTAATCGAGGGGGGTCAGGGCTTCCACTTCTTCAAAGCCCTCCGCCAAAAACAAATAGACCATGTTCGGTGTCTCCTTTAATCGAGCATTGTATTCATATACAGGTCTTCCCAAGGAAAAGATGAATCCCCCAGCGGGCGGACAAGGCCGTACAGCCGGTCCATACCAGGGCGCAAAACCCGGGCCGATGTGACGCCGAGATAACCGCACACGGCGGACACATCCTCAAGAAGGGTGTCTTCCCCAGAAGAAATTTCCTGTATGAATCCCTGTTCTTTTATTTTATAACAAACCGCATAGGCTTGTCTAGCATTCTGACAAATTTTTAGAATTTTTCCGTCGGAAACAGTCGTCTGCCGGTAAATCAACCCAGTCAGAGCCGGGCTGTGTTCCACACAGCAGGCAAAACGCCGCTCATATGCTTCCTTCATGGAACAGAATTCCTGTGCGCTGAGCTCTTCGACCAACGCGCCGCACGGTGTTGCCTGGAAAATGCTCTCCCCGATCGAAATGCGCCGGGTATACCCCTGACCCTCGTAAAATGCGACAAGGCTGGGCGTCTGGGGAATGAGCACCGATGCGACCATCCCCTCTTGTGCTGCGATTTCGCAGGAGCGCTCGATCAGGCGGTGCATCAGCCGCCGCCCCTGATAGGCGGGCAGGGTAGAGGCGGCGTAGATGTAAAACGCAGGATAGGAAACTTTCCCAAACCGCACCGAAACATCCACCATCTCGAGCATCGAACTGACCGTGCCGTCCGGTTCCCGGTGGATGAGGGTGCGCATGCAGTTCCTCCCATCTGCGTAATGGGAATCAATATAGGTCTGCGGGTCGTCAAAACAGGCGCGCCAGATTTCCTTGAGGGCGGGAATATCCTCCCGCCGGGCAAATTCAATCAACAAAATCTCTCCTTACAGGTGTTTGACGCTGTATTTGGTCTCGAGGATGGCGGGGTGGTAGGAGAGCTTGGCTTTGCGCAGGCCCTCCGCCCCGGTGTCCTCTTCCCGGTTGACATAGGTGTACTCCATGCAGTTGGCGAGAACGAACTGCTGGTTGATCATCGGATAAGCGCCCTGTATGTCGGCAAACGCCTTTTCGATGTGCACGACAAAGGTATCCGAACTGAGGGGCTCGCCCATCGAAAAGGCGACGACCTCTCCATCCACCCGCAGCAGGCCGCCTTTGAAGTCGAGTGCCTCAAAGTGACGGAATGACTGCGCAACAGCGCACTGTTCCCCGAGCTTGTCATCATCGAGCATGCAGTCGTTCTGGCTACACCAGCGCTTGTTCATCGTCATGCACTCGGCGAGGTTGGCGGGGGAAATATCTTCGTATGCCCAGCGGCCCTCGTAGTTATCGCGGAACCGGTTGATGTGATTTCGCTTGGAGTGCAGCTTTTTGCCCTTGAGAGTCGCGAGGCTTTCAGAAGTATAGATGTAATCGAATCCATCCCGCACCTCGGTAAAACTGTATTTCCCGGGAAACAGCCGCTCAAGCTCCTCCCGCGCCTGGGAATTGACCGAATGCATCCGGAACGGGCAGCCGTTCTCCGCCGCGTCCGCTTCAATCGCTTCGATCGCCCTGGCAACATCCCCGCTGCCCGCTGGATAGAGATAGCTGTACTCCCCGTCCTTTCCGGAACGGCAGAGGACGAAATCCTCAAATCGCGCAATCTTGGTACCATACACGAACTGCCAGATAAAGATTGTTCCAAATGCGTATTCGCATCCGCGATAGTCGGAGCGGGCGTTGAGTTCATCCACCCAAGGTTTGTCTTCAAGTTCGATCGCTTTGAAATTCAGCATAGTTTCACTCCATTGTGTAGCTCAGTGCCTTTCTGATTAGCATTTCCAGCGGCACTGCTATTTATTTTTTCTTTTTTCCTGCTCCTCTTTGAGCTTTTGAGGGGTGATGTCATTTCCCTCGGCATCCACGATCTTGACCCCCATCAGCTGCTCTTTAAATCCGGCGCGAAACTGGCGGAGATATTCCTGTCGCAGTTTGTCCCGTTCTGCGGTTTCAGCCGGGGTGAGCCCTTCGGTCCGCGCTTTTTTAGCCAAGGCGTTTATCTTTTCAATCAATTCATGCATCGGAAGTTTCCTCCTTTTTGTTTGCAGAATGCACCGGTGCTTCTTTGGGTTGTTCTCTTCTTGTGAAACAGAACCCGACACAAGGCCTCGCGCCAGTTTCTCAGTCCTGAGCAGGCGCGCTTAGTCAGTACGATAACTGATTGTTCTGCATTTCGGTAAAATTACGCTGGAATCCCAGCAGCAGTTAATGCCGGCTCAATGGAACCGCTCCCCTTTCCCCGTCATGATTTTGGGGGATTGCAAGCGCAGGAACTCTCTTCGGGCTGGATAAAAATTTTTTAAGGTGATACCCGCCAGACTCGCGTTGCACCTGTGCACACAATGCCAATGCATGCAGCGTCCGCTGTCCTCGTCCTAATTTCCCACCTTGCCTGCGCAGGGTGTGACGCTGTTTAAATCTGGTTTGCCGAAGACTCATTCCAGCCAGCTGAACAGGAAAACGGCAAGTATAAGCCCAGCGAATTCTCCTTGCTTCGATCCAAAAACAGCCATATTTATTTATTATAGCAAATTGCATCGGTAAAATCAAATCAAGAACCCGGAAAAATAAGTTGACTTTTGCCTGTCAATCGATTAATATTATTACATGGACAGGAACGATTTATAAATGGAGGATTATTTGAATGAACTGTAGAAATTGCGGAGCAGAAAACGCAGATACCAACAACGTCTGCATCTACTGCGGGCAGCCGCTAAGAGGGAATGCAAATTATTCCCAACCCAATCCAAACCAACAGGTTCAGGCAGGTCCTCAGGTCGGCCAGCCGATTCACATTACCCTAAACACCAATCCAAATGTAAATCCCCAGCCTCACCCCTACAGCAACATCCCGCTCAAAAGCAAGCTGGTGGCGCTGATCCTCTGTGTTCTGCTCGGGTGGTTTGGCATACACCGGTTTTACCTTGGTAAGGCCGGAACAGGAATTCTTTGGCTATTCACCGGCGGGTTGTTCGGCATTGGCTGGATTGTCGACATCATTTTGATTGCCACTGGCAGCATGACCGACTCAATGGGGCGTCCCCTTACCTGGAATTAACGATTCCCTTTTCAGATTACTGCTGGAAGGAGAATCTTCATGTGTGAGAATCAGTCCTTTCTTGCGATTTTGACACTATTCTGATTTCGATGGTGTCTGCGGTTCTAGTGAAAAAACATACAGGTAGCAGCTCTCGGATGCGCAATTGCTGTGTTACATATCCCTCTCAAAAGGTGCTTAGCCAGCACATTTTTGAGGGGGATTTTGTATTGTGTATCCATTGGAAACTAAGCCTGCCTTTCTGTCTGTAAACCTTGAAAGGAACAGTCCGCTATTCTGAGATAAAACGCATTTCATAGGAAAACACCTATTTACAGTCAATACCATACTCCCATCGGATAAACATAACGGGCTGATGATAAACTGTAAATTATCTGCCCTAACGCCCAATCGCGACGATTGCTTTAATTGATACTATTGCGGCTCTTGCGGTCTTTGGCCTGAATCCTCCTTTGCAGGGTATTGGTCCTGAAGAAGAATTCATTCCTCAACTGCACCCTTAACAGCGCTAAACTTACGGCGCAGTACTCTTCATATATTTACATAGGACAGGGCCCCGCCATCGTTACCGGCGGGGCCCTGTGCTGTGTTTCTCTTTATGCG
>CBCSOX010000120.1:0-8227 GCA_965141735.1 uncultured Oscillospiraceae bacterium | reverse complement strand
CATTAAAAGCCGCCCCTTTGACAAGGGGCGGCTCTGTTCATCTCTTTATGCATTCGGAGGTTCCTTAAACTGAAACGCGTCCACCATCGCGATGCCGGAGAGAACAATGAATAGCAGAGGACTGACGATAAACAGCATAGGGATATCGTTATGAAGCAAAAAGTCATAACGAGAGGTATCAGTATAATAGGCCAGGTAAGAAAGAATATTGAGAAAGACAAAAACAAATGCGCTCACACCTAAAAGAACCCAGTTGATCCGGACCTTTGACCGATTCCGGATAAGATCCAAAATATCCTGCCCCTTGTAGAGAAAAGCGGCAAGCAAAAAATAGCTGTTTTCAAGAATATCCGGGAGCCTCTGCATCGAACGCATCTCCTGTTTCTCCAAATTTTTAAAGAGAAGCAGTCCCACAACGATATAGCACACACTCGCTATAAAAAAAATTACCCGAAATTGTCGTTTCAACTCGCACCTCCCTGGCTCCACACAATCAATTCTTACGGATTATAGTGGCAGTCTACATAGACAACTGTATCCGAAGTGGATGTTGGACGCCGAAATGCATACCTTGCTGACTGACCAACCTTAGAAGATGGATAATCGTACACCCATTTATCATGGTAAGATTCAAAATCGTAGGACTGGCTGGACAACAACGTATAGGTTGTAGAATAGCTGCCACCGCCGCTGCCACTGTTTCCATAGGTAACGACAACCCCGTTTCCACTAAAGCCGTCATAATAGTTTAAGACGCGGCCAATTCCCCGGTAGAATCTCACATAACCACGACCGTTGATTGATTTTGTTTCATACTCCGTTCTGATATAGATTCTTGCGCAGGTGTAGTACTCTGTGCTGTCAATCCCGCCGATTCCCCTGGCCTGTTTCAAGTCAGGGATCTTTTCAATCACCGAAGACAAGGTAACCACCGCGTTCTCTCCATCCTGGATTGTCGTAGAGACGGCTTGCGGCTCTGTCAGGGCATTCTCAACGTTCAATGCCCGGATTGCCGTTTGCTGCTCAACATAATTGTGCTCAAGAGCATCAAATTCTTCGCGATAGAGCTCATACAGCGCAGCATCTGATAATGTGGAAACTGCGTTCTCTGCAACTGCACAAAACACAAAAATTATTTCATTTTAACATCTTTGCTCTTCCTTAAAACGATAGATAAAAGCCTTTTTGTTTGTGAGACAAAAAACCATTGGAATCACCTCCCATAATTTAAACAAAATAACTTACAAAATTTCCTTTTATATGTATTTTACTACAAATGTTTTTAAATGTAAAGTATTATTAGTATTTAGATCCATTATATCAGATGGGTTCTAAAGATCTGACTGTAAAGTTCTGGTATTAGCAGCCGCCGCAGACGCATGTTGTAATCCGGCACTTGGACTGTTTTACTGTAGAGGAATTACTGAATTTTGCGCAGACAACGGATGCGTGCAAGGAAAAGACGCAGAAACCCCTCCGAATTCTGACGACTTTTTCACGCGGTGACCGCTGTTGTTTGTAGAAAAAGACGGTATTCTCGATTTATCTAACAGCCCTAAGAAAAAGATTGCTGCCTACTCTCCTGAAAAGGGGTTGCATATCCTTATGGCAGCTCCCGAAAAGCCCAACATTTTCGTTGAAAGGAAAAATGCCGCCCGATACAAATCGGGCGGCATTGCCTTTTATTCTATTTGGTCTCGTTGTTGACCCGGTAGCACAGGGTCATCAGACTGTCGCTCAGATGGACGTTTTCCACAACCGCCTGTTTGTGTTTCAGGGAGATGTCGTAGTGGCTGAAATTCCAAAACCCTTTGATCCCGAGCTCTACCAAACGGCCTGCGAGCTGTTCCGCGGCGGTTTTCGGGACGCAGACAATCGCAACGGTCGGGTGGTGTTCCTTGCAGAAATCCTCCAGCGTTGCGATGTCGGCCACGTCGCAGTTGGAGAGCCGCTGGCCGATGATGGCGGGATTGTTGTCAAACACCCCGACTAGGTTAAACCCTCGGCCCTTGAAATCAGTGTAGGTGGCGATTGCCCGGCCGAGATTGCCCGCGCCGATGAGGATCGTTTCCTGGGTGTTTTCAAAGCCAAGAATTTTGGAGATCGCCTCGTGCAGGTAGACGACGTTGTAGCCGTAACCCTGCTGACCGAACCCCCCGAAGCAGTTGAGGTCCTGGCGAATCTGAGAGGCGGTAAATCCCATGAGCACCGAAAGCTCCCGGGAGGAAATCCGCTCCACACCAGTGCGGAGCAGTTCCCCCAGAAAGCGGTAATACCGGGGCAGCCGACGGACGACCGACATCGAAACTTCGCTGTTTTTTGGCATTGGTTAACCCCTCTTAGATTCTTTCGGTCGTCTCCATGACGTAGTCGCCGAATTCTTTGGTGGTCGCACCGTCCGCACGGCCGGTGATCACATGCTTTTTCTCCTCATACATGCAGAGGTCAAGCGCTTTTTCGAGCTTGTCCGCCTCGGCCTGGTAGCCGATGTGGGAGAGCAGCAGCACGCTTGCGCGCAGGATGGAGCAGGGGTCTGCGTATTTGTCGCGTCCCTCGTCCACCATGCGGGGGGCTGAGCCGTGGATCGCCTCGAACATCGCGTAGCGCTTGCCGAGGTTTGCGCTGCCCGCAGTGCCGACGCCGCCCTGGAACTCCGCCGCCTCGTCGGTGATGATGTCGCCGTAGAGGTTGGGGAGGATGAAGACGCGGAAGTCGGTCCTTCTCTTTTTGTCAATGAGCTTGGCGGTGGTGATATCGATGTACCAGTCGTCAGTTTTGATCTCGGGGTATTCCTCGCCGATCTTCTGGCAGAGTTTGAGGAAGTTGCCGTCGGTGGTCTTGATGACGTTCGCCTTGGTGATGATCGAGACACGGTCCTTGTGGTTTTTCTTGGCGTAGTCGTAGGCGAGGCGGGCGATCCGCTCGGTTCCCTGCTGGGTGGTGACGGTGAAGTCAATCGCGAGGTCCTCGTCGACGTTGATGCCGCAGGAGCCGAGGGTGTAGGCGCCTTCGGTGTTCTCGCGGAAGAAGGTCCAGTCGATGCCCTCTTCAGGAACCTTGACCGGGCGGACGTTGGCGAACAAATCAAGCTCTTTTCTCATCGCGACGTTCGCGCTCTCGATGTTCGGCCATGGGTCGCCGGCGCGGGGAGTGGTGGTCGGCCCCTTGAGGATGACATGGCAGGATTTAAGCTCTTCGAGCACATCGTCCGGAATCGCCTTGCCGACCTTGGCGCGGTTTTCGATGGTCAGGCCGTCGATGACCTTGAACTCCACTTTTCCCTTCGCCACTTCGTCTCTGAGAAGATATTCCAAAACGCGGTGCGCCTCATTGGTGATGACCGGGCCAATGCCGTCGCCGCCGCACACGCCGATGATGATTTTATCGAGTTTGGAGTAATCCAGAAAATCCTTTTCCGCCTTCATGCGCTCAATGCGCTCAAGCTGGTCCTGGATCAGTTTTGCAAAATGCTCTGTGGCGTTTGTGATTTTGCTCATTGTGAAACCTCCTGAATTTGAATTGTTAACTGTTAAAATTATAACATGTCCGCCGCCGATTATCAATACCAAATTTAAAGAGCCTGCCCCCACCGGGAGCGGCTCTTTGCATACATTTCCCCTAGACCCAGCTGTCCTTGCAGGAGATGACGGTGCTGGTCATGTGGCTGATGGGCTTGGCCTGGGAGTGGAACTCCGGCACAATCCGGTTGGTATTCATAAAGTGGGTCGGGGTCATCTTGGTGATCGACTTAAAGACCCGGTTAAAGGTGCGGATGTTGTTGAACCCGCAGCGCATAGCGATATCGGTGATGCTGTACTCGGATTTGCGGATCATCTCAATCGCCTTTCCGACCTTGACGTTGTTGAGATACTCGGTGAAGTTGACGCCGGTGAGCTTTTTGAACACCTTGGAGCAGTGGCAGACCTCGTAACCCATGATCTCCGCTGTGTCCGAAAGGCTGATATCGTTTGCAAAGTTGTCCTCAATGTAATCCATGAGCTTTTGCAGTTTTGCGAGCGCGGTCACCATCGGCTGGCGGTCCTCCGCTGTGCGCGCCTGGCCAAAGTACCGGGTGTATTTGACCCAGAATTCGCTCAGCGTGAGCTTGATGAGGGTGTCAAAATCCATCTCCTGGTTTTTCAGCTCGCTGTGCACGGTGGAGTACATCCGCTGGACAATTTCATCCATCCCGGTTTTTTTCAGCTCCTTGGCGGTCAAAACCGACTGGAGGGAGCGGTCGTTGGAGTAGACTGTCTCGAGAACAGAAGGCTCAAATACGATAAAATCGAGAATGTTATCCTCGTTCTCGCTGTTGCTGTAGTGCATATCGCCTGTCTGAGAAATCACGAGGTCGCCTCCGTAGCAGGTATAGCTCTGGCTGTTGATCCCAACGTGCGCACATCCCTGCCGGATGTAGAGCAGCTCGATTTCCCTGTGGTAGTGCGGGAGGGAGGTCAGTCCGTTGTAACAGCATGTCCAAACGCGTAAATTGGTGTCATATCGTCTTTTCTCGTAAAAGGCTTCCATAGTCTCTCCTTTCTAGAAAAACACTTGCTCAATCTCTCTTTGTCGTTATTATACCACAAAACACAAGAGTTGTCTAGAAAATCTGGATATTATGGACCCCGTTCACAAAATTTGTCTGTTAACGCACCCTGATCATGGAAAACTCCAGATACCCGACTGGTTCCCCGTCCACCGAAAGGCTCAGCTGTACGGTATCCCCCTCCGGCTCCTGTGCACCAGAGCTGCCAGTAGAGACACGGATGCGGTGTTTGTCAATCACCCCGGACACCTCGTTTTTTCCCCGCCTCAAATGCCGGACACGCCGGGGCTCCACTCCATTTGCTTTGGCAATCCGCCTGATTTCCTCTCCGAATGGATAGCGCTGTTTAGCGACGAGGGAATCCACATAGCAGAGCAGCTGCTGCACCGGGATCTCCGGCTTGGCGACGAGGTCACACAGCTCAAAGGCACAGTTCTCCCCGGTGCGGGAGAGCAGTTCTCCGCGCGGCGGGTCGAGTATTTTTCCTCCTGCCTCACGAACGATCCCGCGCAGTTCAGGCTCAGTCACCCACCTGCGGTTGTAGTAGATGGTCGCGCGCCCTGCCGCGACGTTGACAAAGGCGCGCACCCCCTTAATTTCGTTGAGTTTCTCCTCAATGCGCATCCCCCGCGCGAGTGTGTTTAGATTCTTTAAATGATAACATACCTGTTCGTGCATCTGTATACCTCCTTACTCTAAATATGGCCGTTTGGGGAATCCTTTAAACACCCCCTTGTAAAGCGACAAAAAATTCACTATAATAGTAAAGATAGAAACTGAATACAATAACAGGAGGCGTCCACATGGACCTGCAACAGATACGAGGCCAGATCGACACAATCGACGGGGAAATTCTGCGCCTGTTTGAGGAGCGGATGGAGCTTGTCAAAGGGGTCGCACAGTACAAACGGGAAAACAACCTTCCGATTTTCCACAGGGACCGGGAAGACCAGATCATCGAACGGATCGGCGCCCAGGCATCGGAGGGAAACGCACAGGGCGCCAAGGTGCTGTTTTCCACCCTGATGAACATCAGCAAATGCCTGCAGCAAAATACGGTGCGGGATTATTCCGGCCAGACCCTCTCGCTGCTCGAGACGGTCAAGCGCCGCCCTTCCCCGCCTGAGCACCCGGTGGTCGCCTGTCCCGGTGTGGTCGGCTCCTACACCTATCTCGCGGGGAAAAAGAAGTTCCCAAACGCGGAAATCCGCATGTTTGAGCGGTTCGGCGATGTGTTTAACGCGGTGCAGGCGGGCGAGGTGGACTGCGGGGTGCTGCCGATTGAGAACTCCAATGCAGGCTCGGTCAGCGAGGTGTACGACCTGATGCGAAGCCACGATTTTTACATCAACCATTCGGTCCGCCTCAAGATCAACCACTGCCTCTGTGCCCGCCCGGGCACAAAGCTCGAGGACGTCACTGAGGTCTATTCCTACATCCAGGGGCTCGCCCAGTGCAGCGAGTTCATCTGCGCCCACAACCTGGTCAAGCGGGAGTACTCCAACACCGCCGCTGCCGCTGAATTCGTCTCAAAATGCGAGCAGCCCTTTGCCGCGATCTGTTCTGCCGAAAGCGCGCAGGAATACGGGCTTGAAATTCTGCGGGAGGGGATCCAAAATATTGATGAGAACTACACCCGGTTTATCGTGATCTCCAAGCACCTCTACCCCAACCCGGAGTGCGACACGGTGGCGACCTCCCTCACTCTTGCAAATGCGGTCGGCTCTCTCTACAACCTGCTGACCAAATTTGCGGTCAGCAGGGTCAACCTTACCAAAATCGAATCCAAACCGATCGGCAACAAAAACTTTGACGTCATCTTTTACCTCGATTTCACCGGCAATGTGCTCAGCGACAGCACCATCCACCTGATCAACGACCTGTCAAACGAGCTTTCCGGCTTTAAGTTTCTCGGGAACTACAAATACGAATAGGCGCAATCCTGCCTGTTCCGAAAGGGGGAGCCTGTTTGACCAAAACAAACGTGAAGTTTTCCGAGCGGTATGCCCCCCGCTATTTTATCGCGTGGATTCTGATCATCTGCATTCTGCTCGGTGTCATCGGCGCGGTGCTCTACAACATCAACGCGGTGATGATGCTCTTTGGCAAGGGCAGCATTCACCTGCGCCCGCTGCCGGAACTCCAGGCCCAGGTGACAGCGCTCTCCGAACAGTACACGATCACCGGGTTCACTCAAAATCCGGACGGGAGCGTGCGCTTTGAATACGCGGCAAAAAACAACGTCGCCTCATTTTCCATTCTCTCCGAAACAGATGGAAAAAAGATCTCCCAGATCAATGGAAGAATTGATCTCTCGGCATTTGACCTGACCCAGATCACCGAAATCTATTCGTTTGTCGATTCCCTCGTCAAACCGCTCTGTCGGGAACGGGACATTCTCGCCGCCGAAGTTGCGCTGCTCAAAATCGCGAGCAAAACCCAGCTGATCCGCTATGAGACCTTCCTCTATCAGGAACATGTGGTGGACGACAAATTCATCACCCTGCGCAAGGAAAAGGATTCCTATGTCATCGAGCTGTCCATCACCCCTATGTAGCCAAAGGAGGACCCATGT
This sequence comes from uncultured Oscillospiraceae bacterium, assembly GCA_965141735.1. Taxonomy (GTDB): domain Bacteria; phylum Bacillota; class Clostridia; order Oscillospirales; family Ruminococcaceae; genus Massilioclostridium. The sequence continues at coordinate 1,106 of CBCSOX010000120.1, read as the reverse complement.
ACACCCTGCTTCACATCGTGCGCAACGACCAAAGCCTTTCAGAATATGCAGATGCCGATGATCTGGAATCTTCCTGCTTCCCCTACTGCGACGGGTTTGAGATGATCTGCGCCGGGGAGGACAGCAGGAGGATTCTGCGCCCCCAGTCGGTGATCGGGGTACACCTTTCCTTCTATTCCTATTGGCTCGATTTTTGGAACAACGATACCCGGCGCTTAACCAGCGAGTTCGGCTCGCTCGAGATCTGCCGCGACTTTTATGGGGGCAGCGGCCGGGAGACGCTGATCAACCGGTTTCAACGGGAGCTCGACGAGGCACAGCAGCTCGGCGCGCGCTATGTCGTCTTTCACGTCAGTGACGTCACGCTCGAGGAGACCTTTACCAACCGCTACCACCACAACGATGAGGAGGTGATCGACGCGGCGGCGCAGCTCATCAACATGCTGCTCGACGGGAGGGGGTACACCTTTGACTTTTTGATGGAAAACCTCTGGTACCCCGGCCTGAGGCTGACCGATCCCGCCCTCACCCGACGCCTGCTCGACCAGGTGCACTTTCCCAAAAAAGGGCTGCTCCTCGACACAGGGCACTTGCTGCACACCAACACCGCACTGCGCAGCGGGGAGGACGCCTGCCGTTATCTGCACAGCATTCTCGACCGGCACGGCGACCTCTGCCGCTTTATCCGCGGAGTGCACCTGCACCAGTCCCTCAGCGGGGCATATGTTGAGCGGGCACGCCGACAGATTCCGCCGATGGAGCCGGACTACTACGATCGGTTTGCGCAGTCCTACGCCCATGTCGGCAGAATTGATACCCATCAGCCAATGCTTTTTGCCGGCACGCGCGCGCTGATTGAACGAATCAGTCCCCATTACCTCGTTTACGAATTTCTCGCCCGGAACCGCACCGAACAGCAAAAACTTCTGCACATACAGGCGGATGTGTTCCGGTGAGGACGGTTCTCAAATAACCCCCTTTGTACGTAAGGCGGAGCGGTGTCTTCCAATAGGATGGCACCGCTCCGCCTTGTTTATGGTCCCTTTTGTATTTTCTCAATAAAATATTTGACAATACAAGTCGAAAAAGGTATGATATAGGTAATA
>CBCSOX010000119.1:0-8247 GCA_965141735.1 uncultured Oscillospiraceae bacterium | reverse complement strand
GCTCAGGTTGCTGTCCCCCGTTTCGGAACGCGCAACACCCGGGTTGTGATCAACGGCGAAACCGCGTTTGAGGATGGGGCTGGAACTGCTGCATCCTACCGCGGCAACGACGAACAGTACATTTACTTTGACCTCGCCCCCGGCAGCTACACGCTTGCGGCGGACGTCAAGGCGGAGCAAAAAGACAGCTACACCCTGCGCGTTGGCGCGACGGAGGGCGGCAGGATTCTAGTAAATGGCCAGGAGGCCGAGCTTCCCTACTCCGCAGCGTTCGCAGCGGGCGAGCAGGTGGAGCTGCGCGCGGTGCCGGACGAAGACAAGCAGTTTGCCGGCTTCACCGGAAGCTTTGCCTCCCCCTCCGACACTCTCACCCTCACAATGGATGCGGATTACACCTTTAACGCTTCGTTTGAAGCACTCGACTGGGAGCAGGTGAAGAAACCCCTTCGGCAGGAGGTCGCTGCCTGCGCCGCGCTCCAGCAGAATAAGTTTACCTCGTCCAGCTGGGACAAGCTGCAGGCGGCACTGCAAAGCGCCAATGGGGTTTTGGAAACGGAGCAGCCCACACGGACAGAGGTAGAGCGGGCATTGGAGACCCTGCGCAGCGCCCGGCAGGCGCTTGTATCCGCAAAGGATGTCAACCTCGCGCTCAACACCCAAGTAACTGCGTCAAGCGTTGCGGGTGCCCCGCAGTTTTATCCAGACAAACTGGTCGACGGCATTGTCTCGGGCGCGCCCAGCACCTCCAACTGTTGGTCGAGTGACGCCTCAACCGCAGTCGACCACACCGAGTGGGTGCAGATCGATCTTGGGGCTGAGATGCGGTGTGACGAATTTATGATCTATCCCCGCATCGAGGGGGCGGCGACCGGCTACGGTTTCCCCAAGGACTTTTTCATCGCGGTGTCTGCAGATGGAGAGAACTGGACAACTGTCGTAGAAGAAACACAGTACCCTTATGTCGGCGAAGCGCCCCAGACCTTCTCGTTTGACCAGGTATTTGCGCGGTACATCCGCTTCACCGGGACCAGCCTCAACCCCAATTCCGGAGATAACAACAGCTACCGGATGCAGATTGCGGAATTTGAGGTATTCCGTCGGACAGATGTGGATTTGAAACCCGCGGACAAGACCATCCTCAACAAGGTCATCGCCCGTGCGCAGGAACTGCGGGCAGGGGAAGAGTACGCCAACGCCATCGAGCTGGTGCAGCAGAGCTTTGACGCAGCGCTTGCAAAGGCAGTCGAAGTGAGCGGCGATCCGGCGGCAGCCGAAGCGGATGTGAATGCGGCGTGGATTGCGCTGATGACTGAAATTCACAAGCTCGGCATTCAGGTGGGCGACAAACAGGCGCTGGCCGAATGCTATGCAGTTTACAGCGCGCTCGACCTCAGCGGATACCTGGACGGCCCTGAAAAGGATGCGTTTGTTGCGGCGCTTTCCCATGCTGGGCAGGTGCTCGCGGACCGCAATGCCGTGCAGTCGGAGGTTGACGCCGCGCAGGCCGCGCTCGTCGAAGCGGCGGATGCGCTCGTGAAGCTGGCAGATAAATCGAAATTGCAGCAAGTTGTTGAGCAAGTGTCGGACTACCGGCAGGAGGATTTTGCAAAGGGATGGGCGGATTTTGAAGGGGCCTTGACAAAGGCGAGGACCGTCCTGTTCCAGCAGGATGCGAGCCAGCAGCAGGTGGACGACGCGCTCAACCGTCTCATTGACGGGATGCTCGGCCTGCGCTACCGCGCGGACAAAGGACTGCTCACAGCGCTTGTCTGTGCAGCTGAGGCAATTGATCGTGGAGAGTACACCTCCGCAAGCGTGGAGGCATTTGACCGGGCGCTCAGCGAAGCGCGCGCAGTGCTTGAAAACGGTATGCTGTCCACTGACGAGCAGGAGGTTGTCGACCGAGCTGTCAGCGGCTTGACCGAAGCGATCGAGGGACTTGTGCCGCAGAGCGATATGGGCTGGTTCCTCACCGTCGGTCAGGACGGGACGATTCAGACAAGTAGAGGATCCGCAAAAACCGGGGAAACCGTGCCCGCAGTCTCTGCGGTTGTGCTGCTTCTCGCCGCAGGACTCTGTGTGAGCAGCAGGAGGAAAAAGAAATAGGGTGAAAGCCTGAAAACTGATCTGCACACAGTGCGCTGTGTCGGTGACCGCTGAACCGTGCGCAGAAACCTTAGGTACGGGGCAATAAACTGGCAGGTCTGTGCGCGTCCCAACCTGGTTTGCGCAGTTGCCATGAGAAGCATTAGCCCCGTGAAAACATTGCGCAGGAAGACCTGTGCTCAGCAACACCGAAAAATCCACTGGCAGTATGGTTGGCGGAACCGAATTTGTATTTGGCAGCAAAAAAGCCTGGCGTCAGCCGGGCTTTTTTGCTGCGCAAACCAGCTTTAACAGTGATTTTTGAAAGGGGGTTTTAATTCACGATCTTTCGAGATCTGTATCTCTGAATGGCCCTATGCGGGAATAGGCAGATAGTACCGATTTCCGTTTAGCAGGCGGGGAAATAAATGCTTGGCCGCTGGCTCAATGAAGAGACCTTGTGGCGGGGTAGAATTGATCTATCGGCAAGGCATCAGATTGTCTCTTTCTGGGTTTAAAATCATCTGTTTTCTGAAAATAGCAATATTTTTAGAAAAACACGGCAACTTTCACGATTGAATTTCCAGTATGTTCATGCTATGATCTAATTAAATAGAATCAGATTGCCTAAATACAAATTAAAACAATGAGAAATACTGGGTTAAATGACAACTTGACTGTGTTTTGTGAACTGGTTTAATGTAGGGTTCACAGATTCAGTGATACAACATCATTCGAGAGGAGGACAGTACAATTACCATCCATTTGTGAGAGAAGGAGTGTATTATGAAACTGAAAAAGACAATCTCGTGCATGCTCGCCGCTGTGCTCTTGCTGGGAACAATGCAGGTTTTGCCAGCGGGGGCGGCGGAACCTGATCGGTATGCGGAATTTGAAAACCCATCAATCGGTTACAAGTCACGGCCGCTCTGGTTCTGGAACGTGTTCGGGGATTCCGCAACCATGGACAAGCAGCGGCTCATCGATACGGTAAACGGTTCGCTTGAAAGCGGCTACAGCGGGTTCGGCATCCTGCCCTACGGACAGGGCGGATACCTCGGCGGCGATTATTTCGATATGTACAGGACCGTTCTGGAAGAGTGCAGGAAAAATGGGATGAAGCTCAACCTCTACGATGAAAACGGATTCCCGAGCGGCCCGGCGGGCGGCCTGTTCCAGCAGACCTATCCGGAGGACACTGCCAAGGCGCTGTACAAAACTGAGAAGGAGGTCACCGGGCCTGTCAAAGGCAAAATGGCGGTGGACCTCGGTACCGAGAACGAGCCGCTCATGGGCGCAGTTGCGATGAACGTCTACACCAAAGAAATCATCGAACTCACCGCCGTTTCAGAGGAGATGCAGCAAGCCTCATTTACAACGACAGCATCCTCCTACTTTACCCAACTGCAAGGCTACACCGCGGATATGGCGACGGATGGAAACCCGGCAACCCGCTGGAACGCTGGGGATCGATCGGGCAACGACGAATGGCTCCAGCTCGAATTTGAACAGCCGGTGACTTTTGACAGTGCGGTCATCAGCGAGGCCTACGATCGGACCACCTCCTATCATATTCAGTATTGGGACGGCTCCAATTGGGTCAACGCATCGGAGGGCAAGAAGATCGGTGCCTCCAAGACAGATTCGTTTGCCCCGGTCACCTCAAACAAGGTGCGGTTGTACATCGACACAATTGTCGATCCGGACGTCAACAGCGTTACCATCTGGGAGTTCGACCTGCAAAAGGATGGGCAGAGCGTGCTCCGCACAGGCGGGGACTGCGTCAATTACGACCTCGGCGAGGGAACCTGGAAAGTGATGGCGTTTAATCTTCGGCGGGACGGCAACTCCTTCTGCGATTACCTCGATGCAGACGACGTGCGCAAGTTCATCGGTCTCACCCATGACGCCTACTACGACCAGTTTGCGGAGTACTTCGGGGATGTTATCGACATGACGTTTTACGATGAACCGGCCCTTTGGCGCAGCAATACCTGGACTGAGAAATACAACGAAAGGTTTGAGGCGGAATACGGCTTTGATCCAGTCAAATACTACCCGGCGCTGTGGTACGACATCGGAGAGGACACTGCGTTTGCGCGTTCCACCCTCTTTGATTTCCGCGCCGAGCTCTTTGCCGACAGCTGGACCAAAACGCTGGCCGACTGGTGCGACGAGCACAACATCGACCTCACCGGCCACGTCGGGGAGGAGGAGCTCATCAACCCGACCAACACGGTGGGCGACCTGATGAAGGCGTTCCGCTCGCAGGATATCCCCGGCATTGACGAGGTCATATTCTACGGCCGGATTTCCCGCGCGCTCAAAGTTGTGAGTTCGTCGGCCAACAACTGGGACAAGCAGAAGGTCATGGTCGAGATCCACGGAGCGGACGACAACCTCGATATCCCGACCCTTTACCGCGACGTGATGGACCACTTCGCCAAGGGCATCAACCTCATGGTTCCCCACGCGGTGTGGTATACCCCCTATGGAGCCGGCTTTATGAACCCCGAGCTCTCCTACCGCGACCCCTACTGGGGCCCGGCGCTGCCCGACTACAACAATTTCATCGGACGCTCCGCCTCCATCCTCCAGCAGAAGGGACAGCACGTCGCTGACATCGGGGTGTTTTACCCGATTGATTCGTTGCACAACGGCTTTGTGTTTGACGGAGGCTATGACCCCTACAAGGGGGGCGTCACCCCGCAGGCCGAGTGGAACTACATGGATTTGGGCGAGATGCTCTCGCTCGACATCCGCCGGGACTTCACCTACCTGCACCCCGACATCATCGATGAGCGGTGCAGCGTGGAGGGGGACACCTTCAAGCTCAACAATGCGGTCAACTACGAGCAGTACAAGGTGATCCTCCTGCCCGGCTGCGACACGATCAGCGTGAGCAACCTCGAAAAGATCAAGGAGTTTTATGATGGCGGCGGCCTTGTCATCGGCACCCGCCAGCTACCCTACCAATCCTCTGAACAAGGTCAGAGCGCCCGTGTGGTCGAGCTGATCAAAGAGATGTTTGGAGTCGATCCACGCAGTTCCACCGGGCCGATTTACACCTCTTCAAGCCAGTATGAGGTGCAGTGGATGGGTGACACCATTGGACTCGAGCCCTGGAAAGCGGGGGACGACGATCTGGGCACCCGCTGGGAGAGCAATGGGTCCACCAACGAATGGCTTGAAGTGAATTTTGCCCAGCCGCAGCAGATCGCCAAAGCGGTGATCAGCGAATACGCAAAAGCGGTCACGAGCTACCGACTCGAGTATTGGGACGAAGCCTCGCAGGACTGGGTTTCCCTTGCAGACGGCAGTTCGATCGGCAGCAAAAAGACCCACGAATTTGACGCTGTGGCAGCCTACAAAGTCCGGCTGAGCATCCCCTCGGCCGCGAACCGGGTCAGCATCAGCGAATTTCGGCTGTACGGACCGGACGGAAGCGACCTGATTTTCCCCGAGAGCATCTCAAACAACAACGCTGTCTATCTGCCCAACGCCTCCTCCAAGACGCTCGAGGCCGCGCTCGACAGCACTGGGATGCAGTACGACGTGCAGTTTGATGACAATCCTTCCGTCACGGGCGGAAATCTTTCCTATCTGCACAAGGTGGTGGACGGGGAGGACTACTACTATATCGCCAACTCGAGCGACAACTCGCTCAACACGACCGTCACCCTGCGCGGCACCTTGGACTCCCCCGCAGTGTGGAATCCGCACAACGGCGAGAAATACAGCGTTCCCGCAGTGCACACCACCGAAAACGGAGAAGCGGTCACCAAGGTGAACCTGCGCATGTCTCCAGTACAGGCACTGTTCTTAGTGGACGACAGCACTGCGCCGGAAAAACTCTTCACCGACTCGCTCAGCCAAGCACTTGAAACTGCCCGGCAGATCGATGCGGACAAGGTGACGCCGGCGAGCTACGCCCCGGTGCGCCACCTCATGCAGCGCGCGGAAAAGCTCCTTGCAGACAGTTCTGCCACACAGGGACAGATCGATGCCTGCGACTCCCAGCTCAGGGAGGCAGTTGAACAGATCACCTACTACAATCTCGCCTATCAAAAACCGGTGACTGTCTCGAGTTCACTTGATTCGAGCGGCTTCCATCAGAACTATCTCACCGACGGGAATCACAAGACAATGTACTCATCCAGCAGCAACACCGGCGTGCAGCACGAGGAGTGGGCTGTAATTGATCTCAGAACCCCCTCCCAAGTCAGCCGGGTGGATTTAGTGCCCCGCAGCGACTCCCCCTATGAGGGACTGTTCTACCCCATTGACTTCCAGATTCAGGTCTCGGAGGACAACGAGCAGTGGACGACTGTTTCAGCCATCGAAAACGAGCCGCTTCCCACTGACTGTGTGCCGCGGACCTATGAGTTTGAACCGGTCACGGCGCGGTATGTGCGAGTGCTCGCCACCAAGCTCAATATTCACCCTGGAATAGACCCCAACTATCGGTTCCAGCTGTCCGAAATCGAGGTGTACGGACCGCAGGCAGCTGCGTCGGATGCAGATAAGACAATTCTAAACTATGTTCTGGACTATGCCCGCCGTGTGATTGACGAGGGCGGGACGGACAATCTGATTCCGCTGGTTCAGGCGAAGTTTAACTCTGCATTCCACAACGCCCTGGCTGTCCAGACAGATCCAGCCTCAACCCAGCAACAGGTTGACCAGGCGTGGGTGCTGCTGCTGAACGCGATTCACATGCTCGACTTTGTCAAAGGAGACAAAGCGGCGCTCAGTGCGTCGATCACTGCGGCGCAGGGACTCAACCCAGACGACTATCAAGACGCTTCCGCCATGCTCCAAGCCCTTGATCAGGCGGTGCAGGTGTACGAGGATGAAAACACCCTGCAGAGCGAAGTGGACGCGGCGCGGGAAGCTCTTGACCGGGAAGTATCTGCTCTGGTTCTCAAGGATAAAACGGAACTCACCGTTCTTCTCGGGCAGGCGGACACCTTGGAACAGGACCGTTTTGTCGAGAGCGGATGGACAGAGTTTGAGACGGCGCGCGCAGCGGCCCGTCAGGTTTTGGACAATCCAAAATCCACCCAGCAGCAGATTGACGACGCGGCGGACAGCCTGCTGCAAGCAATGCTCGGCCTCCGCTACAAGGCGGACAAGAGCCTGCTTCAAAGCGTCTTTGACGAGGCGTCGTCAATTGACTTGAGCGGTTACACCGGGGAGACCTTGGAACGATTTTTACAGGCAAAGGCGGATGCGGCAAAACTGCTCGAGGATGACACGCTGACGGCCAGAGAGGGCCAGCAGCTTGTGGACGGCGCGGCACAGGCGCTGAGAAAAGCAATCGACAGCCTGACAAATCCGGATGCAGTTCCGGTGGAAGGGGATGCTGAAACACAGAGCAACGGTTCAGCGCCCAAGACAGGCGATGCCTCCGCTTCAGCTGCTGCGCTGATGCTTCTCACAGCCGCTGCCGCAGTCGTTTTGAAAAAACGCCGTCGGTAAGTTCGACGAGTAAGCGCAATCGCAAGGCCGGTCTTTCCGGTTGAGAGAATGCCTGTGGATCTCGCGTATTTTTCGATAGAGCCAATTTGGCCGTTTCCGGATTCTGTCATCTGCATTTTGACCCCCGCTGTGAACAAAAGGCCGCTACAGCTGATTGTGTTTTTGCGCAGAACCATTGAAACTAGGTTTCATCGGGGTATTCGATCAGCCGGCATTCCCTCTGTTTTCCTTTACCAATGCGGAAACAGCGAAAGAAACCCACGGCAAAGCTGAAAAACCAAGTTTAAAAAGCAACATTGGCGGCGTTCTTAATCAACCCAAAAAAGAATCAATCATTGGCCGGGCCAGATTTTACATTTGTAAAATCTGGCCCGGCTCAGCGTATCGACAGTTTGGCGGGGGAAGGCCCCTTGCCGAAAACATTTCTGTGATAATTCCTCTCCTTTTTCTTGTTTCCCTCAGAATCAAGTTTTCTGTCATTGCGTTTGAATGTTAAGAGAGGTTTGCATATTGCTTTGAACAAGCTTTCAGTGTGCAGAATTGTTTACAGAGTCCGTGAATCACGCGGCGGGATAGAGGCTGTTTCCCACAGATGCAGATCAAGCGGGAAACAACCTATTTCAACAAAAAGAGAACTCTTTGCAAAACCAGTGCGGGAATGCTATACTAGAAAAAAGATGT
>CBCSOX010000118.1:0-8301 GCA_965141735.1 uncultured Oscillospiraceae bacterium | reverse complement strand
TGCCCGCCCTTCCGATCATCCTTATCTGGTATCGAGTTGGTCTGAAATGAGTGACTATTACAATCCGGATGACGTTATTCGTGCCGCAGCCATGATGGTTTCCGTAGCTGACCAGTTTACAGGTAATAATAATTTTGAATACGATCTGGTAGACATCGTCCGCCAGGCCATTGCCGAAAAAGGTCGTTTGGTGGAAAAAGTAGTGGAAGCCTCCTTTGCTTCCGGTGATAAACAGCTTTACAATACAGCTGCCAACCGCTTTCTGCAACTTCTCCTGTTACAAGATGAGTTACCCCGGCGCCTGGATGTACCAGGGGCTTGCCGGCATCCGCTCCACTGCGGCGGGCTACAGCGAAATCACCTACCGCCCTGGCCTGGAGAGCGAGCTTTCCTATGTCAACGGTTCGATCGACACCATCAAGGGCCTGGCAGAGTCCAACTGGACCTATGAGGACGGCGACCTGACTTGGGATGTCACCGTACCGGCTAATGCGACTGCAACTATTCTGATTCCGATCAAAGAAGCGACTGCGATCACTGAAAGCGGCAAGGACATCCTCGGCAAAAACGGAGACGGCCTGACCTATGCGGGTCTGAATGAAGACGGTTTCCACGTCTACACTGCGGGCAGCGGCAGCTACCGCTTCACCGCAACCGACAAAGAGGTTCCCCCGCCCTCCACTGACACAGACAAGACCATTCTTGACAAGGTGATCCGCAGGGCGGAAGAACTTCAAAAAACAGAGGAATACCTCAATGTGATCCCAATGATCAAAGAGAGCTTTGACACCGCGCTCACAGAGGCGAAGGCAGTGAACGAAGATCCGGACGCGACTCAGGAGGAAATCAACACGGCCTGGATCACGCTGATCGGAGAGATACACAAACTGAGCTTCCAGAAGGGCGACAAGAGCGGGTTGCAGGCGGCGTACGACGCGGCAGTTTCCCTTGATCAAAGCGAATACCAGGATGGAGCGGAAAAGGACAACTTCAACCTGATGATCGCCAACGCAAAGGCAGTGCTCGATGACGAAAACGCAATCCAAAATGAGATTGACAAGGCAAAGGCTGAGCTCGAGTTCGCGCAGTCGCTGCTGATCAAAGAAGTCGTGGACAAGAGCGAACTCAAAAAACTGATCGATACGGCGGACACCTATGTGGAGGTCGACTATCTCCCCGACACTTGGGCGCCGTTCACAGAGGCGCTCAAAGAGGCCAAAGACGTTTACCAGGACGATTCGGTCAGCATGAGCCAAGTTAGAGAAGCGGCGAACAATTTGATGAACGCAATGGGCCAGCTCCGCTACACCGGGGACAAGAGCCAGCTCAACCGCGTGATCGAGTATGCGCTGACGCTCGATTTGAGCCAGTACACCGAATCCAGCGCAGCCGGATTTGCCGAAATGCTGAGCAAAGCGCAGAAGATCCAGGCGGACACAGCGGCAGCACAGCCTGATGTTCGGATGGTGACAACAGAACTGGTCGACGCGCTGCTCAACCTCAGATACAAAGCGGACAAGAGCTTACTGGAAGCGGCAGTTGCCGAGACAGCGGCGCTTGACCTGAGCAGCTACACCGAAGCCTCGCTGGAGCGCTACAACGCGGCAAAAGCAGAGGCGGACCGGCTGCTCGCAGACAACGACGTTTCGAAGGACGACCAGCAGAAAGTCAACGCTGCGGCAGCGGAACTCAAAGCGGCTGTGGCGGCACTCGTTCCGATTGCGGGAGACGCGGGCGCACAGGCCAAAGGCGGAGCCCCCAAAACAGGCGAGGCAGTCCCAGCAGCCGCAGCAGCAATGCTGCTGATTGCGGGTGCATCGCTTGTGCTCGGCAAACGGAAATATAAATAATCACGCAGCTGTATGAAAACGGGCGCCCAGTCGGGCGCCCGTTTCAATTTCTCAATCAGAAGCCGCCGGTGAGCAGATCGTATGCACAGGCTCTTGAAGGGTTGATGACCGGTATCGTTCTTCAAGTGCTGTCTTTACTGACGACTCCAATGTCTTTGCAGCGGAATCCGCTCTTCTCAATACCATGATGAACCTGCGTTACAGAGCGGACAAGAGTGTGCCCGAATCTGTGCTCGCGCAAGCCAATGCCCTCGACCTCTCCGCTTACTGTGAGGCGGACCTCGCCAGCCTTTCACACAGTCAGAGCGAGACGCAGCCGACGAAGCGGCCTCCGGCTTCCAAGCGGCGATTGCCTCCCTCACTGGGACACCCGACACTCCCGCTCAGGGTGACGCTGCTCTGACCACAGCAGGCGGCAACGCAAAGACCGGGGAAGCAGCTCCCATTGCACTTGCAGTTGCTGCCGTCTCCCCCGCCGGCTCTGCGATTCTCATCTCTAAAAAACGCAGCCGCTCAAACCTCCCCTGATACAGATCTACAACAAAGACCAAGGGCGCACCGTTTGGTGCGCCCTTGGTCTTTCTGCTCACATTTCACAGCTCTCACCCGGATGCATTTTAGGTAGCTAAAGATCCAGCAGCGGTAAAGACAGTTTACATTTAAAAGTCTCCAGCAGATATATTTAAACGAGTATCCTTGTCTAGCATCCAAAGAATGCTTTGGAAATCAAGGCGGCTTATCTGCTAAAGATGACAGCTCGGAGATGTGCACCACCCTAGAGGAGTATCAAACCAGATTCAGCCCTAAAGAACCTAGACTATGCATTCCATGCACTACAGCCGAGAAAGCCGTTTTTGGTTCCACACATTCTTTGTTCCGCATCTTTTTTGTCATTTGCTTCCCTCCATGCTGATGGACATGTCTTCACTGGCATTACCGGTGGATTCCATCACAATGAAAAAGCCAAACGGAATTCTGCTGGACTCCGTTTGGCTTTTTATACACTGAATAGACTGATTTCCTCTTTCAGAGTCAAAAACGATTCAGGCTAGTTCGCACGTCTTTTGAAAAGCAGCACGGCTGCGCAGACGCAAACAAGTGCAACTGCTGCCATCGGGGCCGTTTCCCCAGTTTTAGCGTTGCCACCGGAGGTGGTCAGGTCTTGATCCCCTTGAACCGCGGCCTGATTCTCTGTTTCTACGGGTTTCAGTCCACTGATTGCTGCCCTGAGGGCCTCGGCTGCCTTGTCGGCGGCCTCCTGCTCTGCGTTGACGTCGTTGAGAACAGCCTCTGCCTCTGCTTTGGCTGTATGGAATGCCTCCACACTCGCCGTGGTGTACGCAGCGGTGTCAATCTGCCCCGCATCGGCAAGCACAGTTTCGAGCACGCTCTTGTCCGCTTTATAACGCAGGTTCATCATGGCGTCGAGAAGTGCTGTCTCGGATTTTGCCACATCCTCCTGCATCGCGTTGCCGTCGGCAAGGGTTTCCTTTGCCGCGCTGAGATTCGCAGTAAACGGCTCTGCGGTGACTGGGGTGTAGCGGTCGATATTCAAAACGAAGGTATCCGCAAGTTCAACGAGCTTCTTGAGGGTCGTTTTATCCCCCTGTGCAAAGCCGAGCTTGTGAATCTCGGTCATGAGGGCAATCCAAGCCGCATCCACTTCATCCTGGGTTGCGCTCTGCTTGTCGCGGACCTGTACTGCATGGGCGAGTGCTGCGTCAAAGCTGTCGCGCACGAGCTGAATCGCATTGTTGTATTCCTCACCCGTTTGCAGTTCGGTGGCTGCATCAATGACCCGATTGAGAATCATCTTGTCCGCCTCGTCGACAACCGGGGGCTCAGCGTTGGAGAGATAGACCTCAAATTCGTTGATGTTGGCGGGGGATTTTCCTCCATTTGCCTTGGATTCGAGGAGGTTCAACCGCAGCCCGCTCGCAGTGACTGGGTCAAACTGCAGGGTAAACTCCTGGCCGAGAGAAGTCCCTTCATAGAGAAGCTTCCAATCGGTGCCGTCAAAGTATTCGAGAGTGAACTTGGAGCAGCGGTAATCATTGGGCTGGTTGTAGCTATCGAAGAATTCGCTGATGATGACGGTATCAAATATCTTCATCTGACCAAAGTCAGCGGCGAGCCAGACATTTTCATCCCCGTCCTGCGGCGCCCACCGGGTCGCAAGGTCCCCGTCAGCCGCTTTTGCAGCGTTGTAGGCCTCCCGGTTCCCGTAAACAGTGGAAGCGGAGAGGTTCTCTCCTGTGACGAGGTTTTCACCCAGGTTGCGCACGTTGGGGGTAAGCTCGGCAACCGCTGTAACCTCACCGGCTTCATCCAGCAGAGAGGCGATGATTGTGAGCCGTCCCGTGCTCGGGGGATTGACCTCGCACGCCCAACTTCCATCCGCCTGGACAGGAGCGGTGAAGAGCACCGGGGCAAAGTCCTTACCGCTCACCGCGAGGGAAACCGAGCTTCCGCCAACTGAGGTACCGGACACGGTGAAGGGAATTGAAGACACAATCTTTGTCTCGGAAGGAGAGGTGATCTGAATGTCATAGGTCTCTTCGTTGTAGAGTTCAAACTCATAGATGGTGGGATTGGTCGCGTCGGTAATGTGCAGACGCACCCTGTCCGCTGTGATCGGGGCAAAGGTCTCAGTCACAACAATGTCCGAGCTAGTCGGGGCAATCGAACCGTTGAATCCGGAGGTCCATCCGGTTCCATCCCAGTACTCGATCTGGTACGCTTTGACGTTGTTCTTAGGAGAGCCGTGGATGTTGAGCACCGATTTGTTGAAGGTCACCGGCTGTGCAAAGGTCAGTTCAAGCGTCGCCTCGGTGATCCCGTCGTCGGTCGCCCAGCGGGTGGAGTTGTTGCCGTCCACCGCTTTCGCTCCGTTGTAGGTTGCGTTGTTTTTGTAATAGTTGGACTGGGTCACTGAAACGGCTTCCTTCGCCAGGTTGACCTGTTTGACCGCTTCCGGCCTGCCGTCCACATCGACCTCAATGACTGTGCCGTAGGGGTTGGCTTCAATGTCCGGCAAGGTGATGGTGAGCTGACTTTTGGTATTGGAATAAGAAACCTCGGTGTCTGTTCCCAGAACCTTCATGCCGTGAATGGTGTTTTTGAGCTTGGGAAGGGTGAGTACCGAACCGCTGTTCCACTTGCTGATGTGCAGATAGACCTTGCCCTCCTTGGTGGTGGCGCGCACCCCGCTGGGGAGCTTTTCGAAGCAGTTACTGCTGGTGTCATAGATGCTCTCGCCGTTGATCTTGAGCCACTCGCCCACTTCGGTGAAGACCTTGGTAGTCTGCTCAGGGATTCTGCCCAAGGCGTCGGGGCCGATGTTGAGCAGGTAGTTCCCTCCCTTGGACGCGACATCCACCAGCTTGTCCACAACGGTTGCAGTGCTCTTCCAGTTGTTGTCGTACTTGCTGTAGCCCCAAGTGCCGTTGAGGGTCATGCAGCTTTCCCACGCGTAGTCGAGGCCGGTTGCGGGAATGCTCTGCTCGGGGGTCCCGTAGTCGCCGACCATGATCTGTTTGGTGCCCACCCGGTTATTGATGAGGATCGACGGCTTGAGGGTACGGACATACCGGTACATATCGAGCGCGTCCTGGTGGGTCCACCAGTTCATCCAGTTGCCGTCAAACCAGAGGATTTCGGGGTCGTATTTTTCGATGATTTCCCGCAGCTGGCCCTTCATCCGTTGGATGTAGTCGCCCTTGAGGGCGGGGTCAATGTAGGAGTCGTAATTGGACTGCGCTTTGTCGTGCCAATCAGGGATGCTGTAGTAGGTGGCAAATGCAATCCCCTGCTTTTTGCACTCCTCAGACAGCGCTTTAACCGGGTCTTCCCCTTGATACACCCCATAGGTGGAGAGCTGGTAGTCTTTAAATTCCTTGATCCCGGTTTCAAACATCGAGAATCCCTCGTGGTGTCGAGTGGTAAAGACGAGGTATTTTTGCCCGGCCGCTTTTGCAAGGGAGACGTATTCCTTTGCGTCAAATTCAGTTGGATTGAACGGCTTGGCCGCATCCCGCGCGTAGTCCTCTTTGGAGATATTGAGCAGCTTCATAATCCATTCTGCTCCTCCGCTGGGACGTCTTCCATTGTATTCTCCTTCCAGATGAGAATACGCGCCAAAATGGACGAACTGGCCAAATTTTGCGTCGCGGAACCACTGCATGCGCTGCTGCATCTCCTCCTCCGTTTCGCTCCCGTTGTAGGAGGATAGGGTGAAGAAGTCCAGGTTTACCGAGGTGGCTTCGGGAAAGACAAGGTACAGGTCGTGTACCCCGCTGACGGACGAGATACCCGCATAGTGTTCCTCAAACAGAGTGGCATCCCCGGTTGCGTTCACCGTTACGCTGCCAATGCTCTCCCCATCCGGGCTGTCCAGACGCAGCTCAATGGGCTTTCCCTGCTGGTCCTGGAGGGCGGATATCAAAACCAGGATAGTATTGTAGGAAGCCTGGCCGAAGTCAATCCCTTTGTACTCCAGGTAATTCCCCGCCGCAAAATTCCCCCCAATGGAGGTGGAGTCCGCAGCGTTGTCGTTTGCTGCAACGCTGTCCCCCACAGACGCGCCGCTGTAATTCACCGCTTCAAAAAAGCTGTTCCCAGGTCTGGAATTCATCTGCGCCAGCTGTTCCGCCATGACCGGCAAATTGATACATCCCACTGTCAGCAGGGCTGCAACTGCCGTTGCAACAACTCGTTTTACAATCATTCTTTTCATTGTTACTCCTCACTCAACTTGGTTTTTATTAGAAAAGTTTACAATCCCTGCGTATGCAACGCCCCCTCTCCATGCAGGAATGATTCAGCCAGAAGCTGCCCGTTTGATTGCTGCTTCCGGAGCGTTTGACTGGACACTATCTGTATGATTGCTTTAAAAAATAACATTTGTTGAAATTTATTTTAGGAGAATAATAAAAAGTAGAAAACTATTAATAAATAAATTTTGCTTTAATAAGTATAATAGTACTATTTGACTATATCTCTCAAGACATTTTTTGTGTGAAAGAAGACATTTTTTGTTTTATCATAGTTTGGAGTTTACTCAGTTTCGGTTGCCTCTGAAACTGACTGCGCTATCAACGAGCGGCATATCCAATCTGTGCGCAGGTCATGCTGTGGAAGAATGCCTGATCACTGACGATAAAACAAAATTTGGGTCTCCATGTAAAACGGTTTTCTCTGCAGCAAAGTATTGATCTACGGGATTCTTCGCCGTCAGCAGGACCGGCGGAGCCGTTGCAGAAGGCTCCTTCTTTGGCACTATCAGGAGGTAAAACAGCGATTATTTGACAGCAACTGCATCGCTTCAATACGCCTCAAGCAGCGTTTTTGAAAATTTCATCGGCAGCCGGCGGCATCCTCTCACTGAGAGACTGCCCCCATAGCGCTGAAATGGCCTGATAACAGGGGGAGCAATCAATACCACTCGTAAACGAGTGGTTTGCACAGATTCCAGAGGGGGCGGTACTAACTGACCCCTCTGGAAGGGGTACTGAAAAATATCATCGCATCGCTCGCCCTGCAACTGGTCAATCAGTCTTACTCGGCTGTTGAAAGCTTACAGTGATTCTTGCGCTTTTATCCCCTCTTATAAAACTTTTTATTGAGGAAAATAGAGCAATTTCTTTTGCCTTACTACGGGCTTCAATTAATTTATTTGCCAAGTCCTTTTTCTTTACCCTCGGTAGAACCGGGGATTTTCTTAAGACTAAAACAAAAAAGCCATGTGCAGTCCACTGGATTGCACATGGCTTTTGATTGTGTTTCAGTTTGAAGCGGTATCCCCAAAATTGATTCAGCCGATGTTCTTCGCCGGATCAGGAACGGGGCTACCGGATGCGTTTTTTCAGGATAAATGCTGCGCCGGCGAGCAGCAGAACCGCTGCGGCTGCGAGGGGGGCGGTGTCCCCTGTCTTTGCAGAATTGGTTTTCACGAGGGTTCCATCCCCGTCAATGCTCAGATTGGCGCTGGTTCCGTCGGCATTTTTCAGCCTCTGGACCGCCTTTCTCAGCTGTTTGGCCGCTTCGTCAACTGCAGCCTGGTCTTCTTTCGCTGTGAGCGTTTCATCCGCTGCGATTGCCTTTGCCTGCGCAAGGGCTGCATTGAATTGCTCGACGCTCTGCGCGCTGTAGCTGCTCAGGTCAATTCCCTCTGCTGCCGCAATTGCAGCGTTGAGCAGGGTCTTGTCCGCCTTGAAGCGAAGTTCGAGCATTGCAGAAATCAAATTGTCGGTCGCTTCGTCTACCTGCTCCTGGGTTGCGTTTGGATTCTCAAGAACTGCGTTTGCCGCATCTCTCGCCGCTTCAAACTCTGCCCAGCCTTTGGCGTAGTTTTCTTCTACATAGCTGGAAGTCGAATCAACCGCACTCTGAAGAGCTGACTTGTCGCCGCGTTTCACGAGCGCGTCTGCCGCTGCGATGAGCGCGCTGTCAG
>CBCSOX010000117.1:0-8415 GCA_965141735.1 uncultured Oscillospiraceae bacterium | reverse complement strand
GCTGTGCCTGCTCGAGCTGGGCCTTGCCTGAACTCCCCTGGTCGAGTTGGGTGAGCCCATCCTGGCCCTGCTTCTTTTGAGCGGCGAGCGCGGCCTCCGCCTGTTGAATCTGCGCCATCGCCTGGGCATAGAGCTCGTCGGCGTTGGAGATCTGGCTGAGCTTGTCGAGACCCGTTTGCAGCGTCGACTGGGTTGACGCAAGGCTTGCCCGGATGCGCTGAATCTGCGCGAGCTGTTTTTCCAGCTGTTCCCGCTGCTGTACCACAGCGGGATCGTCGCTTTCCACAGGCAGTTCGGCGAGTGCCTGCTCCACTGTCTTTTGCTGCTCTGCAAACGCCGCGTCCTGCTTCGCTGTGGCGGTGATGAGGTTCTGGAGCATTGCGGTGAGGCTGCTGACCAGCTCGGGCGGGAGGTCGGGGAGTTCGGCAAACGCCTGCTCAATCTCCTGGCGTTTTGCCGCGAGCTGCTGTTCCCCTGCTGCGATCTGCACCAGCGCCTCGTTGAGCTTGGCGCGTTGTGCGGCGATCTCCTCGTCAGTCATGCCGGGGAGCTGGGCAAGGCCGGTTTCGAGCTGCCGTTTGCCCGATTCATACTCCGCCATGCCCTGGCGGTACTGCGCCTCCCCTGCATCGAGCTCCGCCTTGGCGGAGGCGAGCTGGTTTTCCGCCTGGCTGATCTGCCGGTTGTATTCAGCGAGGCTTTGGCTGTACTGCTCTTCGCCTGAGGTCATTTTGGCGAGCGCGTCGTCGAGCTGCTGCTTGGCGTCATCGAGCTGGCGCTGGGCGTCGTCGAGTTTGGCCCAGCCGTCTTTGATTTCCTGGAGGCCCTCTGCCTTGGCTTCCTCCAATCTCTCCCCTTTGCGCGCGTCCAGCGCCTGTTCGATTTCATTGCGCTTTTGCTTGATGAGGGAAGTGTACTCCTCGGAGTAGATCTCCTGTATGTTGTTTTGCAGCGTGAGGTACGCCTCGGTGTAGACGTTTTGGGTGAACTCCTGTTCCGAAACTGCGAGGAAGAAGGTGGCCACCCCGTCCCCCACTGTGCTGGAGCCGCGGTCAATGGTGATGTACTGCGGGGAGTTGGCGATGCCGACAATTTTGTATTCGCTGTGTTTGAGGGAGACATCCCCGCCGTTTTCCCCTTCCAGAGTGATTGTGTCGCCCACCTGGTAGCCATCGGCGTTTTTGCCGCGCTCGTCGATCACCGCTTCCCCCTCCGATTGGGGAAGGCGGCCCTCAATGATACGCAGGCGGTTGACCGACTGCTCCTCGTCCTCCGGGACGGAGAGCACCTTGACAACGTCCTGCTCCTTGGTTTCGAGGGCGTCGACTGTGTAGGAGGGCATGACGGTTTTCACACCCTCTATTTGTTGGATGCATTTGAGGTCGTTTTGGTTGATGCCGTAGCTCGAAACCACCTTGATATCCATTAAATTTTGTGTTTTGTAATATTCCGCCGAGGTGCGTTTCATGTCCGGGCCGGTCGCCTTGATGCCGGCGAAAAAGCTGACGCCAATGAGGATGATGAGGGTGATTGAAAAAAACCGGTTGCGTGATTTGATGATTTCGCGGAAATAGTCGCGGTGCATGGCGCGTTTCATCAAGGTTCCCCCTTTCTGTGGAAATGCCCTACCACTCGATCTGGTCTACCGAGACGGGATGGGGGTTGAGCTGAATGTCCTGAACCTTGGAGTTGTTGATCTTTATGATGCGGTCCGCCATTGGGGCGATCGCCTGGTTGTGGGTGATGAGCACCACAGTGGTCTTGGTCTGGCGGCAGGTGTCCTGCAGCAGCTTGAGGATGGTTTTCCCGGTTTCGGCGTCGAGCGCGCCGGTCGGCTCGTCGCAGAGCAGCAGCTTGGGGCGTTTGGCAAGCGCGCGGGCGATCGCCACCCGCTGCTGCTCCCCGCCCGAAATCTGGGCCGGAAAGTTTTTGAGGCGGTCGCTCAGACCCACCTGCTTGAGCACGGTCTCAGCGTCGAGCGAATCCCGGCAGATCTGTGCTGCGAGCTCGACGTTTTCCCTGACGGTGAGGTTGCCCACAAGATTGTAAAATTGGAAGACAAAGCCGATGTCGTACCGGCGGAAGGTCGTCAGCTGGCGGGCGCTGAACCGGGCAATGTCGGTCCCGTCAACGAGGATCTGTCCCTCGTCGCAGGTGTCCATCCCGCCGAGCATGTTGAGCACAGTTGATTTTCCGGCGCCGCTCGGTCCTAAAATGACGGCGAACTCCCCTTTTTCTATGCCAAATGTCACATGGTCGGAGGCGGTGATCGTCACCTCTCCCATATGGTAACGTTTACAGACCTCTCTGAATTCAACAAACACTTTGAACCATCTCCTCTCTTGTCAATTTTATCATAGCATATTTGTGTTGCAAATTCCAACAATATGTATGAAGATTTCTGGCGAAGTGAGACATAGTTTATTCACACAAGGGGGTTAAAAAGATTTCTGTCCGAATTTCACGGTTATTTCACAATTGTGTGGTATCCTCTAGGATAGAATTTGTAATCAAGCGGAGGCGACCATGAACATACTATTTATCGGCGACATTGTCAGTCAGCCGGGATGCAACATGCTGAGGAAACATCTGCCCTCGCTTAAAAAACAATATGCGGTGGACCTGGTGGTTGCCAACGGAGAAAATTCAGCTGTGGGCAACGGAATCCTCCCCAAATCGGCTGATTTTATTTTCGACAGCGGCGTTGACGTCATCACGCTGGGCAACCACACCTTTAAGCGCCGGGAGATTTACGACTACCTTGACTCCACCCCCAACATTATCCGCCCCGCCAACTATCCCAAGCAAAGCTATGGCAGAGGCTGGTGCGTCTACGACATGGGGCGGGTGCAGGTGGCGGTCATCAACCTCATCGGCCAGGTCTATCTCGAGCCCAACGGCTGCCCGTTTGAGACGGCCGACAGCATTCTCAAGCAGCTTGACACCAACATCATCCTCGTCGACTTTCACGCTGAGGCGACGGGGGAAAAGGGCGCGCTCGGCTATTATCTCGACGGGCGGGTCAGTGCGGTGCTCGGCACCCACACCCACGTGCAGACGGCGGACGAGCGCGTCCTGCCGAACGGCACCGGCTTCATTACCGACGTCGGGATGGTGGGACCGATCGAGTCGGTTCTCGGCGTGAACCCAAAATGCATTGTGCGAAAAATGACCACCCATCTCCCCACCCGGTTCGAGGTGACCAACGATCCCTGCAGGCTGGATGCAGTATTGCTAAAGATTGACGAAAAAACTGGTAAATGCGCTGAAATCACTCGTTTTGACCTTGTATAACACACCAATTTTTTCGAAAACTCTTGAATATTTTATAGAAATAGTATAAAATTATGGTTAGAACCACTCATACATTTCCATAAGACATTCATTAAGGGGGTTTTTAGCAATGGATATTCTAAAAGTTTCATCAAGATCAGTTCCCAACTCGGTTGCCGGAGCAATTGCCGGTGTCATTCGGGAAAAGGGTGCAGTGGAAATCCAGGCGGTCGGCGCAGGTGCCACCAATCAGGCGGTCAAGTCCATCGCCATTGCACGGGGCTATCTGGCGCCCACCGGCATTGATTTGATTTGTATTCCAGCTTTTGCGAATGTGGAGATCGATGGCATCGAGCGGACCGCCATCAAAATGATCATCGAACCGCGATAAATTGGATGGAGGATTCCTGCGGGGGTGTTGTGCGCAATGCCCCCGCTGTTTTTTGCCCATTTTCATCTGTTGATTTCCAAATCTGGAGGTTGTACTATGCTCAAAAAAGTCCTGATCCCCTCGGTGTGCCTGCTGCTCGCCTGCTCTCTTAGCGCCTGCGATTGGAACGATCCGCCGAATGACTCCTCGTCCGGCGTTTCGCAGCAGCTTTCCTCCTCTGCATCCTCCTCCGGCTCCACCGAGCCGGAGGGGCTCGAATCACTTTCTCTCCCCATCGACGCGAGCGACTCGTTTCACCCCTACAAGGCGAGAAGCCGGACGAACATCTCACTGCTTCCACTGCTCTATGACCCGCTGGTCAAGATCAACCCCGACTACGGGCTCGACTACGAAATCGCACAGAGCGTCACCGCGGCGGGAACCACAGTCACTGTGACGCTGCGGGAAGGGATCACCTTTACCGACGGCTCCCCTGTGACGGCGGCGGATGTGGTTTACTCCCTCAATGAGGCTAAGGCGGCGGGGAGCAGCTTTGCCACCAAGGTGGACAACATCGCCTCGGTCACCGCTCAGGGAAACACGGTAATCATCGGCCTGACCGCCCCGGACTCCCTCTTTGCCTACGCGCTCGACCTGCCGATTGTCAAGGCGGGCAGTCTCACCGACTCGGGCGCAGTCGGGTCAGGACGCTACCTGCTTGTCAATGAAAACGGCGCTTACCGCCTCACCTACAACACAGCGCACTACAAGCAGCAGGCACCCAAATTCACCGAAATCTCCCTCATCGGTATGCCGAGCTGGGACGCCATCACAGCGGGCGTCAAAATTGGAACGGTGAACTACGTCTACACCGATGACATCAACAGCGCGCTCACTGGCAGCGGCGCAGCAATCGGCTCGGCGCCGCTCAACCATCTGCTTTTTATAGGCGTCAATTCCTCTTCCGGCGTGACAGCAGACCCCAAGGTGCGCCAGGCGATCGCGTCGGTGATCGACCGAGATAAAATGGTGAGCGACGTATACGGCGGCAAGGGGACGGCTGCAGCGCTGCCCTACCGCGAGGGGATGGGACTTGGGGCGCTTCCCGAGGGGTTTGGAACCGACACCACACGCGCCAACACCCTGCTCGACGAAGCGGGCTTCACCGAAAAGGATACCTATGATGTTCGCCAGACAAATGGCGGCGCGCTCACCTTTGAGATCCTTGTTCCCCAGGACAGCGCGTATAAAGTTGTCGCGGCCAACACTTTAGTGGAGCAGCTGCGCGCCTGTGGGGTCAAGGCGGTGGTGACCGGGGTGGATGATGCGACCTATACCGACCGGATCGCAAAAGGGAATTTCCAGCTTTACATCGGGGAGATTATGCTCGAGAGCAATCTCGACCTCGCCCCGTTTTTCGGCGGGGGCGCGGCTTCCTACGGCGTCGCCCTACCCGATGAGTTCAAGGCGGCCTACGATGCGTTTTTAAACAGTGCAGGCAGCTTCGGCGAATACGCCGCCCAGTTTGCCCAGGCCATGCCGTTTATTCCAGTCGCATTTGCCAATGCGACAGTGATCTACAGCCGAAATCTCGGCGGCACAGTCACCCCGTCGGTGTCGGATGCATTTTACAACATCGAGCAGTGGCAGTAGGGAATTGAATTGAATGTATTTTTGTGGTATAATAATAAGAATCGCATAGAATTGAGATGAGGGGGCGGACATATGATTCAACTGGAAAACCATCTGGGCTGCATCGAGATCTCCCATGAGTTTTTTGTGGAACTGCTCACGAGTACGGTGACCGGGTGCTTCGGCGTCGCAGGAATGTCGAGCCGCGACCACCGGCAGGGGCTGCGCAACCGGATTTTCCGGCAGGATGAGCCGGACCAGGGAATCCGGGTGCGGTACTCCAAGCAGAGTATCGTTGTGGACCTGCACATTATCGTCATTTACGGCATGAACATCACCGAGGTCGTCAAAAGCATCATCAACAAGGTGCGCTACACGATGGAGGAAGTCACCGGGCTGTCGGTATCCCGCGTCAACGTCTTTATTGACGGCATGAAAGCGTAGCCGAGCTAGAGGAGTGTTAGAGAAAGTGGTAAACGGACTTATTTTTAAAGATGCGGTCATTTCGGGCGCGAACAACATTGCCAACCAGAAGGCCAAGGTGGACGAACTCAACGTCTTCCCGGTTCCGGACGGGGACACCGGCACAAATATGTCGATGACCGCCACCGCTGCGGCAAAAGCGCTTGATGCGCTCGACAACCCGACGGTTGCCGAGGCGGCGGACTGTACCGCCTCCGCCATGCTGCGAGGGGCGCGGGGCAACTCAGGGGTGATTCTTTCACTGCTGTTTCGCGGCATCTCCAAGGGCCTCAAAGGGGCGGAGGAGCTGACGCCGCACAACTTGGCCGACGCCCTCAGCCAGGGGGTCAAAGCGGCCTACAAGGCGGTCATGAAACCGACCGAGGGCACGGTGCTCACCGTGGCTCGGCTCGCGGCAGAGCACGCAACCGCGGTGGCAGGCCGGATGGAAAATGTTGTCGAGTTGTTTGACGAAATCGTCTCCGCAGCGGCGGATGCGCTCGCCCACACCCCGGAGCAGCTGCCCGTGCTCAAACAGGCGGGCGTTGTGGACGCGGGTGGCAAAGGGCTGCTCGTCATCCTGGAGGGGATGCGCAGCGTCATTCGGGACGGCAAAAAGATTGAGCGGCTTGAACAGGGCGCGGTGGAGCAGCCCAAGCTGCAAAACGCAGCGGCGGAATTTGAGGGAGAAATCGCCTTCACCTACTGCACCGAGTTTATTGTCAACCGGGGCTCCCACGACAAGGGAGCGCTCGCACTGCGCGCCTATCTTGAATCGATCGGCGACAGTGTGGTCGTCGTAGAAGATGAGGATATCATCAAGGTGCATGTGCACACTGACAATCCCGGCAACGCGATTCAGGAGGGGCTCAAATTCGGCTACCTGACCAATATGAAGATCGACAATATGCGCGACCAGCACGAAAGCAAGGCCCACCAAGCGCGCCAATCCAAAAAACAGGAAGAATACGCAGCGGTGGACGAGAGCGTTGAATTTGGCTTTGTCGCTGTCGCTGCGGGGCAGGGCATCCAAACGCTGTTCGGCGATCTCGGGGTCAACAAGGTGGTCAGCGGAGGGCAGACGATGAACCCCAGCACCGACGACATCCTCGGCGCGATCCACTCGGTGCCCGCAAAAACGGTCTTTGTGCTGCCCAACAACAAAAATATCATCATGGCCGCGGAGCAGGCGGAAAAGCTCGCCGACCGCAAGGTGTGCGTCCTTCAAACCCGCACCATCCCGCAGGGGATCTCCGCTATGCTCGCGTTTGACCCTGACCGCAGTTTCGCGCAGAACCGCGTCGACATGACCAAGGCGATCGATCGGGTTGCAACCGGACAGGTTACGTTTGCTGCACGCGATTCGGAATACGAGGGGCATAAGATCAAAAAAGGGGAAATCCTCGCGATTGAAAACGGTCGGATGAGCTTTATTGAAAAGGACGTCACCAAGGCGGCTTACAAACTCATCAAGAGCATGTACAAGCGTGACAGCCAGTTTGTGACGATCATCTACGGCGCCGACGTGACCGACGACGCGGCAGAGCGCCTGCAGGAAATCGTCTCTGCCAAGCTCGGCGACAGCGCCGAGGTCAGTCTCATCAACGGCGGACAGCCGGTCTATTACTATATTTTATCGGTGGAATAAAGCTGAATTTGGTTCTCAACTTCGTTTTAAGAACCTCTTGTGGCTTGTGAATTTTCCCGATGCGCAGCGATTGCGCCCGTCTTCACCGATGGGCGCAATTTGGATTTTCAGGCGGTTATTGAATAGTGAATTGTGCGCGCGGGGCAGGAGTAGCCCTGTGCGACGGGGGGAAGAATCAGCAATGTTGGAAGTGTTTGAGCGCAGCGTCCAGGAGCTCCACGGGGTGGGGCAAAAGCGCGCCCAGCTGTACGCAAAGCTGGGCATCACGACGATCGGGGAGCTGCTGCACCTGTTTCCGCGCAGCTACATCGATGTCACCAACCCGGTTCCAATTCCCCAGACGGTGATCGGGGAACCGGCCGCGGTGCGGGTGCGGGTGTACAAAAAGCTTGCGGAACAGCGCATCCGCAAAGGGCTGAGCCTGTTCAAAGTCTACGCGACCGACGGGGCGGGCAACCTTGCAATCACCATCTTCAACAACCGCTACGCCTACGACGGGCTCAAGCTCGAGGAGGAGTACCTACTTTACGGCAAGGTAGGGGGCAACTTTGTCATGCGGGAGATGAACTCCCCACTGATCCTCGAGGTGGGGGAGGACCTGACTATGCAGCCGATCTACCCACTGACCGAGGGTCTCACCTCCAAGATGGTGATCACCAACCAGAAAGAAGCCCTCTCGATGGTCACGGGCGGGGCCTACGAACCGCTGCCAAAGGAGATCCTCGAGCAGTATCAGCTGTGCAGCTTTAATTTTGCCCTGCAAAATATCCACTTCCCTGTGGATCGGTTTTCCCTGGGGCTGGCCCGCAAGCGGCTGGTATTTGAGGAACTACTCACCTGGCAGCTCGGCCTCGCTCTGGTCAAGCAGAAAAACAGCACGTCAACTGATGTAACTTTATCTGATACGTCGATCGAGCCGTTTCTTGAAGCGCTCCCCTTCACACTGACCGGCGCCCAGCAGCGGGTCATCGGGGAGTAGTTAAATTGAGGTCGTTTACCCTCAAATCAGTTCAGTTTTGTATTCCCCTAC
>CBCSOX010000116.1:0-8567 GCA_965141735.1 uncultured Oscillospiraceae bacterium | reverse complement strand
GGGGGTGCGCCCCGATTCGAGCGCGTGGCCGACAAAGCCGTCCCAGCCCGCTTTGGGCATGTTGTAGGAGAGGCCCACTGTGTAGAGCAGGGCCGCGGATTCCCCGACGAGCCGCCCCATCGCGAGGATCACTGCGGTGAGCACGCCGGGCATCGCGCAGGGGAGCACGATTCCCATCACCACCCGCAGCTTGCCCGCGCCGAGCGCCATCGCCCCTTCTTTGTAAGAGGGCGGCACCGCGAGGAGGGACTCCTCGGTCGTACGCACAATGGTGGGCAGAATGCAGAGTGTCATGGTCAGGCAGCCCGCGAGAATTGAGGTGCCCAGACGGAACATGATGCAGAACACCGAGTAACCGAACAGGCCGAAAATAATCGAGGGGACGCCCGAGAGGATCTCGGTGGTAAACCGGATCATCCGGACCAGCCGCCCCTGTTTGGCGTATTGGGTGAGGTAAATGGCCGAGCTGATGCCGATTGGGGTCGCAATGACGAGTGTGATGACGACGACGTAGAGGGTGTTGATAATCATCGGCAGGATTCCCTGGAGCTCCGGCTTGTTCTGAGCGTAGGCGGTGGAGAGGAATTTCCACGAGATGTGGGGCAGGCCGTTGATGAGGATGTAGGCAATGATCCCGACGAGCACGATGACTGTGATCGCGGCAGCCAGGTTGATGAGCACTTTGAGGACAATGTCCGACGGGTGTCTCTTTTTATTGTAAAGGGAGTTACTTGGCATCCATCTGCACTCCCCTCTTAGAAATTGCGGTAAACGCGATGTTTACAATCATGATGAAGATAAAGAGCACGAGGCCGATGGCAAACAGCGCCTGGCGGTGGAGTCCTGTCGAGTAGGACATTTCCATCGCGATGCCGGTGGTGAGCAGTTTGACGGTGCCGAGCAGGTGGGGCATGTTTGCGACGTTGCCCGCCACCATGATGACCGCCATGGTCTCGCCGATCGCCCGCCCGACGCCGAGGATGACACCGGCGAGAATGCCCGACTTGGCCGCGGGCACTGTCACCTTAAAAATGGTTTTGGTCGGGGTGGTGCCGAGGGCCATCGCCGCCTCACGGTAGGAAATTGGGACTGCACGCAGCGCGGTCTCCGAGACGCTGACAATGGTGGGGAGCACCATAATCGCGAGGATGAGGATGACCGCGAGCAGACTCTCCCCCACCGAACTCGGAAAAATTGCTCGGATGGCAGGCAGCAGAACAAGCATTCCAAAAAAGCCGTAAATAACCGAAGGGATTCCGGCGAGCAGCTGCACCGCCGGGCGAACGATACCCGCGACCCGCCGCGGCGCCGTCTCGGAGAGAAAGACCGCGGTGAGGATGCCGATTGGCACTCCGATGAGCACCGCGCCGATGGTGCCGAAAATCGAGGAGATAATGAGGGGGAGAATGCCAAAGGTGTTGGAGTCCGGCTTCCACTCGGTGCCGAACAAAAAGTTTCCGACGCCGATTTCTGCAATTGCAGGGGCTCCGACTGTGATCATGTACACCGTCAGCAGCAGGACGGAACCCACCGAGACGCAGGAGAACACCAGAAAGACCGCTTCTGCAAGACGCTCCCCGCCTCTGGTCCACACCGCGAGCACTCCGCCGAGCAGGCCGAGCAGCAGCGTCAGGGTAAACGGGAGCAGATAGCTGATCTTGATCTGACTGATGTTGAGAGCTGTGAGGGCAGTCTGCACCTGAGAGCTGGTGAGCAGAACGATGAGCGGGGTCACCGCTGAGAGCACAAAGCTGACCCCCGACAGCACCGGTTTTTCGAGCAGCAGAAGAACGCTGCCGAGCAGGCCGAAGAGGATGCCCGCACCGACACACACCTTGGCGAGCAGCGGGATGGGGACAAGCGTCCCGTTGACGCTCAGCCCGGATAGGGTGAGCAGCTGGAGCGCGGAGAGGTTGTAGTGCAGCCCGGAAAACGCATACCGGACATAGGGCAGGAACATCGTCGCAAGGGGAACCAGGCCCAAAAGTACGGCCAGAAGCACCTTGATCCGTTTCACCCGCTCCGCCTTGGCGGCAGCCTCCGCGGTGTTCATGGATGTAGTCATAAAAAGGTTTCCTTCCTTTCAGTTGATGCGCCAAAAGGAGTCCTGGCACAAAAAATTGTACCAGAACCCGCTTTTAGAGGTGTATTGACTGAAACTAAGCGATCGTCTGGGGGACAAGGCCCGCGTCCTCAATGATCTTCTGGCCTTCGTCTGATCCCAGGAACTCAAACCATGCTTTGACGAGCGGGTCGCTCGAGCCTTTTTTGTAGATCTGCACAAACGGTCTCTGGACAAAGTAGCTGCCGTCCGCAACGTTGGGTTCGGTCGCCTCGATGCCGTCAACCTTGAGCGCTTTGATCCCCTTGCTCTCATCGACCGAGGCGAGGGAGACATAGCCGATGGCGTTCTTGTCGCTCGCAACCGTGGAGAGGACAACGCCGGTTTCGGAGACTTCAACCCCGTACTTGGTCTTTTCCTTGATGCCGAAGATCGATTCAAAACCGTCGCGGGTGCCGGAGGATGCCTCGCGGCCAACTACTTTGATGGCGCCTGCGTCGCCGCCCACCTCAGACCAATCGGTGATCTCGCCGCTGAAGATCGAGGCGATCTGATCCTTGGTGAGGTCTGCGACCTTGCTCTCGCCGTTGACCACGACCGCGATGCCGTCGAGGGCGATGGTCACCACTTCAAAGTCAGAAGGGTTCTCGCTGTCCTTGAGTTCGCGGGAGAGGTTTCCGATGAGCGCGGTGCCGCCGTTGACCGCGGGGACTGCGTCGCCGGAGCCGGTGCCGCCCTGTTCCATCGTCACATCGGGGTTTTTCTCGGTGAATGCGTCGCCGAGCGCCTGGCAGACCGGGGCCATCGAGGTCGAACCGTTGAGGGTGAGTTTGCCTTCCAGCGCTGCAGACGAGACGGAGCTCGACCCGGCGGACGAAGCCTGGCTCGGCTGTGCGGACGGTTCCGCCGCCCCGCCGCATCCGGCAAACGAAATCATCAGTGCGGAGCTCAACAAAAATGCAAGAATTCTTTTTTTCATTTCTTGGTCCTCCCAAAATCTTTTTATAACAATTTGGTTTGTTATCTTGAGTACATCCATACTATATCATGGCTCTGTTCGAGACAGATTCGCCTTTTGTTAAATCAAAGTAAAGTATGGGTTAAACAAAATGCCCTTTTGTTATGGATTATGGGGATTTCCGCTCAAAGTATGCAGAACTGCCGGAAAAGTGTCAGCGGCATCCTGTTTCTCATTTTAATTTGCCCAATCCCAGCAGGGTAACAATGCAGGATCGACTGCATGCAAAAAGGCAGTCAAACACTGTAAGCGCGGTGTCACGATGATGAGAACTGATGGATGGTGTCGGTGATACGCGCGTTTTCATCATTTCTAACGCCTGCAAAGCGGAATAGGAGGACCAAAACCAACTGTGTAAAAAGAAAACCATCCTTCCCGCGCTGTTGTTTGACGCAGGGAAGGATGGCACATATTCGCTTTTCTCATGACAAAACCGGTTCGTCTTGCGCTGCCACAACACTGGCTGCTCAAGCGCACGGGGCATCTGCACCGGAAGCGCGGGGCAGGTGTAACTAGAACATCCGGCGGACCAGCCGCCGGATGTTCCGATCAATCTTCCTCTGCAAGCGGGCGTTTGGATGCCCGGTGATAGGGCAGAAGAATGGTAAATTCGCTCCCTTTGCCCACCTCGCTGCTCACCGAAACACTTCCTTGATAGAGCAAAACAATGTGCTTGACGATCGAGAGCCCCAGCCCAGTTCCCCCCATGCTGCGGGAACGCCCCTTGTCCACCCGGTAAAACCGTTCAAACACCCGGTCAAGCTGGTCGGCTGGGATGCCGATTCCGGTGTCGGACACGCAGATTTTCAGGCTGTCCCCCCGCTTTTCAATGGTGGTGATCACGCTGCCGTGTTCGGTGTATTTCACCGCATTTTCAATGATGTTGATGAGCATCTGGGAAATCCGGTCCCGGTTGCAGGCAAAGGGCGGGAGGTTGTCCTCCACCCGGATTTCAAAGGCGAGTTGCTTGTCCCCCGCCTTGGGGCGCAGCAGCTGATCAACCTGGCGGGCAATCTCGCCGAGCGCAACTGGCGAGACGTTGACGTCCTGATCCGCCGATTCGATTGAGGAAAGGGTGAGGATGTCCTGCAGCAGCCGGTACAGCCGGTTGCTCTCGATCCCGATGATGTCGAGGAAGTGGCGTGCGGTGTCGGCATCCTCCACCGCCCCCGCCTTGAGGGTATCGACAAACCCGATGATTGAGGTCAGCGGGGTTTTGAGCTCATGCGAGACGTTGGAGACAAAATCGGTGCGCATCTGCTCGAGCCGCCGGATCTGGGTGACGTCCTCGACGACAAAGAGGACCCCGTAGGGCTCGCCACTCTGCCGAAAAAACGGCGCGGCGTTGAGCCGCAGCATTCTGCTGCCGCCCGGGACCTGCCACTCGAGCTCCCGCGAGCGGCTGCGCCCGCTCTCCGACACCTCTTCAAGCAGCAGATAAAACTCCTCGTTGCGCAGCAACCCGTAAATGTTTTTGCCGATCAGCCCCTTGGATTGGGGCAGGCCGAACATCTCGTGCGCCGCGGGATTGGTCAGGATGAGGCGGAATTTGGTGTCCACCGCCACCACCCCCTCGGTCATGCTGTTGAGCATGGAGGAGAGCTTGACGTTTTGTTCTTCGAGCTGGTTGACATTGAACTCCAAAATCCGGTTCATCACATTAAACGACTGGGCAAGGGTCGCCACCTGCCCCGTTCCATTCAGATAGATTTTTTTTCCGTAGTTGCCCTGCGCGACCTCGTTCACCGCGTCGTTGAGCTGGTCGAGCGGGCGGATGATCCTCCGGCCGAACACCACCGACATCACAATCGCGAACACCGCGCAGAGCAGGATGCCAAACAGCGCCACCGCAACGATCTGGCCAACCGTCTGCTCAATGTCCACCGCGGGCTTGGCCAGGCGCAGCGCCAGCTCCCCATTCTGCACCGGAACCGCCACATAGAGGTAGTATAGATGGGCAGTTTTGCTGTAGCGGGTATCCACCCCCACCTGCCCGTTGAGCGCTTTTTGTATCTCAGGGCGTTTGAGGTGATTATCAAGCGGTTCCTCATAGGAGGAGTCTGCGAGCACCGTCCCCTGCCGGTCGACCACTGTGATCCGAAGACCGAGCTGATCGCCGTACTCATCGGCAAATCTTTGGTACTCCTGATCCTCCGGCAGCAGGCTGGAAACGAGCTGTGCCTGTTTCTCCATGCTTTCCTGATAATCCCTGTGGTAGATGTTCTGGGTGCCCACAATGGAGTAAATCCCCATAAAGAGGATCATGAACACAATGAGCACCACATAGCTCGCGATCAGCTTGTTTTTCATCCGGCGGTGTCCTCTCTGAGCTTGTAGCCGACCCCGCGCACGGTGAGGATGTACTGCGGATTGCTGTCATCCTCCTCGATCTTTTTGCGCAGCTGACGAATGTGGACGTCAACTGTGCGGGTCTCGCCGGTGTAGTCGTACCCCCAGATTTTGGTGAGAATTTCATCTCGGGTAATGACCTTTCCGGGGTTTTGGGCAAACAGCCGCAGCAGGTCGAATTCTTTGAGGGTGAGCTCGAGCAGCTCGCCGCGGCGTTTGACGGTGCGTTTGATCTCGTCAATCTCAATCGGGCCAATTTTAAGGAAACGGTTGTCCTTTTTGTCACCCGGCTCTCCCGGCGTCTCTGCCCGGCGCAGCACCGCTTTGACGCGCGCCACCAGCTCCCGGACAAAAAACGGCTTGCAAAGGTAGTCGTCCGCACCGAGCTCGAGACCGATCACCCGGTCGAATTCTTCGCTTTTTGCGGTGAGCATGAGCACGGGCAGGTTTTTGGTGTCGGGGGTGACGCGGATGTGTTTGAGCACCTCAAGCCCGTCAATGCCGGGGAGCATCAGGTCGAGGATAACGGCGTCCACCCGCTCCCGGCCGAGCAGCTTGAGCGCCTGTTCCCCCGTCTCCGCCTGGAGGGTGTGAAAGCCCTCGTTTTCCATCGTGTACTTGAGCAGTTCCAGGATGTGCGCCTCGTCGTCCACCAGTAAAATTGTCTTTTTCATTGCCAACCCTCCGTTTCCTTATTCATCTAATCATAACAATTGAGACAGGCGATGTCAACAAATGTTAAAAAGATTTTACTTATCACAGCTGCGGTCCCCTGTCCCATTTTCTTTCCCTGTCCGCGAGGAATATAGGGTATATTTCCAATGTTCTATCACCGTTGCCCTGACAGAGAAGGCTCGCACTGTTCTGAATGAGATGCTCAGCAGATCGACTTCGGAACCGCAAGCAAAACAACAGGCTCAGAAAAACTTTACTCACGGTCTCCCTCCCGCTCTTTCCCGATCTGGGTATAGAAATGCGCAGCTGTCAAATGCATACGAATGGAGGCAGGCGCACCTGTTCTTTTCACAGTCATTTCGTGCAAAAAATGAGCCATCCGGCGACATGCGCGTCGGATGGCTCGACGGAAAATTTCGATTTTCCAGTATTTGCGGAGGCGATTGGGAGAGGGAAGCCCCCTTCCCCAATTGTCGACTTTATCGACATGCTCAAGTGAAGAAACCTGCGTTTCTCAGCTTGTCCTATCCCCGGAAGCTATCCCACAGCTTCACTGCGGTGAGATACCCCCGCGCGTCGCAGGACATGGTCGATTCCCCGACATAGTAGTCTCTGCGGTAAAAAAAGTCGTCCTGAAACTCGATAAAATCCCCCGGGTGCATCCACACGAGCTCGGGGAGCAAAAGCTCGACCTCGAGCGAACGGACTCCCGAATTGCGGATGAGCTCGTAGGCAGCTGTTTCGGGCAGCTGTTTCCACGCCTTGGGCGGCTTGTAAAACCGCTCCCGGCGGATCCCGTATTTTGCGGTAA
Source organism: uncultured Oscillospiraceae bacterium (assembly GCA_965141735.1). Classification (GTDB taxonomy): domain Bacteria; phylum Bacillota; class Clostridia; order Oscillospirales; family Ruminococcaceae; genus Massilioclostridium. Next base: position 1,652 of record CBCSOX010000116.1, on the reverse strand, counting down.
AGCTGCTGCTCACCTGCCCCGAGTAATCGTATTCATTCTGGTTGTCCGCCTTGATGTGCACCTTGGAGATCAGCTCATCCCGCCGGTCGTGCACCTTGATGCTGGTGTAGCGATGCGCCCGCTGTGCCGGGTCGTTGCTGATGGTGTGGGCTTCGTCGAACAGCAGCGTGGTGGTCAGCCTGCCGTCCCGCGTCAGTTTGGGGACGTATCCGTAAGTCTGCCGGCAGAACACGTCGATGACATTCCACGCCGTCATCCCGGGCGCCACCTCCAGGGAGGCGACTGTCTCGAGATACGGCAGGTCGTTTCCGGTTGTCCCATGGGGCGCGGCGTAGTCGGCGTACAGCTGGTTGGAGGTGTAGTTGGTGAGCAGCCGGGGCTGCACCTGGTTTTGCAGCATCCGCCCGGCAAAGCCGGTGCAGGAAAGCTCGAGAAACCGGCCCGTCTGTCCGAGCGTGCGGGTCTGGCGGGCGATGTCTCCAAAGAAAAACCGCTCTCCGTCCAGATAGGCGTTCAGCTGGGTGAGCACCTCCTCCTGTGCGGGCAGAAAAAATACCCCCTCCAGTCTGCTCACCACCGAATAGGCGTTTGCGGTGTGGGAAAACCGCACCGGGCTGCCGAGGGACACACTCCCGCCCGCCGAGGTTGTGGCGACAAATTTCATCATACCGGCGGCACCTCTGTAAAGGAGAATTCATACTGGATGCGGTCGGGGGAGGAAGAAAACACGAGCTTTGAGAACACCGCCTCCATCGACTGCCCGTCCGGAAGGGTGAGAAGCCCCTCTCCGCTTCCGCGGAACAGTGCGCTGACCGCGTCAAACCGGTTCTCCCGCCCAGCGCCCCGGAATTCCCCCTGACCCGAGACGACCCTCGCCCGCAGGCCGAGGTTCTGCACCACCTCCCCCACCATGGGGGCGTAGTAGGTCTTGAGCATCCGCTCCCCGGTGACCCGCAGCGTCTCGGCATAACAGGGGAGCCCGATTTCCCCAAACTCAACTTGGAGCATGGGGCGGAACCGCAGCGACAGCTCGAGGGAACAGGTGCGGTTGCGGGGCTCATATCCCAGCCCCTTGCGCTGCATCCCCTGGTACCCGCTGATCCCTAGCGATTCCACCCCGCTTTGAATCGCCGAGCAGAGCGCCTCGCACCGCTCTCCCCCCTCCTCATAGGGGGTTGCGAGCAGCAGCCGGACATCCAGTGTCTCCGCCAGCTGCCCGACGCCGATTGTCACCTGCGCGGCGTGTGGTTTTGCGGGCGCGGGCCGGGCGGGATACTCCCCCGTCAGCGCCGCGCCGTTTTCTGTTAAAATTGGTTTAAGCCCCTCTTTGAGCGTCTGAATGATCGTTGCTGCGTCCACCTTATTCCTCCTTTTGCAGCCGCGCCTTGTACACCCGCGCGGCGAGCCGGGTGCAAGCATACGCCGCATACCGGTCCTCCCCGCGCGCCACTCGTTCGACCTGTGACGCTTGGATGGGATACCGGGTCAGGAACAGGACCTGATCCCCCGCGTCCTCCACAATTCCCTCGGTACATGCCAGGGGGTGGCTGTACTCCCCCGGCTGGTAGGGGGAAATCACCCCGACCGCCTCATGCTGTTCGTCCCCGGTTGACACAATCAGCCAGTCGCCCAAATCGCGCAGCCAGCTCTCG
>CBCSOX010000115.1:0-8588 GCA_965141735.1 uncultured Oscillospiraceae bacterium | reverse complement strand
GGCAGTAAGAGCACAGCAGCCCCTTCGAACGCTCCGCGGCGGCCGCCACCCCACAGACAAGCAGGTCAAAGACGACGATCCAGAGCAGGTAATAGGGTTTGTAGTAGTAATATGCTGACACCCGGCCGAGCATTGCCAGCGCAAAGAAAACAGCGATGAACGCCGTCAGCACAAAAAACAGCGGAACAGATGTCCTGCCCTTTTTCCGGCGGAGCAGCGCATACAGGCCGTAGAGCGCAACCGGAAGAAAAGGGACAAAACTTGCGAACAGGTCCTGGAAGATAAACCCTTCGAGGGATAAGATTTGCATGGGGCCGGAGGAGGACTCCCAGCGGAGAAAGTACCACAGGAGCGCCAACACGCCCGGGGGGAAGAAAACGCCGGCCAGCGCACCGATTCCCCTGCGGGTCAACAGCATTTTTTTACCCGCCATGCGGAGGGCGAGCATGACAAAGACCGCGGCCCACACAATTGGTGCAAAGAGGATGTAGCAGACAAACAGCCCAAAGCATGCGACACTGATCATCCCCAGCGTCAGCCTGGAACTCCAACTGCCCGAGATCCAACGGTCGGTGAGAAACAGAATCAAACAGGTGAGGGAGCCGCCTACCCCCCAATAGACAAACCCGTACTCCATGTTGTTGAGCGGGTAGCCCAGCAGAAACAGCAGCAGGATCACAAACCCGGCGATCCGCATCCACCGGGTTTTGCAGCGACTGGAAATCAGCGCGGTAAAAATCCAACCCGAGAGGGCGAACATCAACGCGTCGGAGAGGAGAAACAGCTTGTAATACCAAACCGGGCTGACAAGCGGGGAAAACGTCTCGATGAACAGCGCGTTGTGCAGGGCGGAAAAAAACATCCCCTCCACCTGCTGGGTGTTGACGACATCCATTGCGTAGCGCAGGTGGACGCCCGGATCCATGGTACAGAAATGAATGGTCAGATTCGGCCCGAACTGGCGCAGGACGAGCAGAACCGTCAGAACAGCGACCGCGCAGAACGAAATGACCGTCCACAGATGCCAGCAATAGCGCTGCCGCTGCCGGCCGCGCAGAACAATCCCCCACAGCGCGGCAGCCGTCAGCAAATTGAACAGTCCGACGGTAAGAAGGTTCACGGGAATCCCGGCAAATGAAACAATTGCAGCGAACAGGGCATCCCAGCACATCATCAGCAGCACCGAGACAGGGAGCCATACCAAAAAATCCAGCGGCTTTTCTGATTTTTTGAGCGTCGTCAGCCCCGCCCAGCAGGCTAGGAAAGAGACGAGAGAAAAAACAGAACTCCAGACAGAGGGTTGCATACCCAGCTTCCTTTCAGAATAGATTGAACTGCATGCAGCGGGCCGCCCGGTCTTTGCGAATCGGGCGGCCCGTCTTTTGTGTCCAAGCTTATTTGCTATTTTGCCTGCAGCATGCGGTTTTTCAGGTCATTTTCAAGGGTGATCAGCTCTTTTTCCACCATTTGGCGTTTTTCACGGCCCTCTGCCTGAATTCGCATCGCCTCGTCAATGGTGGCGATGAGGTTGTCATTGACTGTTTTGAGCGTTTCGAGTTCCACGATGCCCGCCTGGGTTTCCTTAGCGGTCTCAATCGTGTTCTGCTTGAGCAGCTCGGAGTTTTGCCGCAGCAAATCGTTGGTGGTCTGGGTCACCTTTTTCTGCATATCAAGTGCACTCCGCTGGCGGAACAGGCCGAGCGCGATGACAATCTGGCTCTTCCAGAGCGGGATCGTGGTCAAAATTGAGGTTTGAATTTTTTCAACAAGCTGCTTGTTGTTGTCCTGTACCAGCCGGATCTGCGGGGCGGACTGGATGGAAATGGTGCGGGAGAGCTTCAGGTCGTGCAGCTTGCGCTCAAACCGATCCACCGAAGCGCTGTAATCATTGTATTTCTGCATGTCAACCGGGTCGCCCGTCTGCTCTGCTCTCGCTTTGAGCGCGGGAAGGGTTTGTTCCTGGGCGTTCTTGAGTTTGAGCACGGCGGCGACGATGTAGAGATCAAGCTCTTTGATGCAGTCGAGGTTTTTCTCATACAGGGTATCGAATACCGCGATGTCCTTGAGCAGGCCGATGCGCGCGTTGTCAAGCTCGGTTGCAATCTTTTCAATCTGGGTATCCACCTTTTGGTATTTTTCGGTGAATTTCTTGATCTGCCGCTTGAGCCCCCCGAAGAGGGATTTTTTCTTCTGCGGCTCCTGAACTGCCTGTACGAGGGAATTGGTGTCCATGTCGCTAATTGAAGAGGAGAGATTGCCCATGATCTGGGCGACATAGCTGTTGTCCTTTCCGCGCGTCTCGGACAGAATCTTCCCCGAGAAGCCTGCGATTTTATTCTGAATTCCCGCGCCGTACTGCAGTAGAGCCTGCGCGTCCTCAAAATCCACGGTTTGGGCAATTGCTTCTACCTGGTTCCGGACATCCTGCGGCAGTGACGCAACGACCTGGACAACATTTGTGGGATCTACCTGGTTGACCGAAAGAACGGCATTTGCTGGGGATTCCACAACAGTCTGGGGCATCTCCAAGCTGATGACGCTGCCTTCGGCTGGGTTTGGCGTTTCAAGATTTGCTGCGCTGTTTGTTTCCATAAAAAGTCCTCCCTAGTATTTCTCGGATTCAATCATGGTTTCCAAGACGGAAATATCCGCTTCAATGTTCATCACGTCGTTTTGCACCAGCTTGTCAATCTGAGTCTGAAAGGATTCGATGATCAAATCCAGACTCGAGGCAATCTTGGCCGTCGTCTCCTGCAGGGAAACCGAGCGGACATCCTTCGATGTCTTTTTAAAATAAAGGTATTGGTCGATGAGCTTAATTGCCGTATCAAGGTAGTAGGTGAAAAAGCGGCGCACTGTGGAAATCTGCGTGGGGTTTTGTTCCAAAATTGAAAAGATCCGCTCGCCAAGCCGGTAGATTTCGTCCACCTTGCTGCGCACAGCTGTGTCGTGAATCTTGGGGATGCTCATCTTGATTTTGCGCATTTTTTCCCCATTCTCACGCAGCATCTTGAGCGCTTCGCCCTTGTCGTCCACCTGGCTCATGTCGATCTTTTTGAGCTTTGTCCCTCCCGGCAGGGAACGCCGCTGGGTGAGAATCAAAAACACTAGGAAAAGTACGATGCTGATCGGTAGCACCAGCAGGGTGGAATGAATAAAAATCCGCAGCACAATAAAGCACTCTACCGCGAGAAAAAGCGATAACAACGGCCTGAAATTCCGCATAAAGGTCCCACTCCCATCTTGATCGGTATAATATTGTTAAAAGTATACCATTTTCACAGTTGCGCGTCAACTGTCATCTTTTTTGAATTGACTTGTCATGGCGAAAAATGTTATACTATGTAGGAATGAATGGAGGGACTCTTATGAGTATTTTTTCTGATCAGTGCATTGAGGTCATCGAATGGCTCGACACAACGGGGAATACGATTGTTTACCGGTTTCCTCACCACAACAACGACATCAAAATGGGCGCGCAGCTGACGGTGCGCGAAAGTCAAATCGCTGTTTTTATCAACGAAGGAATCATTGCCGATGTCTTCGGCCCGGGCCGTTATGAACTCTCCACCGAAAACCTTCCGGTGATGACGAGGCTCAAGTCTTGGCAGTTCGGTTTCCGCTCCCCCTTTAAGTCCGAGGTGTATTTCATCAGCAGCAAGCAATTCCTCAACCAGCGCTGGGGCACCAAAAAACCGATCATGATGCGCGACCAGGATTTCGGTGTGGTGCGGTTTCGTTCCTTTGGAACCTACTCCTACCGCGTCGCCGACCCACAGCTCCTCCTGCGGGAAATCGTTGGAACCAACCCCTATTTTACCGCAGAAACAATTGGAGAACAATTTAAAAATATGATCCAGACGGTGGTTGCCGATGTGATCGTCTCCTCAAAAATTCCGGTGCTCGACCTGGCGGGACAGTATGAGGAATTCAGCGCCGAATCGACCGAAAAACTCGCTGCGAAGTTTAAGCCTCTGGGCTTTGAACTGCTCAGCTTTCAGATTGAAAACATCTCCCTTCCCAACGAGGTGGAGCAGATGCTCGACAAACGCACCGGCGTGGGCATTATGAATGATTCCATTGACCAGTATTCCCAGCTTCAGGCAGCGGAATCCATGCGGGATGCCGCGCGCAATCCCGGCAACGGCTTTGCAGGCATGGGGGTTGGCCTCGGTGTCGGTGAGATGCTCGGCCAGACGGTGCAGCGAGCGTTTTCCTCCTTCCGCTCCACCAGTTCCTCCAGCTCGTTTGGTTCGAAAAGATGTGTGCAATGTGGCGAAAGCATCCCCGCTGTGGGAAAATTCTGCCCCAAATGCGGCACTCCTGCGCCCTCTGAACAGGCGCAGCGGAAAAGCTGCACCAAGTGCGGCGCCGCCATGGGAGAAAACGACAGATTCTGCCCTGCTTGCGGTGCGCCTCAACAGCCGGCCAACTGCCCGAACTGCAACAACAAACTCGCGCCAGGCGCTCGTTTCTGTCCCCAGTGCGGCTGTAAACTATAGATCTTGCAGGTCTTTTTGCAACACTAAACTGTGCGTTCAGACACAACTTCAAATTTTGCACTGAATCAAAGCGGAACTGAACAACTGATGGACAATCGCCGTCGCGCCGGAACTATTTTGCGGGAGCAAACTGCATAGGTTGGCTCATTGCGCCTTGGTTCATGCTTGTATCAGCACCGGTTGAATCGGAGTTTTGCACCACACACAACTGTGGCGATCTGTCTGCGACACACAATTTCCCCTGCATCTCGCAGCCTGCCTTCCATCTTTGAAATGCAACCCAAAGCACTGTATTTTTTCAGTTTGGCCATCAGTAATAAGTCCTATCTCATATCAATGAAAGAGGTATTTCAACTAAAAAACAATTCCGGCAGTTTAGCTGGGGTGCGGTAACGATGCATTTAATAAGCGTTCAGAATACGATGTTCTGAACGCTTTTATGTTAGAAATGATTGCTACAGGAGGTACAACAAATGGAAACAAAAGTTATAAAAAACAATGGAATTTCAGCAGCAGTTGTGACCAGTGCCGAAAAGCTGATCGTTGACGTGCAGTCTGCACTTGATTTTATCATGTCTGTACAATACGAAACCCAATGCAGCCGTATTGCCCTAAATAAAGAAGCTGTCTGCGAAGAATTCTTTGTTTTGAGCACTTGTCTTGCTGGGGAAATCCTGCAAAAGTTTATAAATTACCACATAAAATTTGCAGTATATGGAGATTTCTCAAACTATTCAAGCAAGCCACTAAAGGATTTTATTTACGAGAGCAATCAAGGAAATGATGTGTTTTTTCTCTCAAATGAAAACGAGGCGGTTGAAAAACTTTTATCTGCAAAATGAGCCTAATCTCTCATAGGTCATCTTTACAGACACAATCCGAAAGTACCATAGTGGATGATACACTTTCGGCAAGTGAATGCAGAGCAAAAATCGAGGCAACGTCAACAGACGATCCCTCGATTTTTTTAACCCTTCGTTACAGAATCTCATCATTTGACAAGCCTGTTATTCAATCCCTAAACGCCGATAAAACAAATCGATCCGCAAACAGCTGCAACCGCGCTGGGAATGAAGCCAATGCGGGCAAGATTCTTTCCAATCGCCGGACCTTTTTGCGCCGCCAAATACTTTTGTGACCGACAGGATTCAGCGCCACCAACGACGTTTAAAAAAGCGGTTTTTAATGTAAACAACCAGCAGCACAACGACCATGCCAGTGAGTACGCCGACAAAATCGAGCATCACATCATCCACCTGGGCAGAGCGACCCTCAACAAACAGCTGGATGAACTCATCCACAACCGGGATAGCGAGGCCGGCAAACAGCGGGATGAAAATGTGTTCAAAAATACGGTCAACATAGCTGCGCGCGGTGAGAATGAGCAGCATGCCAAGCACCAAATACTCCACAAAGTGGGCGGTTTTCCGCACAAGATGCTCGGTGACACCGCTGTTTTCCCCAATGATCCGTTGCAGAAATGCGAGGACATTTCCGCTGCCCACAGCCGACTGACTTGCTGGCAGCATGGAATTGATGAAAATAAATAGAGTAAACAGGACAGTCAGCGCCGTCCAGACGATCCGATGCGTCGTATTTTTATTGAGCATAGCGATAGTTCCGTCCTTTTGGTAATAATTAGTTTTATTATAACACAGCCGTCGAAAAATGCAATGCCTATTTGGAGATTTTGACGAGAATAGCTCTTTTTCTCAAGCTTTTAAAGAAAATGCTCCCTCTTTCCTGTTGCGTTACTCTGTCCAGCAGATGATCCTCTGATCATCTGTCACAACTGGGCATACTTTCTTAAATCCAAAAAATGCCACTGGCTTCGCCGGTGGCATTTTTAAATCGCCTGAAAGGCGCTTTTGACGATCCGCCGCTTGCGTGTGCATTGTTGCTTGCTGCCCGTAATCAGGTCATTCTGAAAGTGTTATCTGTTCCGAAACCTGATCTGCCTTTGAATCTGCCCTGCGCTCTTTTTGGTGCTTTATCCGGCTATCTGTTCCATGCTCGTACTTCTAGTTCCCATGCCGCTCATCTACTATAGGGCTGCTATATGCGAAACTTCATACACTCATTCTAGGTGGTATTTCTACCAGCATGTGTGAATGATTTGAGCAACTCTCTGCTTCTATCCCTTTTCCTTGTTTCCAGTTACACAGTTCTCTTGGTATTTTGCAAAAACATAACGACATTTGCAGTTCCGTTTGGCACACCTTTTTGTGCAGGCTCTGTGCTGAACCATTTGTGCCATTCATCTATCCCCTCTTTTTCATTTTTTAAGCGCAGTGGGCGGGGAGCTCTTTAATTTGATCAAATGATGTTTTATTTCATACTCCTCGCTAATGCTCTTTCCTGCCATCGGCTCAGCCGGGGATGATTATACAATCAAAACACGCCGGTACTGATGCTGCGCCGGCGTTTTTCGTTGGTCCATAGTATTATTCAATCCCGCAATAAAAGGTGAGATGGACAGTCCAGCCCATTTGTCCGCTGAAAGAACAGGGCTGCACCACTCTGTAAATACATTTCCCTCTGCCGTATTCTGATCCTCCTGTTGTTCTACCGTTTGTTTACAACCGGAATCCTAAAGTAGGAGAACACGGCGACCCGCAGCAAAATGGGGCATTCAAGTGACGCATAGTCCAAAAGAGCGGGTCTGAGCAGGGCGTTTTGCTGCGGTCGGTTCCGCAATTAGTATTTTTCCAGCCGACGCTGTTTACGCAGATCGTTGCGCTTTTGTCCCGCTTCCCACTCGCGCTTGTCCTCCTCGGTTTCGAGAATCAGTCCCGGGCAGGGTTTGGGACGTTCGTGTTCATCCAGCGCAACTAAAACGAGGTATGCCTTGTTCACCTTGTACCGTTCACCGGAGAGGGACTCCACATAGGTATCCACCCGCACCTCCATCGACGTCCTGCCCACATAGGTCATCCTGCCGATTAAAATCACGGTGGAATTGACATAGGCCGGGGCTTTGAAGTGAAGGTTGTCAATCGCGACAGTGGTCACCTCGGCTTCGGAATGCCGGCGCGCCACCACCGAGGCGACAATATCCACCCACTCCATCAGGGTGCCGCCAAACAGCCTGCGGTAGCCGTTGATATGCTGTGGCAGGATGATCTGGATCTGCTCTGTTTTGGAATCTGAAACCCTTTTTTCGTTGTTCATACAATCACTCCTCATCGTTCTTAGTATAGCAGAAACAGAGGATAAAATACAGTGCCCGCCGTGTACCGAACACAGCGGGCGGACCTGTTTACAGCTCTGCAATCAGCTCTACTTCAACAAGCACATCTTTGGGCAGCTGCTTGGCAGCGACGCAGGAACGCGCCGGTTTTCCGGTAAAATAGCGTTCATAAATGCCGTTGAACGTCGCAAAATCAGCCATTTCCTTCAAGAAGCAGGTGGTCTTAACCACCTTTTCAAAACATGTCCCCGCTTCCTCCAAAATTGCGCCGAGGTTTTTCATCACCTGCTCCGTCTGCGCCTCAATTGTATCCGCTTCGACTGCACCCGTCGCCGGGTTGATCGCAATCTGTCCCGATGTGTAGAGCATGCCGCCCGCCACAACTGCCTGGGAATACGGCCCGATTGCCTCGGGCGCTTTTGCTGTGTGCAATTTTTTCATATCAAAAACCTTCCTTTCAAGATTAAACGATCTGATATCCAGCTGCCGTGAGCGCTGATTTGATCTGCTCGATGTGAGCATAGTCGCGGGTTTCCATCACAATGTGCAGATAACAGGCATTGATGTCCATGCTTTCGTCCGCGCGGTCGTGGTGAATGGCGACGACGTTCCCGCCGAGTTCTGCAATGATCTGGGAAACGCCTTTGAGCTGGCCCGGCTTATCCATGAGCGCGATAGTAATATCCGCCGACCGACCCGCCTTGAGCAGGCCGCGGTTGATCACCCGGGAGAGGATGGTGACGTCGATATTTCCCCCTGAAACGAGGCAGACAACCTTTTTCCCCTTGATATCCACCTTGTTAAACAGCGCGGCGGCGACTGCAACCGCGCCCGCACCCTCTGCGATGAGCTTCTGCTGCTCAATGAGAGTGAGGATGGCGGTGGAGATCTCGTCG
>CBCSOX010000114.1:0-8600 GCA_965141735.1 uncultured Oscillospiraceae bacterium | reverse complement strand
CGGGCCAGTAGTTCATCTGGATATTGATGTTGTGCCAATAGCCCGCGCTCCAGGCGGACTGGTCGTAGCGGTTCCAGATGCCCTGCAGGTTGACGGGCAGGGTGCCCTTTCTCGACGAGGCGATCAGCAGGTAGCGGCCGTACTGGAAGTAGAGCTCGTCAAGGTACTGGCTGGTGTTGCCCTTTTTGTAGTTGTTCAGCAGCACGTCGGTCGTGACCGAGGGAACCTCCGCGCCTAGGTTGAGATTGACGCGGTTAAAATACTGCTGGTAGTCCGCCTTGTGGGCTTCGAGCAGTTCGTCAAAGCTCTTTTGGGCGGCGTCGTTTATGTACTGGGTCACCTTGGCGTGGGGATGCTCGTAGCCGTCGAGTTTTTTCTTGACGTCCGGCTCGGTGAACACCCGGCTCTCCATCTGGTAGTTGGTGCCGACCGCCATGAGGATGACCGCGCTGTCGGCATTTTCCACAGTGATCGTCCCGTTGACTCCGTTTTCATCGTTGTTTGCCCGCATGGTGCCCCCGGTGGGAATCACCTTGAGCTGGCCTTCAAAATCGATGTCATAGTAGTGCATGTTGCCCGAGAGGGTAATGGTGTCCCCTTCGGCGGAAACCGAGCCGCTCTTGCCCATTCCGTCGCCGGGAGTGGTGTTGTAGTCCTTGACAAACGGCACCGTCGGGCGCAGGGTAAACGAGAGCTTGCCCGCGTCGGACGCGCTCAGCCGGATGGCCATCACCTTGTCCGGGTAACTGGTGAAGTACTCGCGGGTGTAAGTGGTCCCCTCCCAGTCATAGTTGACATGGGCGACTGCCTCCCGGATGTCGAGGTCGCGGGTGTAGTTGGAGGGATTCGCGTGGTTGAAGTCAATGTACACCTCGGAGAAGTTGTTGAGCCCCGGCCGGTAGGGGTTTGCCAGGCTGTTTTCGGTGATCTGGATGCGCTCGGTGTCGGTGCGGCCGAAGACATTCGCCCCCATGTAGCCGCAGCCGAGGGGAAGCGACCACTGCTCCCAGCCATTGTCCGAGTCAGGCGCGGGCTCGTCGTACCACAGGCGCAGCTCCTTTGTCCCGGTGGTGTCCACCGGCGCGGCATCCGCGGACACCGGCTGCTGTGCAAACGCGGTCAGCGCGAGCTGGGATGCCATCACCACGGCAATCACAGCGGCGACAGCGCGTTTGAACGGGAACTTTGTTTTGTTTTTCATTCGAAACCTCCTTATTATTCTATCCCACATTTTGGTTAAGCAGCATGCGCACTGACTAACAATGGCGCAGCTGCCCACTACTATTATAGCAAATCTGACGAATAAGGCTGGTTTATTCTCGTTCAATAGTAGACATTTTTTGTGAACCATTGCGCGTTTTGTACAAATTCAATTTTTAAATTTTGGCGTACAACCTGTTTCTGCCGATCGAAGCATCTGAAAATCAAAACAGGGAAAGCGTTCCACAGCAGGGGCTTCGGTAAAAACAAACATCCCCCGCGGGCCAGTTGGACCGGCCGCGGGGGATGTTTAGAGGATGACCTACTGTTTCTTTTTCTTCAGAACAATGGCTGCACCTATCAGGGAAAATAGGGCAGCTGCGGCTGCCGATGCATCCCCCGTCCGTGCGCTGCTACTCTGTGTCTGCGGTGAACCGCCGCGTTGCGGTATTTCTGGCGCTGCGGTCAGTGCGCTGATCGCTGCAGAAAGTCCAGAGGCGGCCTCATCCACCTCCTGCTGGGAGGCATCCTCCTGCAGATTTACCGTTTTCGCCGCTTGGTGGGCTTCGTTGAACACAGCTCGGCTCTCCGCGGTGTAGAGGGTGGGATCGACAGCCTCCGCCTCAGCGAGTACCGCTTGGAGCAGGGATTTATCCGCTCTGAGACGAAGTTTTGCCATTGTTTCGAGCAGCGTCTCCACCGCCTCATCCACTTCGCCCTGCAGCGCGTCGGCGTCTGCCAGACAGGCGTTTGCCTGGCTCAGCACCTGCTTGAATTCAAGCTGACCATTCTGGATATACTGCTTCAGGTCGAGACTGCCGGCAAACCCCAGGACAACCTCAAGCTGCTGTTTTTGCCCCGCCTGGAAACCAAGCTTGTGAATTTCCGTCAGCAGCGCCATCCACGCCCGATCGACAGCCTCCTGATCTGCTCCTTGATCAGCATAGATCCGCTGCGCCTCGCTGTAAGCTGCGTCAAAGCTTGTTTTGACACTGGGAATCGCGCCGGCGTACTCCCCGCCTTCCCGGGCCTGCTGGGCATAGGCGAGCACCCGCTCGAGAATCGTCTTGTCGGAGTCAGTGGGCGCGGGCTCCTCCGGCTCAAACAGGGCGGTCAGATTCAAACCAGCGGCAGCGGTGAAGCGGTAGGTGGGCTCTTTGTTCAGGAGGATATTCCCGCTGTACCAGCCGCGGAACGCCCAGCCGGGGTTGGGGCATGCGGTGAGCGACGCCTGCTCCCCTTCGGGCAGCTCGGTATCTCCCTCAACCGATCCGCCCTCCGCGTTGTAGGACAGCTCTACCTGGCAGTAGGCCGGTTCGCTGAATACTTCAATCTCGGAGAGCTGAAGGCGATAGGGCGTTGGGTTTTCAAGCAGCCCCTCATCCCCCGCGTATTCGCCGAGCCGGGTGATGTGCAGCCGGATAAACCGCGCCTGAGTGGGGTCAATTCGGCAGCTCACCGGGGCGAGCTGCGGGTCCTGCTGATCGGTCACCGCACAGACGGTGCGGTATTGCGTCCCGTCGTCGCTGAGCTGAATCTCATAGTCCCGGGGGAAGTTGGCGGTCTTGCCCTCCCAGGATACCGCGCTCAGGCGGGGGGTGAGGACGATCTCGCGGATTGTCTGAACTGTGCCTAAGTCAATGGTGATATCAATCGGGGTTTCCAGATCTGGAGAGGTGTAGTCTTTGGTTGTGTAGCCGATGCGGGAGCTGTTGTCCTTTGCCTTGAAGCCGTCGGTGAGGTATTCACAGCCCCACAGCCCGTTGGCGCGCACTTCCTCCGAAGCAGAAACCGGCTTTCCAAGCGCGAGATTGTCCCGCTGGTGCGCAAGGACCGCCTGGTAAGCGGCTTCGAGAGCGTCCTGCGCCCACAGCACCTCCTGTTCGTCGGGCTCCTGTTGGCTGCACAGCGCCTGTGCATCGCGCAGTGCCTGCTGAAATGCCGCCAGAATGGACGGGCGGGTGCAGTTGCCGGTGTCCGCCTTTTCCATCTCGTAGACAAAAAGCTGGAGCTGCTGGAACGGGGTGTAGGTGTCGGGCTGCGTCTCTTCAAAAGGTGCGATCCGCACCGCGTCGGCGATGACGTATTCATTCGCGTCGTTGGTGATTTCCACCGTCACCGTGCCGCCTTCCGGAACGTCGTAGGTGCTGAGCAGGTTCCACTGCCCGCCGTTCACCTCCTGGTTGACACGGACGGTTTCCACACTGTCCCCGCAGCGGATGGTGTAGGGGGTGTCGGTCGCCCGGTTGGGATGAGTGCCCCACCAGGCGTAGACGCTGTATCGGCCCGCCTGCTCGACTGTGGCGGAGTAGGTTGCGCGGGCAGTCGGCTCACCCGAGACCCAGGGGCTGTAGTGGAAGCCGTCCCCATAGCGGTCGCTGTGGTTCGAGGCGGTCTCGTAGACCCAGTTGCCCTCAAAAATCGCCTGGCTGTCGTCGAGGATGATGCCTGTTTCCGGCTGCTCCTCCCCGGGGTCAGGGGTGTGCAGGGGATTGCCCGAAACAGCAAAGGAGTACTCCCCGCTTCCCGCTGTAAAAACAACATAACCCTGGGTACGGACGCCGTCGTGCAGGCCGTCCACGCCGGGGAGGAACGCTCCATCCGCAAACACCGGGATTCCCCCTTCAGTGACAATCAGAGCATCCATGTCGTTGTCAGGCAGATAGATCTTCGCCACTGTGTTGGCGGGAACTGTGACGTTCAGAGTGAGATGCGCTTCGTCGAGACTCTCCCACCGGGTGCGGATCTCGCCTCGGGCGGTGGGAACGGTGGTCTCTGCCCAGGTCAGCCCCCCGGTGACCGGTTTGACGTCAAAGGTCGCAAATCCGCCGCTGGTGGGCTGGACGCCTCCCACATATTTGGGCAGGAGGTAGGAGGGATACGCTGTCCAGGCATGGTTGCCCATGTTGTCTGGGCTAAGCGCCCCGAATGACTCCCAGTTGGTGTTGTTCTTCTCAAGCATCTGGTCGTACCGGGCGTAGTCCTCAGTCGCGATTTTGCCGAGGCTGGCTTCGTAGAGGCCGCTGTAGAGCGCGTCGCCCCCGTAGCCGCCCACGTCGTAGTTTCCTTTCTGACTCGCGAGCCACTCGGTCACCCGCTGCTCAAACGCGGCGGGGACAATACCGGAGCGGAGGGCCCAGGCTGTTCCGAGCGGATGGATCTGTCCGCTCGACGGGGTGGTGCGGTATTTCCGCCCGTCCACCAGAAGATTGCGGTTGACGACGTTTTTGAGCTCTGCTGCCGCCTGGGAATAGGACTGCGCGTCAGCGTCCTGCCCAACAAGCCGGGCGATCTCTGCGGCAATCCCCAGGACCTGATAAATCTGGCTGTTGGTGGCGATGTTCTCCCCGCCGTTTTCCAGACTTCCCCCCGCGTAATCCGAGGCGCGCCAGCCGGGCGGGTTGTACAGCCCGGTGCCGGGATTGCGGGTGTGGCCGATGTAGTTAAGAAATTCGGTGAGGTTGGGGTAATAGTCGCGCAGCAGCCCGGTGTCGCCGCTGAACAGGTACTGCTCCCACAGCAGCATCGGCCAGTAGAGCGACCATTCCGCCATCTCGGAGCGGTAATCCTTTGCCGGGGAGCAGGTCAGGAAGTTGCCGTTCTCCAGCTGTTCACCCGCGTAATCCTTGATGATCTTGTCGATGAGCATGGTGTCCTGGTGGTTGTAGAGGCAGCCCACGCCGATGTTCCATGAGTCGGCGGTCCAGGGGCTCTGCTCTCGGTTGGCGTCGACGCTGATGATCCCCTGTTGGATGTTTTGCCGGCCCGACCGCTCGCACATCTCGTAGACTGCGTTGAGCCGATCGTCTGAGCAGGAGAATTCCCCCTGCTTGTCCACAGAGGAATAGGCGACAATGCCCCGCACGTCGTCCGCGGTGAGCTCACCCGAATAGCCCGAGATCTCGAGCAGCCGGAAGCTGGTGTGGCGCACATAGGGGGCCTTGAAGGTCTCCTCGCCGCCCGCGCAGAGATAGCTGTCGTAGCCGGCGTCGCCCCAGCCCTGTTCAACCTCCCAGTACTGCACCTTGACAGAATCCCCTGCCTGATTGGCGTGCAACTTGAGCTCCGGCCAGCCGGTGAGGCATTTGCCAAAGTCCACCACCCAGTTTTCCCCTTGCTTTTGTACCGAAACCGGGGCAATCCTCTCCATCTCAGCCTGCTCCGCGACCAACTGAGCATAGAGATTGTAATCCTGCCGGTCAACGACCTGGGCGGCCTGCCAGCTTGAATCGTCGAACGAAGCAGTGTTCCACCCCGGGAGCTCCCGCCGCGCGTCGTACTGGATGCTCGCCCGGTTGTTCACCCCGCCGTAAAAGCCGAAATACACCGGGTTTTCCTCGATGTACGGGGTGGTTGGCTGGCATTTCCAGCTCTCATCCGTCTTGATTGTCTCACTCGTCCCATCCTCGTACCGGATGCGGGCCTCGAGGATGTAGGCGGGCTCGGCATTCACCCCGGAATCCGACCAGACGCCGTGCCAGTGCGCGAGGGCGGCAAACGCGTTGTCCCCCTGCTCGAGCAGATCGGTTACGTCGTAGGCGCAGTACTGCCCGTAGCTGTAGGGGTCGCTCCGCGCGGGGCCTACCCCGACCGGCTCCCCGTTGAGGTAGAGCTGGTAGTCGTTGTGCGCCGAGGTGTAGACTACCGCCTCCTGCACCGGCTTATCGATCTGGAAGCCCTTGCGGAAATAGGCGAAATCGTTTTGGTTTTCGCTCCCGTCCCAGATGTAGCTCGCCGTCCAGTCCGACTTTGCAAGTCCTACCCGAAAGGGTGCGGGTTCGCTGAATTCGCTCTGCTCCCCACGGTTGTCCCACACTCGGACTTTCCAGGTGTAAAAGGTATTCGAACAGAGCTCTTCCCCAGTATAGAGTACGCCGGAGGAGTTGTCTGACGACACTTTGCCGCTGTCCCACATCAGTTTGTCCTGTGCATCGCTCAGGACGATCTGATAGGCAGCTTGCCGGACGTCCCTCTGTCCCGAAGTGAGTTTCCAGGAAAACTGCGGCGCTCCGGGATCGACTGCCTCAGGGCTATCCACCCCGTTGGTCAGCGGCGCGCACACGCTCAGCGGTTGGGAAATTTCCTCCTGCGCTATCGCCTGCGGCAGGCCGGTGGTTGTCAAAAGTCCGGCAATGAGCACGCAGGGAATCATCCGCTGTAAAATACCTTTGATTCGTTTGTTCACATAAAATCCCCCTTTTTGTTTGCTGTCTCCTTCTCTTTGTGTTTGTTGTCTGTCCCCCTTTTCTGCCGAAGCTCCCCGCCGCGGCATGATTCACCAGATCAAAAGAAAATCTTTCCAAACAGACCCGGTTCGTGTCTATTATACCATAAATTTATCTTTTATCAACAATATATAATCGAAATAATCTCTGTTTTTATGGATTTATACCGATAGAGGAACTGTCTTGTATCTCTCCCTTTCGCACATAAATCTCTTGAGAGACTTAAACAGCTCAGCAAAAAGACGTTTATACCTAGAAAAGCTCGCACAAAACAGAGTGTTTGTACGAGCTTTTCCTTGATGTCTTCCTATATGAACTACAATTAGCAAGCAGAAAGTTAGCGCTTTGTTTCCTCCTTACGATTTTTCCAGACATGATATAAAACATCCTTAAGAACTAACATTGCATCCAGTTTACTCAATTGATATTCCTGCTCTATTTCGTCCAGCATTTCGCTGATCCTGCAGGCATAGTTAGGAATATTTACAATATTTTGGTATTGCAGCAAAATAGGATACTTTTTCCCCCACGCATTTGTCCAGTTGATTTTTTCTTCTGTTTCTTCACTTGTTTTATCAATGGTGTCTTGTATCTCTTTTATATCAATATCAACCAGTTCATCCAATGACACATTGTATAATGACGCCATTTTTTTCGATTGACGAATATCTGGGATCGTTTCATCGGTCTCCCATTTTGAAACAGTCTGTCTACTCACGCCCAGTTTTTCTGCCACCTCCTCTTGGGATAATCCGCATTTTTTTCTCGCCTGAAATAAGCTGTTCCCTAAATTCATTGTTTTTTCCTCCTTATCTTTCTCGATCTATTATAGTCTTTGAGACGAGTTCATTCTACCAACTATACGGATCAAATATGCACGTTTTCTTAACAGAACCATGTCATCTTCATCTATCAGGGCTTTCTTACAGCTGCTTTCGAGATTCAAAATCCCCCTCCCATCTGATGGGAGGGGGATCATCACAGTGGATTGCCAAAAGGCTGGCTCTTACACAGCTGTGCAAACTTTGCTGAGCACAAACCGATGATGTTTGAGCAAAGCGGTGCAAAAACGACAGACACAACCTTTTGCATCTGCTCAGAGAATTCCATTTATTTCTCTTTGCGGAACATCAGACATGCGCCCGCAGCGAGGAGCAGCAGTGCCGCCGCTGCCGGCAGGGTCTCGCCGGTGGCGGGCGATCTCTGTGCCTGTGCGGTCTGTTGAGTTCCACGGACCGCTCCGTCCACCCGAACCAGCCCCTGCATTGCCGCGAGAAGAGACTCGGCCGCAGCGTCGACCGCCGCCTGATCCTCTTCAGCAGTCAAAGCGGGATTGTTCATCACGTTCTCCGCCTCTGCCCGCGCGCGGTTGAAGGTTTCCACCGAAGCGGGGGTGTATGCGTCCGGATCGATGAGAGACGCCTGGGAAAGCGCCTGCGCAAGCAGGCTCTTGTCCGCCTTCAGGCGCAGGCCGAGCAGCACGTTGAGGAGGTTTTCCATCGCCTGTTCGACATCCCCTTGCAGCGCATCGCCGTCGCCGAGACATTCCTGTGCTGTTTGAAGCGCTGCGGCGAGCACCTCCTGTCCCGCCGACACATACTGGGTCAGGTCAAGACCCTCCGCATAAGCAGTCAGCGAGGTGAGCTGGGTCTTGTCACCCGCCTGGAAGCCGAGCCGGTGAATCTGCTCCATCAGGGAGATCCAGGCGCTGTCAATTTCCGGCTGGGTGGCAACCGCACTGCCGCAGACTGCCTGGGCAGTTGTGAAGGCGGCGTCAAAGGAATTTCTGACGCTTTCAATCGCCCCTTGATACTCGCTGCCTGCTTTGGCCTGCTCTGCATATGCGATCACTTTTTCAAGGATGGTTTTGTCTGTTTCAGCGGCGACGGGGCGCGCGGGAACTGTCACAGTGCGCACCGCCTGAGCGGAAAGGCCGTCCTTGGAGACGGTAAAGGTGAGTGCAACCTCCCGCTCGGTTTCCTGCGGGGTGATTGCGCCGCTGAGCGAAATCACCGATTCGTCGCTCGACGCGGTCAGCAAAATCTCAAATCCATTCGGGACAACCGGCATGGTGAGCTGGGTCTCCCCCTGCTGCGGCTGGGTGACGGTCAGCACTTTGGCGACCGAGCCGGGCGTTTCCACCCGGTTGCGCACCACAAACGCGTCCACGTCGAC
>CBCSOX010000113.1:0-8606 GCA_965141735.1 uncultured Oscillospiraceae bacterium | reverse complement strand
CGTTGGTCTTTTTATCGTCTTCAACGATCAGTAGCGTCGCCATAGGAACACCTCCTGTTTTAGGATACCATATGGATATGGAGGGTATATGAAATGAAGGGTTCTAATTTGTATTTTTTCTTCGCCTGTCCGCTGGTTTTTCCGCGTTCTTTGGAGTCGCCCATACATATCCGAAGCGTTCTGCGCGGGGCATACGGTCTGTTTCGCACAGTTCATGTACGCGCCGCTCCGAAATGCCCCATTTTTCCGCGGCTTGCTTTACTGAAATGTAATCCACTCTGTAAACGCCTCGTACAGTCTGTTGCTTCTATTATATGCGAAACTCCGTATAATAGCAAAATGGGTACCAATTACCCGTAAAGACAGCAAAATGAGGGGGTGACTTTCCGTCACACCCTCATTTTACGGTTCTTCTATAAAGTTCGTCTTTGGTTGTATGAATTGGTTAGGCGGCAATAAACGCTTCTTAATACAGAGATTATCAAGCAAATTTCTGCATAAGCAGATTTAAAATTTCCTGTTGATCCGCGGATAAACCGCCGTTCTTTGGCTCTGTACTTTCTTTTAGTTCCTTTACCAACCGGTGGATCAGTTCACGCTGCCGATCCGTCATATCGTTCAGCTGTACCTGATTTTTCTTGTCGAAGCCGACCAGATAGTCCAACGACACATTATAAATTACTGCCATTGTGGTGAGGACGTCCAACGTGGGAACTTTGAGGTTGTTTTCATAATTGCTGATGACCGAACCGGCCCTGACGCCCCGGCGTCCAAGCTCCTCCTGAGAAATCCCGTACTTCTCCCGCAGCATCCGCAGGTGGTTTCCAAAATCAAACATCCTATCACCCCCCATTTTTTCATTTCGTGTATAGCTATATTTTAGCCTGTTGACCTTCGCATATCGGCAAGAGTATAATAAAAGTATTTAGCAATTTGATAAGATAATACAGTGATAATTTTGTCGTTTTGCGAAAGCAAGGCCCGCTTTAGGTCCAACAGCGGTAGTCAGACCGGCGGCAGAGGCTTAAGAACTGCTTTTATAAGCCACCCTTCATAAGAAACAAATTTTCCCTCTGACATCCCCGTTCTCCACGCGGTAAAATAAGTGTTATACATATTTATGCCAAGGCTCAGATGGGTGACATCCCTGTCCCGCAGTTGAAAACCGTATCCAAAGAGTTGGCGCTCGCGGAAGAATGCCCCAGGCCGGATTGGAACTATCTACGTTGGAATGGTTACAGTGACAAAAAATACCGGGATATTCTCAGCGGTAAAGCCCTTTTAGAATTGTCATGGCAAGGGGAAAAAGCATCCTTAGAGCTGCGGTGCGTTCCTATTACAATGATGGGAATCTGGCCCTGATGCTGGCGGATTGGAGCCAAGGGGAACCGGAACCGTGGGGTGATCTCACCGTTAATCTGGGATGCTCTGTTGGAAAAGGCAGTGCTTTTATCGACACCAATAATTTGGGGGTAGAAATTCTGACCTGGATAAAAAAGAACGGTCTTAGCAAGCCTACCAGCCGAATTGAACGCAGCGGATTTGCAGTTTATCCCGAATATCGTTTTTATCCAGAAAAATTGAAGGAACTGGATGATAACGGATACGCGGAGTACACCAACCTTCTAAATCAGCAGAGAAGGCAAAAAGAGAAGGGCTGGGACAGATAAAAATCACCTTACAACTATATAATAAAGGAGCTTGCCATAGATAAACAGAAAAACAGAAACGATGGGATTCCCCTATGCTGACCGACTCATGTGGTTATACAGCCGCCGCAGCGATAAAAGGATATTTGTCCTGATTCAGCAGATACGGAATCTCTTGGAGGAATCCGAGCGCCGAGAATATACGGTTGTAGGGACTTCTCAGGATATGGGCATTGGCAGAAGCATGGCCCGGATGGGCCTGAAGCAGATGATGCGGGCAGTACAATGCGGCTTTGCCCGCGCTGTGCTTGTTCGGGATTTAACCCGTCTGAGCCACGAGCCTGCCATCCTGATTCAAATACTGAAATTTTTGCAGGATCACGATGTGGTACTGATCACCACCGAAAGCGACCTGCGGTATGAACTTTACATCAAAGGGCTGGAAAACCACTTTTTCCAGAGGGCGGTCCAAAAGGGCCTTTATTTGCCGGGGTAAAGGGGGCTGAATTTATGCGTGTTACCAACAATCCCAAAGCGCCAGCCCTTACCGTGGTCAATGAAATCAAATATTATGTAGCGCTTTCTGCCTTGAAAAAGATGCTGGCCGATGGCGTTATCACCTCTGAAAATTATAAGAAAGCGGCTGTTGCTATTCCCGAAAGATACCGGGTTTTGAGATACGATATTTAGTGCTTGTCGTGATAGCTTTGTGTCAGCTGTTGTGGTAGTGTTGTTGCTGCGGGGTGGTCATAATAGATGCCGACCAAGAAAGCGCAGAAAGGGAGGTGAGGAGAATGCCGCAGGTACAGATCATAGAACCTACGATAAGGCCACAAGAACAGAAAATCTGGGTTTGCGCCTATGCTCGTGTGAGCAGCGACTCCGACGACCGGTTGAATTCCTTTTCCGCGCAGGTCGAATATTTTACTCAACTGATACAAGCCCACAACGATTGGGAATTCGTTGACATTTATGCCGACGAGGGTATAATTGGCACCAGAGCCGACAAGCGCGATGATTTTAAGCGCCTGATGCGGGACTGCCGAGCTGGAAGGATTGACCATATACTGGTCAAATCCATTTCCCGATTCGGAAGAACAGCGCCGACTGTGCCGGTGGAGCGGAAAAAGCTTTAGCGATGAAAAGGGCAAAAAACTCCTTTTGGTGTAGAATAGGCTTGCGGTCTGGCAACTGCAAGGGACACCAAAAGGAGGACATTCAGATGAATGATAATAAAAGTTTAGCACATACGACATGGAAATGCAGATATCATATAGTGTTTGCGCCAAAGTATCGAAGGAAAATTTTTTATAAAGAGAAACGAGCAGAAATAGGAAAAATACTAAGAGAACTATGCGGATGGAAAGGGGTGATAATAATAGAAGCAGAAGTATGTCCTGATTGTATACATATACTGGTAGAAATACCGCCAAAGATGAGCGTATCGAGTTTTATGGGATTTCTGAAAGGGAAAAGTAGCTTGATTATATATGAGAGACATGCCAACTTGAAGTACAAGCACGGAAACAGATCTTTTTGGTGTCGTGGATATTACGTAGATACGGTAGGAATAAATACTAAAAAGATCGCGGAATACATTCAAAAGAAATTGGAAGAAGATAGGCTTCAGGATCAACTAGCATTTAGAGAATACAAAGACCCTTTTAAGGGAGCAAGTAATAAACTTTTGCAGATGTCGGGTTGTTTATGCCATTGCAATGGCTGCCAGTATCAGCGGGTTATACCCGCATTAGAAAAACCGCTGGCTATGCCGGCGGATATCTATTATATATCAGATTTTTTGTATATTTCCGAAACAATTCTACCGGTCAAATCGGTTCTTCTGGAAGCAATTTTTTCTTACAGAGTCAGGTATGAAGAACGAAACCGGGAACAACTTTGTTTTGGATACCAAAAGAAGCCCAAAATTTCATCCAGCCAGAGTTTCAATTTCAAATAAAACTGAATTTCAAGCGTATTTTCTGCAATACAGATGATATGTTAATTTTAGCTGTTGGTTTCTGGGCACATTACCGGACAGGAGCTCATAGGATAGTTATATACTTGTGAGGAGGACCGATAATGAAGATTTATACAGACGGTCGGTGCTGCTGCCCGGTGCCGATTCCCGGGCCTCAGGGACCAGCTGGACAGACAGGGCCGCAGGGAGTTCCAGGAACAACGGGTTCAACTGGTCCAACAGGCCCGCGGGGGATGATGGGAGCAGCCGGCCCAACAGGCCCGCAGGGAATAGTGGGAGCAACCGGCCCAACAGGTCCGCAGGGGATGATGGGAACAACCGGCCCGACAGGCCCACAAGGGGTGGCAGGTCCCCAGGGGAATACAGGTGCCACTGGACCGACGGGTCCAGGCGTTGAGCCCGCCTATTTTAACGCAGTGTATAATGGAGGAGGGCAGCAGGTAGCGCCGGAGGAAGCGGTCCCCTTCTTATTGGCATATCAATCTGGAGATTTTACCTTTACCCGCGGGAGTTCGGTAATCACTGTAGATACCCCCGGAATTTACCGGATTGACTACGAGGTCATGCTGCGTCCGAGCGATGGAGTGATTAACGCTGCCTACGCTGTGGCGATCGATGGGATTGAAAATCCACTTTCCTTTTTTGGAAGTTATTCCTCCGGGTTGGCAGACACCGAACGGGTTCTGCTCAGTGGTTTTTTCATCGCAAGCATACCGGCGGGGGCCATCGTTTCGCTGCGCAACAAATCCTCCACCGTGGACAGTCTTGCGGGAACCGGCGTCGACAACCAGGCCACAAACCGCAGCTCGATCTTAATTCAGAAAATTGGGTGAGAAAAGGGATAAAATTTGTCCGGATGAACAGAGTTGGAGCTGTAGTAGCAGAGATCTCTGTAAAAGGCGTTGAAAGAACGAGAGCCGGTCAGCGGATTGCCGCGTAATGCAGATCAGGCAGAATACCATAGCTGAAGCGGGCGGTGTCGGGGCAGGCGAATCCAACTTCATCCGTAGACAGTGGAGGCCCAGAAAAGATGATGGTTTTAAGATGGATTGTTTCGCTTGCGATTTTGACGGGTGATAAATGTGGACACACCTGCCCAAGTCCGGCGGTCCAACAGACGGTTTTAGGGACGACTGGTGTCCTGTCGAGCCATCTCTTTTGATCATCGCAGTCATTAAGTTATGGAAACGTTGCCTACTGATTGCCTGGGAAATAAAAAGCCATCCGGCTCAAAATACCGGATGGCTTTTTATAGAATGTGCGGTGCGAGTTACCCTAATTTTTGCCCGTTGATCGAAAGGGTAATGATCTCCAGAGGAATCTGTTTTCCGCACTGCTGGGCAGCTTGGCGCGCGGCGTGCTCGATTCCACCACAGCACGGTACCTCCATGCGCACCACAGTGATGCTGCGGATGCTGTTTTGCCGAAGAATTTCGGTGAGCTTCTCGGTGTAGTCCACACTGTCCAGCTTGGGACAACCGATGAGTGCAATCCTCTCCCGCAGAAATTCACTGTGGAAGTTCCCGTAGGCAAATGCGGTGCAATCGGCGGCAATGAGCAGGTCAGCGTCTGTAAAATAAGGCGCCTGCAGCGGGACAAGCTTGATCTGCACTGGCCACTGGGAAAGTTGAGATGGCACTGGGGTTGCCCCGACATCCTCTGAGGATTGCGAGAGGCTGCGTGGCTGTGATCCAGGGCATCCCCCGCCCTGTTGGTGACGTTTGACCGCCTCAGGGTCATAGGCGGCTGCTTCGCGTTCCACAAAGGTGATTGCCCCAGTGGGACAGGTGGGAAGGCAGTCGCCCAGTCCATCACAGTAATCGTCCCGCAGCAAAACCGCCTTGCCGTTGACCATCCCGATCGCGCCCTCGTGGCATGCCTGTGCGCACGCGCCGCAGCCGTTGCATTTTTCCGCATCTATTTCTATCATTCTACGAATCATATTCGTCATCCTTTCTCGCTTGGTTGTTGACCTGACAACGACAGTATAGTATACTTTTAAAAATAAGTCTGTTGTTTTTGCAACAATAGGAGGGTGTAACAATGAAAAATGATTCCATCCTACCGCACTGTCCGCTTTTTTCAGGGATTGATCAGGACGAGCTCTCCGATCTGCTCGCCTGTCTTGGTGCGGAACAAATGCAGTGCCAAAAAGGGGAATATATCTGGTCCGCTGGAGAAACACCAAGCCGAATCGGGGTTGTGCTCTCAGGTGGAGTCGATGTGATCCAGGAGGATTACTGGGGCAACCGGGCGATTCTTGCGAGGGCTGTCCCGGGTGAAATCTTTGGGGAGTCGTTTGCTTTTGGAGATTCACAGCCCCTCCCAGTCAGCGTGGTGGCGAGCGGTCCGTCAGCCCTTCTGCTGCTCGATTTCCGGAAAATCCTGATTGCCTGCCCGGGTAGCTGTTCGTTTCATACACGCCTCATTCAAAATATGCTCGGAATACTCGCGCAGAAAAACAGGATGCTTACCGAAAAAATCAAACATATTGTCAAACGCTCTACTCGGGAAAAGCTGCTCTCCTACCTCTCCTCCCAGGCGATTTTAGCGGGAAGCGAAAGCTTTTGCATCCCGTTTAACCGTCAGGAGCTCGCCGACTATCTTTCAGTCGAGCGCAGCGCGATGTCACGTGAACTGGGTAGACTGAGAGACGAGGGGGCCCTCGTATTTGACAAAAACCGATTTTCCCTGATGCGATTTTCCAAACCCGAATAACCTTTTGCTGAACAAAGAAACTGCCCGGCATACCACTGCCGGGCAGTTTCAAATAATCGGATTGCCTCAACCAGCTGGATCAGAATCCCGATCGGGTCCGCCGCATGTTCAATGCCTCCCGAAAGGCAGAGAATGTTTTCAAAAACCCATCCCCTTCGAGCTGCTGCAACGAGAACTACTGTTTCCTGGAAAAGCAACTGCCCAGCAAACATAGCCGAGCAATTTCAAATGACTGGATTGTCTCAAACAGCTCGAGCTGCTGCAACTGGAATTACGATTTCCTGGAAAAGAAAAGCCCGGCAGATACAGCCGGGCTGGTGCAGCTTACCGAATTGCTTCAAACGCCTGGCCTAGATCTGCAATCAGGTCGGCCGCATGCTCAATCCCAATCGAGAGGCGAATGGTGTTGGAAAAAATCCCGCCCGCTTCCAGCTGCTCTGTGGTGAGCTGGGAATGGGTCGTGCTCGCGGGATGGATCGCGAGAGATTTCGCATCAGCGACGTTGGCGAGGTTGGAAAAGAGTTTTAGGGAATCGACAAACTTCTTTGCCTCATCCGACCCCCCTTTGATTTGGAAGGTGAAAATTGAGCCCTGATAGCGGGGGAAATACCGCTGGGCGAGACTGTGGTAGGGATTGGAGGGAAGAGACGGATGGTGGACATGTTCCACCTGGGCATGGTTGCTGAGGAATTCAACCACCTTGAGCGCGTTCTCGTTGTGGCGTTCCAGACGCAGGGAAAGGGTTTCAAGCCCCTGCAGAAAGAGGAATGCGTTAAATGGGCTGAGCGCCGCGCCAGTGTCCCGCAGCAGTACAACCCGCGCGCGCAGCAGGTACGCCAGCTCTCCGAACGCTTCGACTGGGACAATTCCATGGTAACCAGGTTCCGGTTTGGTGAAATTGGGGAATCGCCCAGAGGCCGCCCAATCGAATTTTCCGCTGTCCACGAGGATCCCGCCGATGCTGGTTCCGTGTCCGCCGATGAACTTTGTCGCCGAGTGGACGACGATGTCCGCACCGTGCTCAATCGGGCGGAAGAGGTAGGGGGTTGCAAAGGTATTGTCCACAATCACCGGGATGCCGTGCTGGTGGGCGATGTCTGCAACCGCCTCAAGGTCTACGATGTTTCCATTCGGATTGCCGAGAGACTCGACGAAAAACGCTTTGGTGTTGTTTTTTATTGCCGCTTCAAAGTTCTGTGGATCGTCTGGGTTAACAAAGGTGGTGGAAATCCCGCTGTGGGGCAGTGTGTTGGCAAAGAGGTTGTAGGTCCCGCCGTACACGGTGGATGCGGAGACGATGTGGTCCCCCGCATTGGCGAGGTTTTGGATCGAATAGTGGATCGCTGCTGCGCCCGAAGCGACTGCAAGGGCGCCGGCGCCCCCTTCCAGCGCTGCAACCCTTTTTTCAAATACGTCGGTTGTCGGGTTCATGATGCGGGTGTAAATGTTCCCTGGCGTTTTGAGTGCAAAAAGGTCAGCGCCGTTTTCCGAGTTTTCAAAGACATAGGATGTGGTTTGGTAGATGGGGACTGCACGGGAACGGGTTGTCGGGTCAACCTCTTGACCGGCATGAACCTGTAGAGTTTCAAATTGATAGTTCGACATAGACGTTACCTCCTATACCATATTATTACTATAGGATTAATAATATATCAAACAGCAAGATTTGTCAAGCTTTTTTCAAAATAAAGACAGGCTGATCAAGAGCTTTCTTCTGAGTAAAAAGAATGAGGGGCTCGGCAACATGAGCGCCGGCCCCTCGGTGAAAAATGATTGGTAAAAAAACTTGGGAAGGGTGCTCCCCTTTCCTAAAAACTCACTTTTGACTGATCGAAGAGATAAAGCGATAAAACAGCTCTCGATTTTCGGGTGCCATGCGGACGAAATAGTGCAGGATCTCCCGGTCCCTGGTATTGAGGCGGTACTGCTTGATCATTTCATCAATTGCATCGTGTTCCTCAGGCTGAAAGACTTCCCCTTCGCCTTTGGTGAGCCAAGTCTCATTGACGTGAAATTCCCGGCAGATATCCCGAATGACCCGTTCAGTCACATTGCGTTTATTGCTTTTGATCATAGACAGGGTGTTTGGTTTCAAGTGTATCTTATCAGCAAAATCTTTCTGGCGAATACCCAGTGTTTCAATTAAAACTGAGATGCGTTCATTGGTGTTCATTTCAATTCAACCCCTTTGTAATACTATAACGCATATCATTCTCTTTGTCAATAACGTTATTATATGGGATTGTATTTAGTTGACT